>NZ_PSRU01000017.1:0-137109 GCF_003000935.1 Escherichia sp. R1
TTGCCTGGCGGCCTTAGCGCGGTGGTCCCACCTGACCCCATGCCGAACTCAGAAGTGAAACGCCGTAGCGCCGATGGTAGTGTGGGGTCTCCCCATGCGAGAGTAGGGAACTGCCAGGCATCAAATTTAGCGTGCTGATATGGCTCAGTTGGTAGAGCGCACCCTTGGTAAGGGTGAGGTCCCCAGTTCGACTCTGGGTATCAGCACCACTTTTTAGGTTAAAGTTCGGCAGATTAGAAAAGAATTTGTCTGGCGGCAGTAGCGCGGTGGTCCCACCTGACCCCATGCCGAACTCAGAAGTGAAACGCCGTAGCGCCGATGGTAGTGTGGGGTCTCCCCATGCGAGAGTAGGGAACTGCCAGACATCAAATCAAGCAAAAGGCCATCCGAAAGGATGGCCTTTTTGCTTTTCGAACTAACATTCAATTAATGGATTACCTGCGATAAAAATGCCCTCGTACGCTCTGATTTAGGATGCGCAAAAAAGTCATCAGGTGCAGCTTGCTCCACTATTTCCCCACGATCCATAAAAATCACCCGGTCAGCGACGGTTCGTGCAAACCCCATCTCATGTGTTACACACAACATTGTCATACCCGACTGCGCCAGCCCAATCATCGTATCCAGCACCTCTTTCACCATCTCAGGATCGAGCGCCGACGTTGGCTCATCAAACAACATAATTTTCGGCTTCATACACAGCGAACGTGCTATGGCAACACGTTGCTGCTGACCACCAGAAATCTGTCCGGGAAACTTCTGGGCATGTTCGGCAATTCTCACCCGCTCAAGGTAATGCATCGCCAGAGCTTCAGCCTCTTTCTTTGGCATCTTGCGTACCCAAATCGGTGCCAGGGTACAGTTCTGTAACACGGTCAGATGAGGGAAGAGATTGAAATGCTGAAAGACCATTCCCACTTCCTGCCTGACGCGCTCAATATTGCGGATATCTTCATTAAGTTCGATGCCATCTACCACGATCCGTCCCTGTTGATGTTCTTCCAGATGATTAATACAACGAATGGTTGTCGATTTACCGGAACCTGAAGGGCCACATAGAACGATCCGTTCGCCCGGTTGCACGGTTAAATTTATATTTTTCAAAACATGGAATTGTCCATACCATTTATTGACGTTTTCCAGCGTAATCATCGCGTTAGCAGGTTGCAGTAAAATTTGGCTCATAGTGTCCTCAATGCGGTGTACGCCCGGTGTTAAAACGTTTTTCCAGATGTTGGCTATAACGTGACATGCTGAAACAGAAGATCCAGTAGATCAGCGCGGCGAAAACATACCCTTCCGTCGACATACCCAACCAGGCGGGATCAACGGTTGCCTGCTGAACGCTACTGAAAAGATCGAACAACCCGATGATGATCACCAGACTGGTATCTTTGAAGAGTGCGATGATGGTATTTACCAGCCCAGGAATTACCAGCTTCAACGCCTGTGGCAGAATAACCAGCCCCTGAGTTTTCCAGTAACCCAATGCCAGCGACTCTGCCGCTTCATATTGCCCTTTAGGCAGCGCCTGCAATCCGCCTCGCACGACTTCCGCAACATATGCTGACTGAAACAGGATCACGCCAACCAGCGCGCGGATCAGTTTGTCGATACTGGTGCCTTCTGCCATAAACAACGGCAGCATGACCGAAGACATAAACAATACGGTAATCAGCGGTACGCCGCGCCAGAACTCGATAAAAATGACCGATAAGATACGCACAATCGGCATATGGGAGCGGCGACCTAACGCCAGTAAGATCCCCCACGGTAGCGCCCCCGCAATCCCAACTGATGCAATAATTAAAGTTAGCGTCAACCCGCCCCATTGCCGGGTTTCAACCCGATCAAGACCAAGAAACCCACCATACATCAGCCACCAGACAACCAGTGGGTAAATCACCGCCCAGACCGCAATATAGCGACTGCGATGCGGAAGTATTTTCCAGAACATTGGTGCGATAGAAACAAGGCCAATCAGTAATGCTAGGTTAATTCGCCAGCGTTGGTCGTGTGGGTAAAGTCCATACATAAACTGACCAAATCGTTCGTGGATGAAGACCCAACAGGCACCGGATTTTGTGCAGTCGGCACGCGTTGAGCCAACCCAGTTAGCCTGCAAAAATACCCAGTTCAGCAACGGTGGGATCAGTTCCCACATCAACCATATGCAGCCAATAGTCAGCAGGCTATTGCTCCAGCTGGAGAACAGATTTTTTCGCACCCACACCATCGCGCGGCTTGAGTTATGGCTCGCCGGGCGCGGGGGATGAGACAGCAATACTTTTGTCATCATGACTCCTTAGCGTTCAACGATCGCGATGCGGCGGTTATAGATATTCATCAGCAGCGAGATAGTCAGGCTGATAATCAGATAGACCGACATGGTCATGGCTATCGTCTCGATGGCTTGCCCCGTTTGGTTCAGCACGGTGCCAGCAAACAGCGAAACCATATCGGGATAGCCAATAGCGGCGGCAAGAGAGGAGTTCTTGACGATGTTGAGATACTGGCTGGTTAACGGTGGAATAATCACCCGCAATGCCTGGGGAATAATGACCTGGCGTAGCGTGACCGGGTTGGGTAATCCCAGTGACCGAGCTGCTTCATGTTGACCATAAGGCACTGCCTGGATCCCTGCGCGGATAATTTCGGCGATAAATGCAGAAGTATAAACCGAAAGCGCCAGCGTTAAGGCTGCCAGTTCAGGAATTAAAACCATCCCGCCGCGGAAATTAAAGCCTCGAAGGGCTGGGACATCCCAGAGTAGTGCTGCGCCAAAAAGCCATTGCGCCAGTAAAGGCAAACCAATGATCAACACAGCGGCGAATGGCCAGGTGCGGCGCAGTTGTCCGGTCTTTATCTGGTATGTTTTATTAAAGCGGAATAGCCCAACTGAAAGGACTATAGCCATAACAACAGCGAGGATAAACGCAATAAATCCGTCTCCCAGCTGCGGCGACGGAATATAAAGCCCACGATTGCTCAAAAAGGCGAGATCAAACGCGCTCACTGCCTGTCGTGGTCCGGGCAAATTGCGCAATACGGCAAAGTACCAGAAGAAGATTTGCAGCAATGGCGGAATATTACGGAAGATCTCAATATAAATTGTGGAAAGCTTTCGTAGCAGCCAGTTATCCGAAAGTCGCGCCAGACCGATAAAGAAGCCCAGAACAGAAGCGAATACAATACACAATGCAGAAACCAGTAGCGTATTGAGTAAGCCAACAATGAAAACGCGTCCGTAGGTATCACCCTGCTGGTAATCGATCAAATGCTGGACAATACCGAAGCCAGCGCCGCGATCCAGAAAGGCAAAACCTGAAGTAATGCCACGATTACTGAGATTCGTCACAGTGTTGTGAAATAGCCAACCAACAATGCCAACAACAGCAACAACGGCAAGGATCTGGAATAACCAGGCGCGAACCGTAGGGTTGGCAAAGGAGAGTGAGCCTTTAACGGTTGAGCGGCGATGAGACATAGAAACCTCGGAAAGCATAACGCTGAAGAGAGCGCCGCCGTAGCGACGCTCGTTACCTCACACCGACTTAACGCACGGGCGGCGCGTACTGAATTCCGCCGTTATTCCAGAGATTATTTTGCCCACGTTTAATTTTCAGCGGGCTTTCTGAACCTACGTTACGCTCAAAAATTTCCGAGTAGTTACCCACCTGTTTGATGATGTTGTAAGCCCATTTATTATCCAGCTTCAGATCCTTGCCGTAATCGCCTTCTTTACCCAGCAGATGTGCCATATCAGGCGTTGCCGGATTAGCCGCTTTTTCATCGACGTTCTGGGAATTGATGCCCATCTCTTCAGCATTCAGCATGGCGAAAAGCGTCCAGCGTACAATCGAGAACCATTCATCATCGCCACGACGAACTACCGGCCCAAGCGGTTCTTTGGAGATAACTTCCGGTAAGACAATCCATTCAGCCGGGTTGCTTAATTTGATGCGCAGGGCATACAGTTGTGATTGATCCGAGGCCAGCGTATCGCAGCGACCAGATTCCAGTGCCTTCGCTGATTCGTCAGAGCGATCGAAGGTTACTGGCGTGTACTTCATATTATTTGCCTTGAAGTAATCGGCGACGTTGAGTTCGGTATCAGTCCCCGCCTGAATACAGACGGTAGCGCCATCCAGTTCTTTCGCGCTTTTTAGCCCCGCTTTATCGTGCGTCAGGAAGCCAATGCCGTCGTAATAAGTGACGCCAGTAAATGCCATTCCCATCCCGGCATCGCGAGATGAAGTCCAGGTCGTATTACGGGAGAGCAAATCCACCTCCCCTGACTGTAAAGCGGTGAAGCGTTCTTTTGCAGTGAGCGGGGTATATTTCACTTTCGTATCGTCACCGAATACAGCAGCGGCAACACCACGACAAACATCTACATCAATACCTGAAAACTTACCGTCAGCATCGGCATAAGAGAACCCAGGTAATCCATCACTGATCCCGCATTGCACAAAACCTTTTTTCTGAACGGCATCAAGCGTCGCGCCAGCATGCGCCTGATTTGCAACGGCAAGCAGCACGCTGGCGGCAGCCAGTGTGGCTATCATCATCTTTTTCATAATGCTTCCTGTGAGGCGAAAATTATCGTTATAGGACGTTTGGGAAACGTCTTTTACCTGTCTGTGGCCATCCTCTTATAAGCAAAAGTAGTGCCAGCTTTTGCGCACGATTTCGCGTCGCAATAAGCTGAGTGTAGACAGGAAATAATAAAAACAGCGCCCCGCAATGGTGCGAAAATGAAACATGTGCCACATTTTGGCGCAAAATATTTACGCGTTTTTTACTAAGCAGAATAATGATTGTTAGCGTGAGTATATTTCTGGTGAGATGTGTGAAAGTTAAATTGATGCGTTATTTCGAAAGCAGCGAAATAACGTGATATAACATGCTAAATCAGCAGGGAATTACCCAGCAGAATATAGCAATATTTTATCTTATGGAAAGATACTGTATCGTTAAAAAGAGCGCGGAGCTCCGCGCCCTGTTTAGTTATTTCGACAGAGCGATGATCCCCATCGTCAGGCCAGCAACAGCTGCTGCCCCGCCGGCAATAGCCCCAGCCGTTTCCCAGTTATCCTGAGTCGTGCCTTTCATACAGGTATTGGTGTGAACCAGACGACCCTGATCGTCATAAACCGGAACGCAGGGCGAATCGTGAGCACAGCCCGCCAGCAATGCGGTGAGCAATGTCACAGGAATTAATCTTTTCATGGTGTTACCTCAGTAATAAACGCTAACGCTTAATAAGTTAACTCTCTTATTAACGAGCTGAATGCCATTTTATCACTGGAGGTTATAAATCTTGCGGAATGAATAATGACAATTTATGTGAATTGTAAAAATAGTGAAGGGAGCGGGAACTATAGAAAGTTTTTAAAGAGTGAGAAGAAGAATATCTTATTAATTTTTATGGGGTTCACTGAAAATAAAAAAGGCGCCTGAAAGCGCCTTTATGTTTCTGATTTATCCTTTAAAGCATCGACGGATCACCACAAAGAACACTGGCACGAAGAAGATTGCCAGCAACGTTGCAGAGACCATTCCGCCCATTACCCCGATACCGACTGCGTTTTGCGCGCCACTGCCGGCCCCGTTACTGATAGCCAGCGGTAATACGCCGAGAATAAAGGCGAGAGAGGTCATCAGGATAGGACGCAGACGCATACGTACTGCCATTAGTGTCGCTTCAACAACACCTTTACCCTCTTTCTCCATGAGATCTTTAGCGAACTCAACAATCAAAATAGCGTTTTTAGCCGACAAGCCAATTGTCGTTAGCAAGCCCACCATAAAGTAGACGTCATTTTTTTGATTAAAGAGTGTCGCCGCCAGTAGCACGCCGACAATCCCTAACGGCACGACCAACATAACCGAGACAGGAATTGACCAGCTTTCATAGAGTGCAGCAAGGCACAGGAAAACAACCACAAAGGAAATTGCTACCAGAGCGGGAGCCTGGTTTCCCGATAAACGTTCCTGATATGACATACCCGTCCAGTCATAACCAATGCCCGCCGGTAATTTTGACGCAAGGTTTTCCATCAACGCCATAGCATCGCCGGAACTGGTTCCTGGCGCGGCTTCCCCCTGAATCTCCATTGACGGCAGACCGTTGTAGCGTTCCAGTCGCGGAGAGCCATACACCCAATGTGAAGTGGTAAAGGCAGAGAATGGCACCATTTCGCCGTTGGCGCTGCGGACATAAAGTTTATCGACATCTTCTGGCAGCATACGGAATTTGGCATCCGCCTGAACATACACCTTTTTCACGCGACCACGGTCGATGAAGTCGTTAACGTAAGTCCCACCCAACGCCGTTGAAATGGTCTGATTGATGTCAGAAAGTGAAACACCTAATGCCTGCGCCTTTTCCTGGTCAACTTCCAGTTTAAACTGCGCGGTGTCTTCCAGGCCATTAGGGCGCACGCTGACTAAGCTGGCAGGATGTTGCGCCGCCATGCCAAGCAACTGGTTACGGGCCTGGGTCAGGGCATCGTGACCCAGCCCAGCCTGATCAATTAACTCAAAGTCGAAACCCGTTGCCGTGCCTAGTTCAACAATGGCTGGCATATTAAATGGAATGACAAAACCGTCGCGGATCTTGCCCAATTCCATTTTTGCACGATGGATTACTGCTTCCGCACTGTTTTCGTCACCACTACGCTCTTCCCACGGTTTCAGACTGACGAAGGCCATACCGGCGTTTTGTGCCTGGCCGCTGAAGCTAAAGCCGTTAACTGTAAAGACACTTTCAACGTTCGCTTTCTCGTTCTTCAGATAGTAATCCGTCACTTGATCCAACACTTTTTGCGTCCGCTCTTGCGTCGCGCCAGCGGGTAACTGAATCATGGTCAGAAAGACACCCTGATCCTCTTCAGGTAAGAAGGAAGACGGAAGACGTAAAAACAACACCACCATTCCTGCAACAATCAGCGCATAGATCAGTAAATATCGCCCTGTGGAACCGAGGATTTTGCCAACGCTATTGGTGTAGTGATTAACGCTATGATCGAAAGTGGTGTTAAACCAGCCGAAGAATCCTCCCTTATTTTCGTGATGCTCGGCAGAGACTGGTTTCAGCAATGTTGCACATAACGCGGGGGTGAGAATCAGCGCAACCAGTACTGAAAGCGCCATTGCTGAAACAATAGTGATAGAGAACTGTCGATAAATTGCCCCTGTTGAGCCACCGAAGAATGCCATCGGAATAAATACCGCCGACAGTACCATCGCGATACCTACCAGCGCGCCCTGGATTTGCGACATCGATTTTTCCGTCGCTTCTCTGGGGGGGAGTTTATCCTCCATCATTACGCGCTCGACGTTCTCCACAACGACTATCGCATCATCAACAAGAAGTCCGATGGCAAGTACCATCCCAAACATCGTTAGCGTATTGATGGAGTAACCAAAAGCGGCGAGTATGGCAAATGTCCCTAACAACACGACAGGTACAGCAATGGTGGGTATCAATGTTGCCCGCATGTTCTGCAAGAACAGATACATCACCAGGAATACCAGGATAATGGCTTCGAACAGCGTTTTCACCACTTCCTGGATAGAAAGCTGGACGAAAGGCGTGGTGTCATAAGGGTAGAGAACCTTCATTCCCTGCGGGAAGAATGGCTGTAATTCCGCCAGTTTTGCCTTAATGGCTTTCGCGGTATCGAGAGCATTCGCGCCGGTTGCCAGCTTAATCCCCAGGCCCGCCGCCGGTTTTCCGTTGATACGAGCGATAACGTTATAGTTTTCACCGCCAAGTTCAACCCGTGCGACATCTTTCAGGCGTACCACCGAGCCGTCACTGTTTACGCGCAGGGTCACTTTGCCGAATTCTTCCGGATTTTTTAACCGCGTCTGAGCAATAATCGAGGCGTTCAACTGTTGCCCTGGTAACGCTGGCGTTCCGCCCAACTGTCCGGCAGCGATCTGATCGTTCTGTACCTTCAACTGGTTAATCACATCAACCGGTGTCAGTTTATATTTGTTTAGCAGATCGGCGTCCAGCCAGATACGCATCGCATACTGTGCGCCGAAAAGCTGTACGTCACCGACGCCATTCAGACGGCTAAGCGTATCTTTAACGTTAGAGGCCACATAGTCCGAGATATCGTCCTGTGTGGTGCCTGGGTTATCAGAGACAAAGCCCGCCACCATCAAATAGCTGCTACTGGACTTTTCAACACTGATCCCCTGCTGCTGAACCTCCTGCGGCAGCAACGGCGTGGCGAGCTGGAGTTTGTTCTGCACCTGCACTTGCGCGATATCAGGATCGGTCCCGGACTGGAAGGTAAGGGTAATTGTCACGCTACCGGCGGAATCGCTGGTGGAGGACATATACATCAGGTTATCGATACCGTTCATATTCTGTTCGATAACCTGCGTCACTGTATCCTGCACGGTCTGCGCATCAGCACCCGGATAGTTTGCCGAAACAGAAACCGCAGGCGGCGCAATGGTTGGATACTGGGCGACGGGCAATTGTAGGATCGCCAGTGCGCCCGCCATCATCAGAATAATGGCCAGCACCCATGCAAATATCGGTCGTCGAATAAAAAAGTTTGCCATGTCAGATTGCCTTACTTCGATGCAGTATCTGCGGGGGTATCGGTAGTGGCTTTAACCTGCTCTCCCGGACGCGCTTTTTGCAGGCCGCTGACAATGACTTGATCGCCAGATTTCAGACCTTCGCTAATCAACCATTTATCGCCAATCGCCTGACTGGCAACGACAGGGCGCGCTTCAACCTGACTTTTATTGTTAACAATCAGCACGGTTGCATCACCACGTGGTGTGCGGCTAACGCCTTGTTGCGGGATAAGAATGGCGTCAGGTTGGACGCCTTCATCAATCCGTGCGCGCACAAACATACCCGGCAAAAGCGTATGTTGCGGGTTAGGGAAGACAGCACGTAGGGTTATGGAGCCGGTGCTTTCATCAACGGTCACATCGGAGAATTGCAGCGTACCTTTCAGGGGATAGGTTTGACCGTTCTCCATGACCAACTCTACGTTGCTGGTGGCGTTTTCCTTATGCAAATTTCCTTGCTCTACGGATTGCTTCAGCCTCATAAAATCGTTGCTGGATTGGGTCACATCAACGTAGATAGGATCGAGCTGCTGGACAGTCGCCAGTTCAGTCGTTTGCCCATTAGTGACAAGAGCGCCTTCGGTCACGGTCGATTTGCCGATACGTCCGCTAATTGGCGCAGTCACTTTGGTATAAGCGAGATTGATGCGAGCGCTTTCGACTGTGGCTTTTGCGGCAATCACGGCGGCATCGGCCTGGCGAGCATCAGCAATGGCCTGGTCGTACTCCTGCTGACTGATGTATTTCGTACCCACGAGCGGAACGTAACGTTTTACCGTCAAATGCGCGATGGCGGCGGCGGCTTCACTTTTCGCCAGTTCGCCTTTCGTGCTGTCATAACTTGCCTGATAGGTCGCGGGATCGATCTGGTACAGGGACTGGCCTGCTTGCACATCGCTGCCTTCAGTGAAATTGCGATTCAGTACGATCCCGCTAACCTGTGGGCGAACTTCGGCTATACGGTAAGCATTGGTGCGGCCTGGTAATTCAGTCTTAACTTCTAACGGGGCCGTTTTCACAATATGAACGGTAACCTGCGGTTCACCGACGTGAGCTTTCTCTTCTCCCTTATCGTTACAACCGGCGATTAAAGCCGCGGAGATCAGAATAAAGGAGGGCAGGAGGAAAAACCTGGCATGTTTCGTCATTACTATTCCTCAAAAAACCAAAAGCGCGTTATTTGCCCAAAAAGGCAATGCGTTAACTCGCAGAAAGAAAAATACAGTTCGCTATCCTACAAATTATCATTCGTCGATGTAAGGAATAGTTATGAATACTGGCAACTCAAGGCACATAAACACAAAAAAAGATTAATATTCTACTGTTTTGTTTTGACGCGGAATGAAAGAAATAGAATTAAAATCTCGTAAATTGAAATATGTATAGGTCAAGTGAATGTATTTTATGTAAATAATACATATCATTTATTTGACGATTTATAGCAACGCAATATTAGCCTCTCGTATAAATACACATTAGGTGATAGATTAACCTTCGCTATTTTCTCATCCTGTGTCGAATATATTTATTTCCTGAATAATTAATCATGGCAAAAAGAACCAAAGCTGAAGCCCTGAAGACCCGGCAAGAACTGATTGAAACTGCCATCGCCCAGTTTGCGCAGCATGGCGTAAGCAAGACGACGCTCAACGACATTGCCGACGCTGCTAACGTTACGCGTGGCGCTATCTACTGGCACTTCGAAAACAAGACTCAACTGTTTAATGAGATGTGGTTGCAACAGCCTTCATTGCGGGAGTTAATCCAGGATCACTTGACCGCTGGGTTAGAGCATGACCCGTTTCAGCAATTGCGTGAAAAATTGATTGTCGGTTTGCAATATATTGCCAAAATTCCCCGCCAGCAGGCGTTGCTGAAAATCTTATATCACAAATGTGAATTTAATGATGAGATGCTGGCCGAGGGAGTGATACGCGAAAAGATGGGCTTTAATCCGCAGACTCTCCGCGAAGTATTGCAGGCGTGTCAGCAACAAGGTTGTGTAGCAAATAATCTCGATTTAGATGTTGTGATGATTATTATTGATGGTGCCTTCAGCGGAATTGTTCAAAACTGGTTAATGAATATGGCGGGTTATGATCTTTATAAACAAGCCCCCGCTCTGGTCGATAACGTATTAAGAATGTTCATGCCAGATGAAAACATAACGAAATTAATTCATAAAACGAATGAATTAAGTGTCATATAAATTCACATTCTGTCCTGAAAATTCAGTTCGTCACAGTTAACCAGTTTTAGTGGATTAACTGAGTTCATATTGCGGCATTTGTCTGTTTCTGTTGCCAGCAGTTCAATCCACTGCATCAGTAAAGTATCAAACAGAAAAACGAAGACAGCGAAAACGACGAGCCACCAATACTTGCGAATCATTACCTGAGCCTGTGCATGTTTAACCAAGTCTGGCAGGAAATATACACGAAATGAATAATCTGAAAACCAGGCTTACACTTCCTTTACTTTGCAATGAGATCGGGGGCAACTTCGCTTAACCGGCTTCGTTTTGACAGGTTGCCGGTCTTTCTTTTTTTCACTTTCGCCAGTTCTTCCGCAGAGTAATGCGACGCGACATCCAGCCGTCGAAGCCCCATTTTGATGTACTCGCTGTTGATCTCAATACCAATGAATTTTCGCCCGCTGGCGACGGCTACGGCACCGGTAGTAAAGCTACCGGCAAACGGGTCGAGAACGATATCGCCTGGGTTGGAAGAGGCGAGAATAATGCGTTTCAGCAAGGCTTCCGGTTTTTGCGTCGGGTGGTTTTCATATTCATCCATCAAATAACGCACGCGCGGAAAA
The DNA here is from genome assembly GCF_003000935.1 of Escherichia sp. R1. Taxonomy (NCBI): domain Bacteria; kingdom Pseudomonadati; phylum Pseudomonadota; class Gammaproteobacteria; order Enterobacterales; family Enterobacteriaceae; genus Escherichia; species Escherichia sp. R1. The sequence continues at coordinate 11,428 of NZ_PSRU01000017.1, forward strand.
TCCCAGACGTTACCCGGTACTTTTTGATGATTGTAAGGCTGTGGAGGATTTTTGCGATAATTGATCAACGCGCGCTGCGATCCGGTTTTGGCTTCTACCAGAATAGCATCACCGTTGAACGTGTAGTTCTTTGCGTCTTTCACCATCATCAGGATGGGTTCGTACATGGAGCCGTAGTGTTTTTTCGCCTGCACTCCAGAACTGTCATATGACCAGACGATGCGACTTTTGATGGTAAAAAGCTTGCGGCACTGGAGATCGATAAAGGGCATGTTTTCCGTGCTATTCATGATGTACATGCTGCCCTGCTTTTTCAGAACGCGATGGCACTCTGCAATCACTTCAAACAGCCAGTCGATAAACAGATCTTCTTTCCAGGCTTCGATCAGACCATCAAAATTTTTACCGATGTTATACGGTGGGTCGGCAAAGATCAGATCGACACTTTCGGCGGGGAGCTTTTTAAGTTCGGTTAATGCATCACCCTGGATGATGGTCTTTGCTTCATTACCAAATCGGGTCGGTTCACATCCTGTTCTCATGGTCACTCCCTTTGTGACACCTATAAAAAAGGCGCTTCCCCATGCCGAGTAGCGCCTTTTTAATCAAGCATTTAGCTAACCTGAATTAGTTCATGCCGTATTTTTTCAATTTTTTACGCAGCGTACCACGGTTGATGCCCATCATCAGAGCAGCACGGGTCTGGTTACCACGGGTGTATTGCATCACCATGTCCAACAGGGGCTGTTCTACTTCAGCCAGTACCAGCTCATAGAGGTCATTCACATCCTGACCATTCAGTTGAGCAAAATAGTTCTTCAGTGCCTGTTTAACCGAGTCACGCAGGGGTTTTTGGGTTACCTGATCCTGAGAGTTAACGGTAGAAACGGTCAGTACGTCAGAATTTACGCGTTGTTCGAACATAGTTCTGTCAGCTCTTTATTTCTGTTTACGCAAAATTTTCGAAGTATGCCTCCAACGCCTCCAGCTGTTCGCTGGCATCCTCAATGGCGTTGAATGTGCGCCGAAACTGGTCATTTGGAGCGTGTTCCTGGAGATACCAGGAAACGTGTTTACGTGCAATTCGGTACCCTTTTGCCGGACCATAAAAGTCATGCAGTTCCCGAACGTGCGCGCAAAGCAAGCGCTTAACCTCTGCCAAAGGCAGCGGGGGCAGCAACTCCCCAGTGTCCAGATAATGCTGGATTTCCCGAAAGATCCAGGGTCTTCCCTGAGCTGCGCGGCCTATCATCAGGGCATCCGCCCCTGTATAGTCGAGCACAGCTCTGGCTTTAAGCGGGTCAGTAATGTCACCATTCGCGATAACCGGAATGGAAACTTTCTGCTTAACTGCACGAATACTGTCGTACTCAGCTTCTCCATTGAACAAACAGGCGCGTGTACGGCCATGAATGGTCAGAGCCTGAATGCCACAGTCTTCAGCCAGTTGGGCAATCTCTTCGCAGTTACGGTGTTCCGGTGCCCAGCCAGTGCGAATTTTCAGGGTAACAGGAACGTCCACTGCATTGACGACCTCGGTAAGGATCGATTTAACGACATCCGGGTACTGCAAGAGGGCTGAACCTGCGAGCTTGCGATTCACTTTTTTAGCCGGGCAACCCATATTGATATCAATAATCTGGGCACCGCTTTCCACGTTAATACGTGCTGCATCTGCCATTTCTTTCGGATCGCTACCAGCAATTTGCACGGTGCGAATACCGGGTTCATCAATGTGCACCATCCGTAAACGAGATTTGTCGCTTTCCCAAACCTGTGGGTTAGAAGACATCATCTCGGATACTGTCAATCCGGCTCCCATCTCGTAGCACAACGTCCGAAAAGGTCTGTCTGTAATGCCAGCCATGGGCGCTGCGATCAGGCGATTTCTGAGCTGATATTGTCCGATGCGCATGAGTTAAGAAATGACCATACTGTGACTGCAAGGCGGCGTATATTACGCATTTTTTGCACGAGATGAAAGGCCAAACTTTGACCAATCCTCTGAGATGGATCAAAGAATTGCATTTAAAATGAGCGTAGCGCGATAATTACTCATAAAAATCATCATATTAGAAAATAGTGACTAAAATTTACACTCAAAGAAATTTGAGTAAGTTCTCAATTTTTCTTTATGAATGAAAATTTTGGCACGCAAATTTGCGTAAATAATCGGCAAATTAACGTGCCTTTTGTGACATCGCTCGCACTTCGCTCTGCGTCGCCATACGGCGATGCGAAGGTTAATTCTTACGACCGGTAATGCGGCACCACTCTTCTTTTTCCACGACCGGGTCCAGAGCGAAGCTGTCGGCATAAGCTTCGCAAACGCTCTCTGCCTGGCTTGCCAGAATACCGGAAAGGCCCAGCAAACCGCCTGAAACTGGCAGGACGCTGATTAACGGTGCCAGTTCACGTAATGGGCCTGCAAGGATGTTAGCGACCACCACGTCGGCTTTCATTTCTTCTGGCTGATCTTTCGGTAAGTAGAGTTCCAGACGATCAGAAACGCCATTACGTTCGGCGTTATCGCGGCTGGCCTGGATCGCCTGCGGATCGATATCAATACCAATGGCTTTTGCTGCACCCAGTTTCAGCGCCGCAATAGCCAGAATGCCGGAACCGCAGCCAAAGTCGATGACTGTTTTACCGGTTAAATCGAGGCTGTCGAGCCATTGCAGGCACAGAGAGGTAGTTGGATGGGTACCCGTACCAAACGCCAGCCCTGGGTCTAACATCACGTTGACGGCGTTTTCGTCCGGCACATCACGCCAGCTTGGGCAGATCCACAGTCGTTCACCAAAGCGCATCGGGTGGAAATTATCCATCCATTCGCGCTCCCAGTCTTTATCTTCCAGTTGTTCGATTTTATGCGCGAAGCCCGCGCCGAGCAGCGGATGGTTTTCCAGAATCGCCACCACGTCGTTCATATCGGTTTCAGCGTCGAACAGACCAATCACATCGGTGTCGCCCCACAGGCGCGTTTCGCCCGGCAGCGGCTCAAATACTGGCGTATCGTGGGTATCCTGAAAAGTGATAGAAACGGCACCCGCTTCCATCAGCGCATCGCTAAGATCTTCCGCGTTCGCGCCGGTAGTGTTCAGTTTCAGTTGGATCCAAGGCATGGCAAAACTCTTTATTTATCAGTAGTCAAAACGGTAGCTTGCGGGACGGATGTACCGAAACGGTTTCCGACCAGGAAAGCCAGCAAACTTAGTAGTAACGAGGGCACGATAGGGTGGAAGCCCAGGTACTGAATATTCAGCGTCGCGAGTACGGCATACAGCACGCCGCCAACGATCATCGCACTTAGCGCGCCTTTGGCGTTGGCGCGTTTCCAGTAAAGACCCAGCACCAGCGGCCACAGGAAAACGGCTTCCAGCCCACCGAAGGCCAGCAAATTCAGCCAGATGATCATTTCTGGCGGCTTCCAGGCGGCAAGCAGCAGCAACGCACCGAGAACCAACGTGATCACCGCCGACATCCGCTTCAGACGCGTCTCGTTTTGCATTTGATCCGGACGGATATTCAGATAGAGATCTTTAATGATCGTAGCGGAACTTTGCAGCAGTTGGGCGTTAATTGTCGACATGATCGCAGCCATAGGCGCAGCCAGGAAGATCCCGGCAGCAAACGGTGGCAGCACTTTTACCATTAACGTTGGGATCACCAGATCCGGTACGGTGAGATCGGGGATCACCGCCCGACCTAACGCTCCGGCCAGATGCATACCGAACATCAGGATTGCGACTACAATCGTACCGATAATGATCCCCCGATGTACGGCTTTGCTGTCTTTATAAGAGATACAGCGCACCGCAGTATGCGGCAGGCCTATAACGCCAAAGCACACCAGTACCCAGAACGACGTCATAAAGGCAGGCGACAGAATATCGTCAGCGCCTTGTGGCGTAACCAGTTGCGGATCGATGGTTTGCAGCGTGTCTACCGCATTACTTAAACCACCTGCGGCATGTACCACGCCAATAAGCAGCACAACGGTGCCAATCAGCATCACCAGCCCTTGCATGGTGTCGTTCAGCACGCTGGCGCGAAAGCCGCCAAAGGCGGTATACAACGCAATGCTGATACCGAAAATCAGCAGCCCGGTTTCATAAGGAATACCCGCCGCGGTTTCCAGCAGGCGCGCACCGCCGATAAACTGCACGGTCATCGCACCAACGAACGCAACCAGCAAACTCAAACTCGCCAGCCATACCAGAAGACGACTCTGGTAGCGGGCAAACAGCATATCGTTCAGCGTCACCGCATTATAGCGGCGCGCAAGAATTGCGAACTTCTTGCCGAGAATACCGAGCGAAAGCCAGACTGCAGGAAGCTGAATCATCGCTAGCAATACCCAGCCCAGGCCGTATTTATAAGCAGCTCCAGGCCCGCCGATAAACGAACTGGCACTGATATAGGTCGCGGTGAGCGTCATCGCCAGCACAATACCGCCCATAGAGCGGCTGCCGAGGAAATACTCATTAAGGAAGGTGCCAGTGCTCCGTTTACGCATCGCATAAACAGAGATACCGAACACCACCACCAGATAGGCGACCAGCGGTAGAATTACTTCAAGCTGCATCGTCATCCTCCAGTGGGATATCGCGATAGATAAATTTCACCATCGCCCAGCACAGTCCAATAAACAGCAGCGGCGTCAGGATGCAGGCCATCTCAAACCAGCGCGGAAAGCCGGTAAAACCGGGGGCAACGCCAGGTAAGTAAGCGGATACTAACCATACCGCCAGATACAAAAGGGTCAGCCCCAGCGCCCAGCGCGCCTCTTTATGGGCCTGAACAAAACGAGTGTCCACGGAAGGGGTCCTCCTCATGGGGGGATACGAGAAACGGGCAATTCTACGGCAAGTCTTCAGGCAGGGAAAATGATCTGACAGAAAATTGCCGTTCAGTGCTGCTGCAAAAAGTCTTCAATGTCTGCCAGTGAGGATATCCCTTCCATCGGACCTTGCCGCATTACGGCGAGCGCGCCGCTGGCATTTGCATATTGCAGCGCCTTGTGTGCCGGGAAACCGGATAAGAAAAGAGTGATAAACGTTGCGCCAAAGCAGTCGCCTGCACCCGTTGGATCGATAATTTCGATATCGTGACCTGCAACATGCTGGGCGTGTAATGTACCGTTTTTAAGCTTGTAATAGCTGGCCCCACGCTGGGCGCGTTTTATCGCCACATGTTTTACGCCGCCGTGGAGAAGATCGCTAACAATCTGTTCCTCTGACAGATTTTTGTGACGCGCGAAGAAAGGGAGTTCGCTTTCGCTGGGGATAAAAATATCCGTATATTCAATCAAATAATCGAGAGCCTGCGCCATTTCAGGAATGCTCAGCATCTCTTTGCGAATATTGGGATCGAAAGAAACGGTGCCGCCAGCCGATTTGATCGTCGTTATTGCTTTACGCATGACATCGATCATGCGAAATGAGAACAACGATGAGCCCACAATATGCAGATGGTTACACTGTTTAAGCAGATCCTTATCAATGTGCTCGGCAGTAAACAAACCGCAGGCGCTGTTAGGGATATTAAAGACGAAATCCCGCTGCTGGGGATTTTGATAACTCACGAACGCCGTACCTGTGACGGCATTGTTCATAACATGGATCCCATCGGTAATGACACCTTCATGACGGAGACGCTCTATAATGAGTCGGGCAAAATCATCATTACCAACACATCCAAAGAAGATGGCCCGATGGGACAGTTTTGCCACCTGAGCAGCAAAAATTGCTGGCGCACCGCTGGGAAATGGCCCGATAAACTCCCCAGGCTGAGTGAATTTTTGATGTGGGTTGCGGGACAAAAACTCGGCCAGCAATTCGCCCATAGCGCAGATAGTTGTTGTCACAAAACCCCTCTCATTCCTGAAGCCTTTCGCGATTGGACCAGGTAAAGCACTCATTACTGGTATAAAGGATAACGAAATCAGCCGACTGCAATTGTTGCTGATATTGTTCGTTAATGCTGCGGCTGACGATCACATTTTCTGCCTGATGCAAATGCCCGATAGCAGCCGTTGATGGCGCAGGATCGGCGGCAACGATAACCGTCTTATTCTGGGCATGATCGAAACAGAGCTGCCAGGCAGCGGCGAGTCTGGGAACGTTGATATTTAAAGTACCATCAGCATCCAGATGGCTGATTTCCAGAATGCTATGTGTAATGGTGAAATGCTGAAATGCCTGTTCAAGCTGTTTTCCGGCCAGTGCGGTGTCGGGGCGCAACATTTCACTGCCAGCCAGTATTATTTCGCCATCAATAAACTGATTTGCCAGCAGCGCATGTTCGGGATCGTTGGTGATCAGACGCAGTTTTTTCACTTCGCTGAGCAATGGAATGATCTTACGGCAGATTGTCCCATGTCCAAGAAATAGCGTGTCACGATCGCGAATTAATCGTGCGCAATGTCGTGCTATTTCCATTTGTTGTGCCAGAGACAATGGCGCGATCGGTTGTATCGCTTCTGGTTCAGAGGAGAGTGGTGTCGCAATAGCACCGCCAAATGATCGCTTTAAATATCCCTGTTGCTCCAGATAACTGAGATCGCCGCGGATCGTCACGCCAGAGACACCAAGTTGCGCAGATAAGTCATCAACTTTGATTTCACCCTGGGCGGCAACAATTTCTGCAATTTTTAATCTGCGTTTCAGTAGGTTAGACGATTTTCTCGGCACGTTAACACTCTTCATTGGCCTTTAATGCGTAACACTATAGCCCCTTGTATTTTTCTTTGAAAGTTATCCTTCAATCATATCGACAATTCGAAAAGAAAATCATGGGTCAAAAATTGCAACGAAAATAGCTTAATACATTGAAAAATAAATGAATATATTCATATTTATGCAGGGTTTTCATTGGTTTCACTTGCAAAGTGAAAAATAAATTAAGTTATTTTTTGTAAGTTATTTTGATGATGTTCGACATGCATCACGCTTTTTGCTGCTTTTGCTGTGCTAGTTTGCTTTCAAAATGAAAGTGAAGATTCTCTTTCTTCATTTTGTAAGGCGAACGACAAATAACAGGAGCTGCGATGTATATTATTTCAAGCAAAAACATGCTGAAAAAAGCCCAGTCAGAGGGATATGCCGTCCCTGCTTTCAATATTCATAACCTTGAAACTTTACAGGTAGTTGTTGAGAGCGCTGCACAACTTCGCTCTCCCGTTATGCTGGCGGGAACACCCGGTACATATCGTTATGGTGGCGTGGGAAGTTTAATTTCGTTAGTACAATCGCTGGCTCGCGAGTACAACCTGCCGTTAGTCCTGCATCTCGACCATCATGAAGAGAGTGATGACATTTTTAACAAGGTTCGCGCAGGGATCCGTTCTGTCATGATTGATGGCTCCCATTTGCCATTTGAAGACAACATTGCGCGAGTGCAAGAAGTTACCACCTTTTGCCATCGCTTTGATGTTAGCGTTGAGGCCGAGCTAGGGCGTCTTGGCGGCCAGGAGGACGATCTGCGGGTGGATGAAAAAGATTCCGCTTATACCTCACCAGCCGCAGCTGCAGAGTTTGTTCAACGTACCCAAATTGACTCCCTGGCGGTAGCAATCGGCACAGCACATGGTTTATATGCGCATGAACCACGACTGGATTTTGTGCGGCTGGAACAGATTCGTCAGCGAGTGGAGATTCCGCTGGTGTTGCATGGTGCTTCGGGCTTATCGGAACAGGACGTTCAGCACTGTATTCGTCGCGGTATTTGTAAAGTGAATGTCGCGACAGAATTGAAAATTGCGTTTGCCGATGCGTTAAAAGGATATTTCTACAACAATCCTGCGGCAAATGATCCACGTCACTATATGCAGCCCGCAAAGGCCGCCATGAAAGAAGTCGTAACTCGTATTATTGGCGTCTGTGGTAGTGAAGGAAAAATTTAAGACGTTGTACCCTACAAAAATAATGAGGATTGTTTATGAAAAATATTAAATTACTTGGTTCAGCTATGTTGGTGAGCCTGGCATTGTTCTCGCAAAGTTCGTTGGCAAAAGAGTATAAAATTGGTGCGTCATTATTAACACAACAACATCCTTTCTATATTGATCTTGCGAATGCCATGAAAGAAGAGGCAAAAAAAGACAATGTCAATTTAAGTGTCTCTATTGCCAATCAGGATTTAAACAAACAACTTTCTGATGTTGAGGATTTTATTACTAAAAAAGTGGATGCCATTATTATCTCTCCGGTTGATTCGAAAGGCGTCCAGGCAGCGATAATTAAAGCCGATAAGGCCGGTATTCCCGTTATCACCGTTGACGTCGCTGCGGAAGGCGTTCCGGTCGTATCGCATGTTGCGACCGATAACTATGCGGGAGGCGTTGAAGCAGGCAAGTTAATGGGTAAACTTTTGCATGGTAAAGGTACTGTAGCCATTATTTCTTATCCGGCACTACAATCGGTGGTTGCGCGCGTTGATGGTTTTAAGAAAGGGTTAAGCGATACACCGGATATTAAAATTGTTGCTGAACAGCCTGGTATTACGCGGGCTGAAGCGTTAACGACTGCGCAAAACATTATGCAGGCAAACGCCAACCTGAATGGTCTGTTTGGCTTTGGTGATGATGCGGCGCTGGCAGCGGTTATCGCAGCAAAATCTGCGCATAACGACAACATCAAAATCATTGGTTTTGACGGCATGAAAGAAGCGCGTGATGCCGTTGACAGTGAAAAAACGTTTGCGGCCGTGATTCGGCAATATCCCGATCAAATGGGGGCTAAAGCCATTGATGCCGCTGTTGATCACCTCAATGGTAAACCGGTAGAAAAAATGATCCCGGTACAACCCGGCGTTTATACAGGTAAATAGTAAATATCTTCACCTCACAACAAAACGTTATTGGCGTTTTGTTGTGACACCGAGGTCATTATGACGGATGTTATTCTTGATGTTTCGCATATTGCGAAGACATTTGGTCATGTTCAGGCATTAAAAGATCTTACACTCTCTTTACGTAAAGGGCGGGTGCATACTTTATTAGGCGAGAATGGTGCCGGTAAATCGACATTAATGAAAATACTGGCCGGTGTTTATCCGCCAACCCAGGGAACGATAACACTACGTGGTGAAACCATCACCATTAATAATCCGCAGCATTCTCGCCAGTTAGGGATTGCGATTATTTTTCAGGAACTGAGCCTGAGTAATAATATGACCGTGGCGGAAAATATTTATGCCAATAATGAACCGCGACGTTTTGGCATCATTAACGATAAAAAAATGCTCGCAGATTGCCAGAACCTTCTCGCGGAACTGGGCATCCCACTAGACCCTCTGGAAATGGTCGGCAATATGTCGATGGCACATAGGCAACTGGTAGAAATTGCCAAAGCCTTAAGCTATGCAGCGGATGTCGTGATTATGGATGAACCGACATCCTCGCTAAGTGATAATGAAGCGGAGATTCTGTTTAACATTATTGAAAAATTAAAGCAGCGAGGCTGTGCGGTTATTTATATCTCTCATCGCATGGATGAAATTATGCGGATTTCAGATGATATTTCGGTGATCCGCGACGGTGAGTATATCGCTACGCATGAAAAGAAAAACAGTGATATCCAGCACTTGATTGCCCAAATGGTTGGTCGGGAAATGAAAAATATTTGGCCAGCACGTCTTGGGGAAAAAACGGATGAAAATGTTCCTGCAAAACTGGAAGTAAAAAATCTTTCCCATCCTTCGCTTTTTAAAGAGGTCAGTTTCGCTGTGCGTCCGGGGGAAGTCCTCGGATTTTTTGGCCTGGTGGGGGCCGGGCGTTCCGATGTGATGAAGGCGCTATTTGGCCTCGTTTCGTATCACGGGACTGTGTTGATTGATGGTAAGGAAGTCAGGATCGCTAATCCCAAACAGGCTATTGATCATGGCATTGCTTTTGTGACCGAAAACCGCAAGGAAGAAGGGTTAGTGCTGATGCACGACGTCAATATGAACACGCACCATGTGGCGTTTCAATATAACGCTTCGCGGATGGGACTCATCAATCACCGACAAGAAGAGGCGAAGACGCTGCAATCAATTGCCAGAATGAACACTAAAGTGAGTTCTGTGCATCAGGCAGTGGGAGCACTGAGCGGCGGTAATCAACAGAAAATCGTGTTATCGAAGTGGCTGGAGAAAACTCCGCGTATTTTATTGCTCGATGAGCCAACGCGTGGAGTGGATGTCGGCGCAAAATTTGAAATCTATAACGTGATACGTCAACTGGCTGCGGCAGGGACAGCAATTATTCTGGTGTCCTCTGAACTGCCAGAAGTCATGGCACTTAGCGATCGTCTGGTGGTAATGCGTAATAAAACGATTGCCGATATTTATTCATGTGAAAATTTAACGCAGACACAGGTAATGACCGCTGCAACAGGAGTACGTTAAATGACAGAGAAAACTCTTGCCAGTCCGAAACCTTCGGAAATTCCCATTGCAAATAATTTTAAAAAAGTCTTCAGGCAATATGGTGGTATCCTCAGTGGAATGGTGGTGTTAATCATTCTGTTCAGTTTTATTAATGACAGTTTTTTTACCGCCAATAACATTACTAATATTATTCTTCAGGTTTCGATAATTGCAATTACCGCCTATGGAATGACTTATGTGCTTTTGCTTGGCGATATTGATTTATCGGTCGGTTCAACCATTGCATTGATTGGCACATTTGCTGCGCTTGGGGCTTCATGGGGAATTCCATTTGTTTTATTGGTCCCATTATCCATTATTGCAGCACTGGCTCTGGGGATGATAAATGGTGGCTTGACGGCTATAGCGGGGATCCCTTCGTTTATTGTCACCGTTGCTACTATGGGGATCTTCCGTGGTATCGCTTATATAGTGACCGATGGTATGCCCATCATGATTAAAGATGATGCTTTTCTGGCGCTGGGGAATGGAGAATTTCTCTATATACCTATTCCTATATGGATATTAATCATCTTATTGCTGATAAACCACTTCATTCTTACTAAAACAACCTTTGGACGAAAAATTTATATCACTGGTGGTAATAAAGAAGCAGCAATTTATTCAGGGATAAATGTCACCCGCTTGAAAATTAAAGTCTTTATGATTACAGCCGTGCTGGCAGGTATCAGCGGGATGATCCTTGCCTCACGCCTCTATTCCGGGCAACCGAATTCCGCGTTGAGCTACGAACTGGATGCTATTGCCGCAGCTGTACTGGGAGGCACCAGCCTGAACGGCGGCTATGGAACCGTGGTGGGGACGGTGATCGGCGCATTAACCATCGGCGTTATTAATAATGGCATGAACTTAATGAATGTTCCTTATTTTTACCAGATGGTGGTTAAAGGATTAGTCATTCTTGTAGCCGTTTATTTTGACGTAAGAAATAAAAGAAAACGCAGCTAATCATTTCAAGGAATTAATCATATGAGTAAGGTCTTCACAATTGGAGAAATTCTGGTTGAAATTATGGCGAGTAAAATCGGCCAGCCATTTGATCAACCAGGTATCTGGAACGGCCCTTATCCCAGTGGTGCGCCCGCTATTTTTATCGACCAGGTGACACGTCTTGGCGTTCCGTGCGGCATCATTAGTTGTGTGGGGAATGATGGCTTTGGTGATATTAATATACATCGTCTGGCTGCTGACGGTGTGGATATCAGGGGGATTTCAGTCTTACCTCTGGAAGCTACCGGGAGTGCCTTTGTTACTTATCATAACTCTGGCGATCGTGATTTTATTTTTAATATCAAGAATGCCGCTTGCGGTAAATTATCGGCGCAGCATGTTGATGAAAATATTCTGAAGGACTGTACCCATTTTCATATTATGGGTTCATCCCTGTTTTCATTCCATATGGTAGACGCAGTAAAGAAAGCGGTAACCATTGTAAAAGAGAATGGTGGCGTTATTTCTTTTGACCCTAATATTCGGAAAGAGATGCTCGATATTCCAGAAATGCGTGACGCCCTCCACTTTGTTCTTGAGTTAACGGATATCTATATGCCCAGTGAGGGAGAAGTGTTGCTCTTGTCGCCACACTCGACGCCGGAGCGTGCAATCGCTGGTTTTCTTGAAGAAGGTGTTAAAGAGGTGATTGTGAAGCGCGGCAATCAAGGAGCCAGTTACTACTCCGCGAATGAGCAGTTTCATGTTGAGAGCTATCCGGTGGAAGAAGTTGACCCGACCGGTGCGGGAGACTGTTTTGGTGGCGCATGGATTGCCTGCCGCCAGCTAGGGTTTGACGCCCATCGGGCATTACAATATGCCAACGCCTGCGGTGCACTGGCGGTAACCCGACGTGGCCCAATGGAGGGAACGTCTCGCCTTGCGGAAATCGAAACGTTCATCCAGCGCCATGACATGTCCATTCGGGAAGCAGCACAATGAAAAACGAAATTTGGTCGTGGATTGGCGATCTCTCGCAGGTTGCCGGAATTAAACACTATGAGTTACGTAGTGGCAGAGCAAAGGGTACAGAAGCGTTTGATGTCCGTACTGGTGCGGGACTGGCATTTACGGTGGTAAAAGATCGCGCGCTGGATATTGCATGGGCCAGCTACAAGGACACTGCGCTCTCTTTTATCACCCCCAACGGTGTTGTCGCCCCCGCTTTTTTTGAGTCTCAGGGCAACGGGTTTTTACGTAGCTTTTACGCGGGGTTACTGACTACCTGCGGACTTAGCTACATTGGCACGCCCTGTGAGGATGAAGGAGAAACGCTGGGGTTACACGGGCGTTTGGCTGCGACTCCAGCAGAAGAGGTGGGGTATCGCACAGAACGGACCGACGACAACATTGAATTTGTCATCAATGGCAAAGTACGGGAAACACGATTGTTCGGTGAAAATCTGACGCTGGAAAGGACCATTCGCTGCCGTTATGGCGAAAATGTAATGCGCATTGAAGACAAGGTGACTAATCATGGTTTCACCCGCCAGCCGCTGCAAATTCTTTATCACTTTAATTACGGCTGGCCTTTATTATCGCCACAGGCAGAAATCTTGCTGTCGGCTAAAAGCATAACGCCACGAACTCTGCATGCGGCGGAAGGGTTAACCAGTCATCTGGAGATTTGTACCCCACAGCCCGGTTTTGACGAGCAGGTTTACTATCTCACGTTGAATAGCGACAGTCAGGGGATGAGTAAAGTTGCGCTGGTGAACGCCGAACTGGGGTGGGGAATTTACGAGAAATTCGACACCATGCAGCTACCCAACTTTATCCAGTGGAAAAATTTAGGCGCGGGTGAATATGTTATGGGACTGGAGGTCAGTAATAGTTTTCCTGACGGTCGTGATAAAGAACGAGCGCAGGGGCGTCTGCCCTTTATTGAGCCAGGGGAAACAAAGAAATACTGCTTTGAGCTGGGAATTGTTGATGGCGATGCTGAAATTAGCGCGTTGAAAGCGGAAATTGCAGGCTACCGTTAGTTAACGGCAATAAAAACGCCGGGTAGCATTAACAGGCCCGGCGTTGATTACGTTCTTTGCTAAGCGCGATGAAAACACCGCGCGTCACAAATTATTTTTCCTGAAGACCGAGTTTTTTCTCCAGATAGTGGATGTTAGTGCCACCATGCTGGAAGTTCTCGTCATTCATGATGCGGATCTGCAGATCAACGTTGGTTTTGATACCGTCGATGATCAGCTCCTGCAGCGCATTCTTCATGCGAGCAATCGCCACGTCACGGTTTTCACCGTAGCAAATCAGCTTACCGATCATTGAGTCATAGTACGGCGGTACGGTGTAGCCCGCGTAGATATGAGACTCCCAACGTACGCCAAAACCACCAGGTGCGTGGAAACGGGTGATTTTGCCCGGACTTGGCAGGAAGGTGTTCGGATCTTCGGCGTTGATACGGCATTCCACCGCATGGCCGCGAACGTGAACTTCTTCTTGCTTGATCGACAGCGGTTGACCGGCAGCGATACGCAGCTGTTCTTTGATCAGGTCAACGCCGGTGATCATTTCAGTAACCGGGTGTTCTACCTGAATACGGGTGTTCATTTCGATGAAATAGAACTCGCCGTTTTCGAACAGGAACTCGAAAGTACCTGCACCGCGATAGCCGATATCAACACACGCTTTAGCGCAACGTTCGCCGATGTAGCGACGCAGTTCCGGGGTAATGCCCGGAGCCGGTGCTTCTTCGACCACTTTCTGGTGGCGGCGCTGCATGGAGCAGTCACGTTCCGCCAGATAGATAGCGTTGCCCTGACCGTCAGCCAGTACCTGAATCTCGACGTGGCGAGGATTTTCCAGGTATTTCTCCATGTAAACCATATCGTTGCTGAAAGCAGCTTTCGCTTCCGCACGGGTCATGGAGATGGATTGTGCCAGTTCAGCGTCGCCGCGCACTACGCGCATACCGCGACCGCCGCCGCCGCCGGAGGCTTTGATAATTACCGGATAACCAATGCGTTTAGCAATGGCGCGGTTTTTATCCATATCGTCGCCCAGCGGGCCGTCAGAACCCGGTACGCAAGGAACGCCTGCTTTTTTCATCGCCGCGATTGCGGATACTTTGTCGCCCATCAGGCGAATGGTTTCTGCTTTCGGGCCGATGAAGATAAAGCCGGAGCGTTCAACCTGCTCGGCAAAATTGGCGTTCTCGGAGAGGAAGCCGTAACCCGGATGGATTGCTACTGCGCCGGTGATTTCAGCGGCGCTGATGATTGCCGGGATGTTCAGATAACTTTTTACTGACGGAGCAGGGCCGATACAGACCGTTTCATCTGCCAGTAATACGTGTTTTAGATCGCGATCCGCACTGGAGTGCACAGCGACAGTCTTGATGCCCAGTTCTTTACAGGCACGAAGAATACGCAATGCAATCTCGCCGCGGTTGGCAATAACAATTTTATCCAGCATGTTCGCCTCGTTACTCGATGACGACCAGCGGCTCGTCAAATTCTACCGGTTGTCCACTTTCGACCAGAATTGCTTTCACGGTACCGGATTTGTCCGCTTCGATCTGGTTCATCATTTTCATGGCTTCAACGATGCACAGGGTATCGCCCACGTTGACTTTCTGACCCACTTCGATGAACGCTTTTGCGTCCGGGCTTGGGGTGCGGTAGAAAGTACCAACCATCGGGGAACGTACGATGTGACCACTGATTTCCGCTGCTGCTGGCGCTTCCATGGAAGGAACGGTCGCCGGAGCGGCTGCGTTAGATTGAGCTGGTTGCTGCATCATAGGTGCAGCGTAAGCTTGTTGCATCACAGGGAAACTTGCGGCAGGAGCTGCACGGCTAATGCGTACTGACTCTTCGCCTTCAGAAATTTCCAGTTCGGAGATGCCTGATTCTTCAACCAGCTCGATCAGTTTTTTAATCTTACGAATATCCATGAGTGGGTTCCGTACTCTTTGTTTAGTGTGATTGTGACAGGCGTTTCACCGCCGTCTGTAAAGCGTATGCCCCGACAGCTGTATGCATAGCGATAAATTCCAGCAGGCCGGGACGCCGGTCTATTTTGCCCCAGAGTGTCAATGTTAGACTTGACGGACATTGTGCAGCGATCTGCTGCTATCCTCCGGCAAAAAACAAAATATACCTTCGTTGCGCCAATGTCACCTTTTCCGCAGCGCAAAAACTGCGTCAGGGAGGACGAGGTCGCACATTATAACGATTTCGTAGCAATTGGCAGCTAAATACTGGTCTTATCAGGGAAGATAATCAACAGCTAACATGTAAATAACCTTCAACACCGTGTAATTTGCAACAAGCCGCACAATTCACGAAATTAGCGCCATCATCGACGGAACTTCTTATAACGTAAGGTGAAAAGCTGTAAAGCCAGCCCTGCGAAGATGGGGGGCTGCAATGAGATAATCTTCACAGACCACAAATAATGTAGGGATGCCAGGATCGCGACAAGATAGACGACATTACGCAGCGGTTGCTGGGGATTGCCCAATTTTCACTGCATCGTCCGGAAAGATGTGAATGCTAAAGCACGCAAAATTAACCGACTGACAATGTTCCGCATTCAATAGGTTTAAGTGGTTAATTTGCAATCAAATAAAATCAGATTATTCCCCCCATGGTACCAGAAATCAGTAACAGATTAAGCGTAGCGTCGCCAAGGCAAAACACCATAAACCTAACAGGCGACGGAGGCGTATCAATAATGGCTGTTTGGTGGAGCATCAATGCGCATCAATTTATGGTCAGTCGAAATCATGACTTTCCAGTTTGGATGATGTTGTACAACTTCATGACCAAGATGTTCGACGAAAGCTGTCCGGCTAACCGCTTTTCCCGTTAACCGATTGAATAATGATTTCAAAATGAGTTCCCTCTCTTATTATTCCCTGCTAAATGGTTAGTTAACCTTCACCAGCGTGCGACCCTGGATCTGGTTATTAATGATGGCCTCGGCAAACTTCGGTGCCTCTGCCAGAGATATCTCTTTTGCCGCCTGGGTATAGAATGATTCCGGTAAATCGGCGACCAGTCGCTGCCAGGCTTGTGCGCGGCGTGCTGGTGGCGTCATTACTGAATCCACCCCTTGCAAACGGACATTACGCAGAATAAATGGCATGACCGTGGTTGGCAGAGTAAAACCACCCGCCAGACCACAGGCCGCCACGCAGCCGCCGTAATTCATTTGCGCCAGCACTTTTGCCAGCACTTTGTCGCCAACGGTGTCAATTGCCCCAGCCCAGACTTGTTTTTCCAGAGGACGGGATTCAGCAAACTCATCGCGAGGAAGAATACGGCTGGCACCTAAACTTTTCAGATATTCATGGGTACTTTCGCGACCGGAAACAGCAACGACCTGATAACCCAACTTATGCAGCAGCGCCACGGCGGTACTGCCGACGCCACCACTGGCACCCGTCACGACAATCTCCCCATCCTGCGGGCGAACACCGGCATCTTCCAGCGCCATCACACACAGCATGGCGGTAAAACCGGCAGTACCGATAATCATTGCTTTACGCGCGTCCAGCCCTTGCGGCATGGCAACCAGCCAGTCACCTTTCACTCGCGCCTGTTCCGCCAGCCCACCCCAGTGGTTTTCACCAACGCCCCAGCCAGTGAGTAACACCTCCTGACCGGCATGAAAACGCGGATCTTCGCTGGTGCGTACAGTTCCGGCAAAATCGATCCCAGGAATCATCGGAAAATTACGGATGATTTTTCCCTTACCGGTAATCGCCAGCGCATCTTTGTAGTTCAGGCTCGACCAGTGAACATCAACCGTGACATCGCCTTCCGGCAGGCGACTTTCGTCCAGAGTCTGTACTGATGCGAGAGTTTTGCCGTCCTGCTGTTCTAAAAGTAACGCCTGCATAAGTGGTCCTCATGTGCATGATGGATTGGAAAATAATTTCTGAAGACTATACTCGCTAATGGAAAAGCAAAGCCGATGAAGCGCAATAAATTGCGAGATAAATCTGATTTGCTAGTATGCCCGCTTCCTCACTATCGGAGTTAACACAAGGATGAGATTAACGACGAAATTTTCGGCCTTTGTCACGCTGCTCACCGGGTTAACAATTTTTGTGACTTTGCTGGGCTGTTCGCTAAGTTTCTACAACGCCATTCAGTATAAGTTTAGTCATCGTGTTCAGGCGGTGGCGACGGCGATTGATACCTACCTTGTGTCGAATGACTTCAGCACATTAAGGCCACAAATTACCGAATTAATGATGTCGGCAGATATCGTTCGTGTAGACCTGCTCCATGGTGATAAGCAGGTTTATACCCTGGCCAGAAATGGTAGTTATCGTCCGGTTGGCACCAACGATCTGTTTCGTGAACTGAGCGTTCCGTTGATAAAGCATCCGGGGATGTCGCTGCGTCTGGTTTATCAGGATCCGATGGGCAACTATTTCCATTCTTTAATGACTACCGCGCCGCTCACGGGGGCGATTGGCTTTATCATTCTTATGCTCTTCCTGGCGGTACGCTGGTTACAACGGCAACTTGCCGGGCAAGAATTGCTGGAAACCCGGGCTACTCGTATCTTAAACGGTGAGCGTGGCTCTAATGTGTTGGGAACCATCTATGAATGGCCGCCCAGAACCAGCAGTGCGCTGGATACGCTGCTTTGTGAAATTCAGAACGCACGCGAACAACACAGCCGTCTTGATACGCTGATCCGCTCTTATGCCGCCCAGGACATGAAAACCGGCCTCAATAACCGACTCTTTTTCGATAATCAGTTAGCAACGTTACTGGAAGATCAAGAGAAAGTAGGTACCCACGGGATCGTGATGATGATTCGTCTGCCGGATTTCAATATGTTGAGTGATACCTGGGGGCACAGCCAGGTTGAAGAACAGTTCTTCTCTCTGACGAATCTGCTATCGACATTTATGATGCGCTACCCTGGCGCACTGCTGGCGCGTTACCACCGCAGTGATTTTGCTGCGCTGTTACCGCACCGGACGTTAAAAGAGGCAGAGAGCATCGCCAGTCAGTTAATCAAAGCCGTCGATACCTTGCCGAACAATAAAATGCTCGATCGCGACGATATGATCCACATTGGTATCTGTGCCTGGCGTAGTGGTCAGGATACCGAGCAGGTAATGGAACATGCAGAGTCTGCCACGCGTAATGCGGGATTGCAGGGCGGCAATAGCTGGGCTATTTACGATGACTCGTTGCCT
Organism: Escherichia sp. R1; assembly: GCF_003000935.1. NCBI lineage: Bacteria > Pseudomonadati > Pseudomonadota > Gammaproteobacteria > Enterobacterales > Enterobacteriaceae > Escherichia > Escherichia sp. R1. Next base: position 30,032 of record NZ_PSRU01000017.1, read on the forward strand.
GAAAAAGGACGCGGTAATGTTCGCTGGCGTACGCTTATCGAGCAAATGCTCAGTCGCGGCGGCCCGCGCCTTTATCAAAAACCGGCGGTTACTCGCGAAGGCCGGGTTCATCATCGTGAACTCATGTGCCGCATCTTCGATGGTAATGAAGAGGTTAGCTCGGCAGAGTATATGCCGATGGTCTTGCAGTTTGGTTTATCGGAAGAGTATGACCGCCTGCAAATCAGCCGTCTTATTCCACTATTGCGTTACTGGCCAGAGGAAAATCTGGCGATTCAGGTTACCGTTGAGTCGCTGATTCGCCCGCGTTTTCAGCGTTGGCTGCGCGATACGTTAATGCAATGTGAAAAATCGCAACGAAGACGCATAATTATTGAACTTGCAGAGGCCGATGTTGGTCAACATATCAGTCGCTTACAACCTGTTATTCGTTTAGTGAATGCTTTAGGGGTACGGGTAGCCGTCAACCAGGCTGGTTTGACGCTGGTAAGCACCAGTTGGATCAAAGAACTTAATGTTGAGTTACTCAAGCTCCATCCGGGGCTGGTCAGAAACATTGAGAAGCGAACGGAGAACCAGCTGCTGGTTCAAAGCCTGGTGGAAGCCTGCTCCGGGACCAGCACCCAGGTTTACGCCACCGGCGTACGTTCGCGAAGCGAGTGGCAGACCCTGATTCAGCGCGGTGTTACAGGTGGGCAAGGGGATTTTTTCGCGTCCTCACAGCCACTTGATACTAACGTGAAAAAATATTCACAAAGATACTCGGTTTAACCTGCCGTTTAATCCGTTTTCACGTAGAATAACGCGCGCTGCGTCTCATGGGAGTGTGCTTGTCTGCTCGCCAGATTGTTGCAGCACATATGCAGATGAATGACCTTACGCGGTTGCAAACAGGCGAGGAATGCTGCTGATGCATTAAGCCTTTCTGGACTCAGGCAGAGATTTGTAACAAAGGAAACGAACTGCACTAATTTTCACCGTAGCAGATGATTTTTGCGCCTTGTCGCTGCTGCGTGTGGTTGGTAAAGTAAGCGGATTTTCTTTTCCGCCCCAGCTTTCAGGATTATCCCTTAGTATGTTGAAAAAATTTCGTGGCATGTTTTCCAATGACTTGTCCATTGACCTGGGTACTGCGAATACCCTCATTTATGTAAAAGGACAAGGCATCGTATTGAATGAGCCTTCCGTGGTGGCCATTCGTCAGGATCGTGCCGGTTCACCGAAAAGCGTAGCTGCAGTAGGTCATGACGCGAAGCAGATGCTGGGCCGTACGCCGGGCAATATTGCTGCCATTCGCCCAATGAAAGACGGCGTTATCGCCGACTTCTTCGTGACTGAAAAAATGCTCCAGCACTTCATCAAACAAGTGCACAGCAACAGCTTTATGCGTCCAAGCCCGCGCGTTCTGGTTTGTGTGCCGGTTGGCGCGACCCAGGTTGAACGCCGCGCAATTCGTGAATCCGCGCAGGGCGCTGGTGCCCGTGAAGTCTTCCTGATTGAAGAACCGATGGCTGCCGCAATTGGTGCTGGCCTGCCGGTTTCTGAAGCGACCGGTTCTATGGTGGTTGATATCGGTGGTGGTACCACTGAAGTTGCTGTTATCTCCTTGAACGGCGTGGTTTACTCCTCTTCCGTGCGCATTGGTGGTGACCGTTTCGACGAAGCTATCATCAACTATGTACGTCGTAATTACGGTTCTCTGATCGGTGAAGCCACCGCAGAACGTATCAAGCACGAAATCGGTTCGGCTTACCCGGGCGATGAAGTCCGTGAAATCGAAGTTCGTGGCCGTAACCTTGCAGAAGGTGTTCCACGCGGTTTTACCCTGAACTCCAACGAAATCCTCGAAGCACTGCAGGAACCGCTGACCGGTATTGTGAGCGCGGTAATGGTTGCACTGGAACAGTGCCCGCCGGAACTGGCTTCCGATATCTCCGAGCGCGGCATGGTGCTCACCGGTGGTGGCGCACTGCTGCGTAACCTTGACCGTTTGTTAATGGAAGAAACCGGCATTCCAGTCGTTGTTGCTGAAGACCCGCTGACCTGTGTGGCGCGCGGTGGCGGCAAAGCGCTGGAAATGATCGACATGCACGGCGGCGACCTGTTCAGCGAAGAGTAATCGGATGCAGGCAGGGGAAGTGTCTGTTTACCCTGCCTGGTCTGATACGAGAATACGCATAACTTATGAAGCCAATTTTTAGCCGTGGCCCGTCGCTACAGATTCGCCTTATTCTGGCGGTGCTGGTGGCGCTCGGCATTATTATTGCCGACAGCCGCCTGGGGACGTTCAGTCAAATCCGTACTTATATGGATACCGCCGTCAGTCCTTTCTACTTTGTTTCCAATGCTCCTCGTGAATTGCTGGATGGCGTATCGCAGACGCTGGCCTCGCGTGACCAACTAGAACTTGAAAACCGGGCGTTACGTCAGGAACTGTTGCTGAAAAACAGTGAACTGCTGATGCTTGGACAATACAAACAGGAGAACGCGCGTCTGCGCGAGCTACTGGGTTCCCCGCTGCGTCAGGATGAGCAGAAAATGGTGACTCAGGTTATCTCCACGGTTAACGATCCTTATAGCGATCAAGTTGTTATCGATAAAGGTAGCGTTAATGGCGTTTATGAAGGCCAGCCGGTTATCAGCGACAAAGGTGTTGTTGGTCAGGTGGTGGCCGTCGCTAAACTGACCAGCCGCGTGCTGCTGATTTGTGATGCGACCCACGCGCTGCCAATCCAGGTGCTGCGCAACGATATCCGCGTAATTGCAGCCGGTAACGGTTGTACGGATGATTTGCAGCTTGAGCATCTGCCAGCGAATACGGATATTCGTGTTGGTGATGTGCTGGTGACTTCCGGTCTGGGCGGTCGTTTCCCGGAAGGCTATCCGGTCGCGGTTGTCTCTTCCGTAAAACTCGATACCCAGCGCGCTTATACTGTGATTCAGGCGCGTCCGACTGCAGGACTGCAACGTTTGCGTTATCTGCTGCTGCTGTGGGGCGCGGATCGTAACGGCGCTAACCCGATGACGCCGGAAAAGGTGCATCGTGTTGCTAATGAACGTTTGATGCAGATGATGCCGCAGGTATTGCCTTCGCCAGACGCGATGGGGCCAAAGTTACCTGAACCGGCAACGGGGATCACTCAGCCGACTCCGCAGCAACCGGCGACAGGAAATGCAGTTACTGCGCCTGCTGCGCCCACACAGCCCGCAGCTAATCGCTCTCCACAAAGGGCTACGCCGCCGCAAAGTGGTGCTCAACCGCCTGCGCGTGCGCCGGGAGGATAATAGTGGCGAGCTATCGTAGCCAGGGACGCTGGGTAATCTGGCTCTCTTTCCTCATTGCGCTGTTGCTGCAAATCATGCCCTGGCCGGATAATCTGATTGTTTTCCGGCCAAACTGGGTGTTACTCATCTTGTTGTATTGGATCCTGGCCTTGCCCCATCGCGTAAATGTGGGCACAGGTTTTGTGATGGGTGCCATACTGGATCTGATCAGCGGCTCGACGCTTGGCGTACGCGTATTGGCGATGAGCATCATTGCTTACCTGGTGGCGCTGAAATACCAGCTTTTCCGCAACCTCGCATTATGGCAGCAGGCGCTGGTCGTCATGTTGCTTTCGCTGGTGGTGGATATTATTGTTTTCTGGGCAGAGTTTTTAGTGATTAACGTCTCTTTCAGACCGGAAGTGTTCTGGAGTAGTGTAGTCAATGGGGTGCTCTGGCCGTGGATTTTCTTGCTGATGCGTAAAGTCCGTCAGCAGTTTGCAGTGCAATAAAGGTTTCTATGACTTCTCTGTATTTAGCTTCCGGTTCTCCGCGTCGTCAGGAGTTACTTGCGCAACTTGGCGTGACCTTTGAACGTATTGTTACGGGCATTGAGGAGCAGCGTCAGCCGCAGGAGAGCGCGCAGCAGTATGTTGTGCGTCTGGCGCGCGAGAAAGCACAGGCGGGTGTCGCGCAAACGGAGCAGGATCTCCCGGTGCTGGGTGCGGATACTATCGTTATCCTGAACGGAGAAGTGCTCGAGAAACCGCGCGACGCAGAGCATGCGGCGCAGATGTTGCGCAAATTATCGGGTCAGACCCATCAGGTGATGACGGCAGTGGCGTTGGCTGACAGCCAGCACATTCTCGATTGCCTGGTGGTCACCGATGTGACTTTCAGAACGTTAACAGACGAAGACATCGCGGGCTATGTCGCCAGCGGCGAACCGTTAGATAAAGCAGGTGCATACGGTATTCAGGGGCTGGGTGGCTGTTTTGTCAGGAAGATAAATGGCAGCTTTCACGCCGTAGTCGGCTTACCGCTGGTTGAAACGTATGAATTATTAAGTAATTTTAACGCACTGCGTGAGAAAAGGGATAAACATGACGGCTGAATTGTTGGTAAACGTAACGCCTTCGGAAACTCGAGTGGCGTATATTGATGGCGGTATTCTGCAGGAAATTCATATTGAACGTGAGGCGCGACGCGGAATAGTAGGCAATATCTACAAGGGTCGTGTAAGTCGTGTACTTCCGGGTATGCAGGCGGCTTTTGTAGATATTGGGCTGGATAAAGCCGCGTTTCTTCATGCATCTGACATCATGCCGCACACTGAATGTGTGGCGGGTGAAGAACAAAAGCAATTCACGGTGCGCGACATCTCGGAACTGGTCCGTCAGGGGCAAGATCTGATGGTGCAGGTGGTGAAAGATCCGCTTGGCACTAAAGGTGCGCGCCTGACCACCGATATCACGCTGCCTTCTCGCTATCTGGTGTTTATGCCAGGGGCTTCTCACGTTGGGGTATCCCAACGAATTGAAAGCGAATCAGAACGTGAACGCCTGAAAAAAGTGGTCGCAGAGTATTGCGACGAGCAGGGCGGGTTTATCATCCGTACTGCAGCGGAAGGGGTTGGCGAGGCTGAACTGGCCTCCGATGCCGCTTATCTGAAACGCGTCTGGACCAAAGTTATGGAGCGTAAAAAACGCCCGCAGACCCGTTATCAGCTGTACGGAGAACTGGCGCTGGCGCAGCGTGTTCTGCGTGATTTCGCCGACGCCGAACTCGACCGCATTCGCGTTGACTCACGCCTGACTTACGAAGCATTGCTGGAGTTTACCTCGGAGTACATTCCCGAGATGACCAGCAAGCTGGAGCATTACACCGGACGCCAGCCGATTTTCGATCTCTTTGATGTCGAAAACGAAATTCAGCGAGCGCTGGAACGCAAAGTAGAACTGAAATCCGGTGGTTATCTGATTATCGACCAGACCGAAGCGATGACCACCGTGGACATCAATACCGGAGCGTTTGTCGGTCATCGCAATCTGGACGACACCATTTTCAATACCAATATTGAAGCGACGCAGGCTATCGCTCGCCAGTTACGGTTGCGCAATCTGGGCGGGATTATCATTATTGATTTCATCGATATGAATAATGAAGATCACCGTCGCCGCGTGCTGCACTCGCTGGAGCAGGCGCTGAGCAAAGATCGGGTGAAAACCAGCGTTAATGGTTTTTCGGCGCTGGGGCTGGTGGAGATGACGCGTAAACGCACCCGCGAAAGCATTGAGCACGTACTGTGTAACGAATGCCCAACCTGCCACGGTCGCGGAACGGTGAAAACCGTGGAAACGGTATGCTATGAAATCATGCGCGAGATTGTTCGTGTCCACCATGCTTACGACTCCGACCGTTTCCTGGTCTATGCTTCTCCGGCAGTAGCCGAAGCCTTGAAAGGCGAAGAGTCACACTCGCTGGCGGAAGTGGAAATTTTCGTTGGCAAACAGGTTAAAGTACAAATTGAACCGCTCTATAACCAGGAGCAGTTTGACGTCGTAATGATGTAAACAGATGCTGGGCCGCCATCCGGCAAAGGGTTTTTGAGTCACATTTTTAGCAGACAAGGAGTGACGGGTGAGGCGATTGCCGGGGATTTTACTGCTTACTGGAGCCGCGCTCGTTGTGATCGCTGCCCTGCTGGTTAGCGGCCTGCGTATTGCTTTACCGCATCTTGACGCCTGGCGTCCGGAAATCCTCAACAAAATAGAATCCGCGACTGGCATGCCGGTAGAAGCCAGTCAGCTCTCAGCCAGCTGGCAGAATTTTGGTCCGACGCTTGAAGCGCACGACATCCGTGCAGAACTAAAAGATGGCGGCGAATTTTCGGTTAAACGCGTTACTCTTGCGCTGGATGTCTGGCAGAGCCTGTTACATATGCGCTGGCAGTTTCGCGACCTCACTTTCTGGCAGCTGCGCTTTCGCACCAACACTCCTATCACCAGCGGCGGTGGTAATGATAGCCTGGAAGCCAGTCACATCAGCGATCTGTTTCTTCGTCAATTTGACCATTTCGATCTCCGCGACAGTGAAGTCAGTTTCCTGACGCCATCCGGTCAGCGCGCCGAGCTGGCGATCCCACAGCTCACCTGGCTGAACGATCCACGTCGACACCGTGCGGAAGGCCTGGTAAGCCTCTCCAGCCTTACCGGACAGCACGGCGTGATGCAGGTGCGTATGGATTTGCGCGATGATGAGGGGTTGTTAAGCAATGGTCGCGTCTGGCTCCAGGCGGATGACATCGACCTGAAGCCGTGGCTCGGTAAATGGATGCAGGACAATATTGCGCTGGAAACGGCACAGTTCTCCCTTGAAGGCTGGATGACGATCGACAAAGGCGATGTAACCGGCGGTGACGTCTGGCTGAAACAGGGCGGTGCCAGCTGGTTGGGCGAGAAGGAAACACATACGCTGTCGGTGGATAATCTGACTGCGCATATTACGCGTGAAAATCCGGGATGGCAGTTCTCTATTCCCGATACACGGATCACGATGGACGGCAAACCCTGGCCGAGCGGAGCATTGACGCTGGCCTGGATACCGGAACAGGACGTTGGCGGCAAAGACAATAAACGCAGTGACGAACTCCGGATTCGCGCCAGTAATCTGGAGCTGGCAGGCCTGGAGGGCGTACGCCCGCTGGTCGCGAAACTTTCACCTGCACTGGGTGATGTTTGGCGCTCCACACAACCGAGCGGCAAGATTAACACTCTGGCGCTGGATATCCCGCTTCTGGCGGCAGACAAGACCCGTTTTCAGGCATCGTGGAGCGATCTGGCCTGGAAGCAATGGAAATTATTACCGGGTGCGGAACACTTCTCCGGGACGCTTTCCGGCAGCGTAGAAAATGGTTTGCTTACTGCGTCGATGAAGCAGGCAAAGATGCCTTACGAAACGGTATTCCGTGCGCCACTGGAAATCGCCGACGGCCAGGCAACGATAAGCTGGCTGAACAATGACAAAGGTTTCCAGCTGGATGGGCGTAATATTGACGTTAAAGCCAAAGCCGTCCATGCGCGCGGCGGTTTTCGTTACCTGCAACCTGCTAACGATGAACCCTGGCTGGGTATTCTGGCTGGCATCAGTACCGATGATGGTTCACAAGCCTGGCGCTATTTCCCGGAAAACTTGATGGGTAAAGACCTGGTTGATTACTTAAGTGGCGCGATTCAGGGCGGTGAAGCGGATAACGCGACGCTGGTTTATGGTGGCAATCCGCAACTCTTCCCCTATAAACACAACGAAGGTCAGTTTGAAGTGCTGGTGCCGCTGCGCAACGCGAAGTTTGCCTTCCAGCCGGACTGGCCTGCATTAACTAACCTTGATATTGAACTGGACTTTATTAACGACGGTTTATGGATGAAAACCGATGGCGTTAATCTGGGCGGCGTGCGCGCGAGTAATCTCACCGCAGTGATCCCTGACTACTCAAAAGAAAAACTGCTGATTGACGCTGACATTAAAGGTCCGGGTAAAGCCGTTGGCCCTTACTTTGATGAGACACCGCTGAAAGATTCCCTGGGTGCGACCCTGCAAGAACTCAAGCTCGACGGCGATGTGAATGCTCGCTTACATCTTGATATCCCGCTGAACGGCGAGTTGGTAACCGCGAAAGGGGAAGTGACGCTGCGTAATAACAGTCTGTTTATCAAGCCACTCGACAGCACCCTGAAAAATTTGAGCGGTAAATTCAGCTTTATCAATGGCGATCTGCAAAGTGAACCACTGACAGCAAGCTGGTTTAATCAGCCGTTGAACGTGGATTTTTCCACCAAAGAAGGGGCAAAAGCCTACCAGGTCGCGGTGAATCTCAACGGTAACTGGCAACCAGCGAAAATCGGCTTTCTGCCTGCAGCGGTGAACGAAGCATTAAGTGGCAGCGTGGCGTGGGATGGTAAAGTGGGCATTGAGCTGCCTTATCATGCTGGCGCGACGTATAACGTAGAGCTGAACGGCGATTTGAAGAATGTGAGCAGTCACTTACCTTCACCGTTAGCCAAACCTGCGGGTGAACCACTACCGGTAAACGTTAAGGTTGATGGCAATCTCAACAGCTTTGAATTAACCGGACAGGCTGGTGCGGATAACCATTTCAATAGCCGCTGGTTGCTCGGTCAAAAGCTGACGCTCGATCGTGCTATTTGGGCGGCAGACAGTAAAACGCTCCCGCCGTTGCCGGAACAAAGTGGCGTTGAACTCAATATGCCGCCGATGAATGGTGCCGAGTGGCTGGCCCTGTTCCAGAAAGGCGCGGCGGAGAGTGTCGGTGGTGCAGCGAGTTTCCCACAACACATAACGTTACGTACGCCTATGTTGTCGCTGGGAAATCAGCAATGGAATAACCTGAGTATTGTTTCGCAACCGACGGCAAATGGCACCCTGGTTGAGGCGCAAGGGCGTGAAATCAACGCCACGCTGGCGATGCGTAATAACGCACCGTGGCTGGCGAATATCAAATATCTTTATTACAACCCAAGCGTGGCGAAAACTCGTGGTGATTCAACACAGTCATCACCTTTCCCGACAACGGAACGCATTAACTTCCGTGGCTGGCCAGACGCACAAATACGATGCGCAGAGTGCTGGTTCTGGGGGCAAAAATTCGGTCGTATTGACAGTGATATCACCATTTCTGGCGATACGTTAACGCTGACTAATGGACTGATTGATACTGGTTTTTCGCGGCTCACTGCCGATGGTGAATGGGTTAACAATCCGGGGAATGAACGTACCTCGCTGAAAGGAAAACTGCGCGGGCAGAAAATTGATGCCGCCGCAGAATTTTTTGGTGTCACGACGCCCGTACGCCAGTCGTCATTTAATGTGGATTACGATTTACACTGGCGCAAAGCACCCTGGCAGCCAGATGAGGCGACGTTGAATGGCATCATTCATACTCAACTGGGTAAAGGCGAAATTACCGAAATCAATACCGGACATGCCGGGCAATTGCTGCGCTTATTGAGCGTAGATGCCCTGATGCGTAAGCTGCGTTTTGATTTCAGAGACACTTTTGGCGAAGGGTTCTATTTTGACTCCATTCGCAGCACCGCGTGGATTAAAGACGGCGTTATGCACACCGACGACACGCTGGTGGATGGCCTGGAAGCGGACATCGCTATGAAAGGGTCGGTAAATCTGGTACGTCGCGACCTGAATATGGAAGCGGTTGTCGCACCAGAGATTTCTGCGACGGTGGGTGTGGCTGCGGCCTTTGCGGTTAACCCCATTGTTGGCGCGGCAGTGTTTGCCGCCAGTAAAGTGCTGGGTCCGCTGTGGAGCAAAGTCTCCATTTTGCGCTATCACATTTCGGGTCCGCTGGACGATCCGCAAATCAACGAAGTGTTGCGACAACCGCGTAAAGAAAAAGCGCAATGATTTGACGAGGGCGCGTAATTGCCCCAATCTCATATGATAATCGTTGCCAAAGGCCAACGAGCCAGAACATAACCGTAGGCCGGACAGGGCGTTCACGCCGCATCCGGCAGCCGTAAAAAATCCTCTACTGCAGTAACTAACGAGTAGCAAAAACGATGAGTCTGAACCTGGTAAGTGAACAATTGCTAGCGGCGAACGGCCTGAAACATCAGGACTTGTTCGCGATCCTCGGTCAACTGGCCGAACGTCGCCTTGATTATGGCGATCTCTATTTTCAGTCGAGCTATCACGAATCCTGGGTTTTAGAAGACCGTATTATTAAAGATGGTTCTTACAACATCGATCAGGGCGTTGGCGTGCGTGCAATCAGTGGTGAAAAAACCGGATTTGCTTATGCTGACCAAATCAGCCTGCTGGCGCTGGAACAGAGTGCACAAGCGGCGCGCACCATCGTCCGTGATAGTGGTGATGGCAAAGTACAGACGCTGGGCGCGGTAGAGCATAGCCCGTTATATACCTCGGTAGATCCGCTGCAAAGCATGAGCCGTGAAGAGAAGTTGGATATTCTGCGTCGCGTCGATAAGGTTGCCCGCGAAGCGGACAAGCGCGTACAGGAAGTGACTGCCAGCCTCAGTGGTGTCTATGAATTAATTCTGGTTGCGGCCACCGACGGCACACTAGCGGCGGATGTCCGTCCGCTGGTGCGTCTTTCCGTGAGCGTTTTGGTCGAAGAAGATGGCAAACGCGAACGCGGTGCCAGTGGTGGCGGCGGTCGTTTTGGTTATGAGTTCTTCCTTGCTGATCTCGACGGCGAAGTCCGTGCGGATGCGTGGGCAAAAGAAGCAGTGCGTATGGCGCTGGTCAATCTTTCTGCCGTTGCTGCACCAGCGGGCACCATGCCGGTAGTACTTGGCGCAGGTTGGCCGGGCGTGCTGTTGCATGAAGCGGTGGGTCACGGTCTGGAAGGCGACTTCAACCGCCGTGGCACTTCAGTATTTAGTGGACAGGTCGGGGAGTTGGTGGCTTCAGAACTGTGTACCGTGGTTGATGATGGCACGATGGTCGATCGCCGTGGTTCGGTGGCGATTGATGACGAAGGTACGCCAGGCCAGTACAACGTGCTGATTGAGAACGGCATTCTGAAAGGCTACATGCAGGATAAACTCAACGCGCGTTTGATGGGGATGACGCCGACTGGCAACGGTCGCCGTGAATCCTACGCTCATCTGCCCATGCCGCGTATGACCAACACCTATATGCTGCCGGGTAAATCGACCCCGCAGGAAATTATTGAATCCGTTGAGTACGGTATCTATGCACCGAACTTTGGTGGCGGCCAGGTGGATATCACCTCCGGCAAATTCGTTTTCTCCACCTCAGAAGCGTATCTTATTGAAAACGGTAAAGTAACTAAGCCGGTGAAAGGCGCAACGTTGATTGGTTCCGGTATCGAAACCATGCAGCAGATTTCGATGGTTGGCAACGACCTGAAACTGGATAACGGCGTGGGTGTCTGCGGTAAAGAAGGGCAAAGTTTGCCGGTTGGCGTGGGCCAGCCAACGCTGAAAGTTGATAACCTGACTGTTGGCGGTACTGCGTAATAATTTCAGTATTTTCAGAAGGATAATTAATCCTTCTCCGTGTACGAACGGTCCCCTCGCCCTTCTGGGGTTAGGGTGAGGGGAACCCGTTGGCACAGGTTTGTACAACGTAACAGTACAATATTAATTACTTCTCTTTCCCGCGCCCGTGCATCTCCTGAAACAATTTACCGACCTCAACAAAATAATCCGTTAGCGAGTTGATCACGACTTGTACCTTCAGCGGCAGCTTATCTTTTTCGGTATATAACGCATAAACCGGGCGTGGGTCTGACTGGTAACGTGGCAGCAGGATCTCCAGTTCCCCGCGATTGATCTCGTTGATCACCCACATCAACGGCACGTAGGCGATCCCAGCGCCTGCAGTCAGCCAGCGCACCAGCGTCATCGGATCATTAGTCACAAATCTCCCTTGCGGGATCAGGCGAGTCGAGATCCCTTCCGGTGCGATCAGTTCAAATTCATTGTCGGGTCGCACGCTGTATTCAAGCCATGAATGACTACTTAAATCGGCGGGTTTTTCTGGTATGCCGTATTGTGTGAGATAGCTTTTTGCGGCGCACACCACCATTGGCATCGCGCCCAGACGGCGGGAAAACAGGCTGGAATCTTGCAACGCGCCGACGCGGATCACCACATCCAGACCGTCGGCAATCAGGTCGGGGGCAGGAATTCCGGTAACCAGATTGACGCTCAAACCTGGGTATTCTTTCAGCATTTTTGCTGTCAGCCCGGCGAGAACATTTTGTGCCATAGTTGAAGAACAGCCAATGCGCAGCGTCCCGATGGGGGTGTTATTGAAGGCATACAGTTGCTCATGAACATCCTGCACTTCATGGAGCATCCGACGGCAGCCCTGGTAGTAAATTCTACCGGCTTCGGTCAGGCCAATGCTGCGTGTGCTACGGTTTAACAGCTTTACCTGCAACTCATCTTCCAGTTTTGACACCGTCTGACTGATGGACGAAACGCTCATCTGTAGCTGTCTGGCGGCGGCGGTAAAAGAGCCAAATTCAACTACTTTGGCAAACACCGACATGCGTTTTAGTCGTTCCATTATTCACTCTGACTTAAAAGTGATTTAGATCACATAATATAGATAACAGCATAACAGTTACGTTAATATATTAAATATCAATCTACAGCAATGTTGCTCTCGCCCGGCTTTCCATGCCCTTCTCTGCGGCGACAGATGCTGAAAATAATAACGCCTGCTCTCTCTATACAACCAAGGTCAACATGAGTCTGTTTCCCGTTATCGTGGTGTTTGGGCTGTCCTTCCCACCGATATTTTTCGAATTGCTTTTATCACTGGCGATTTTCTGGCTGGTGCGCCGGGTACTTGTGCCAACAGGTATTTACGACTTTGTCTGGCATCCGGCGTTGTTCAACACCGCGCTCTATTGCTGCTTGTTTTATTTGATATCGCGACTGTTCGTTTGAGGTTGAAGTGAAAACACTAATAAGAAAATTCTCCCGTACGGCCATCACGGTCGTATTAGTCATTCTGGCCTTCATCGCAATTTTTAATGCCTGGGTCTATTACACCGAATCCCCGTGGACGCGTGACGCGCGCTTTAGCGCTGACGTCGTTGCGATCGCGCCGGACGTTTCTGGACTCATTACCCAGGTGAATGTTCATGATAACCAGCTGGTGAAAAAAGGACAGGTACTGTTCACCATCGACCAGCCGCGTTATCAAAAGGCGCTTGAGGAAGCGCAAGCCGATGTTGCTTATTATCAGGTACTGGCGCAGGAGAAACGCCAGGAGGCCGGACGTCGTAACCGTCTCGGTGTGCAGGCGATGTCTCGCGAAGAGATCGACCAGGCCAACAACGTACTACAAACAGTTCTGCATCAGTTAGCGAAAGCGCAGGCGACCCGCGATCTGGCAAAACTGGATCTTGAACGTACAGTCATCCGCGCGCCAGCAGATGGCTGGGTGACCAACCTCAACGTCTATACCGGTGAGTTTATTACTCGAGGATCAACGGCGGTTGCGCTGGTGAAACAGAACTCCTTCTATGTACTGGCCTATATGGAAGAAACTAAGCTGGAAGGGGTGCGCCCTGGGTATCGTGCGGAGATCACGCCGCTTGGCAGTAACAAAGTGCTGAAAGGGACTGTTGATAGTGTTGCCGCAGGGGTCACCAATGCCAGCAGCACGCGTGACGACAAAGGGATGGCGACCATCGACTCTAACCTTGAATGGGTACGTTTGGCGCAACGTGTTCCGGTACGTATTCGTCTCGACAACCAGCAAGAGAACATCTGGCCTGCGGGCACCACTGCTACGGTGGTAGTCACTGGCAAACAAGATCGCGACGAAAGTCAGGATTCGTTCTTCCGTAAAATGGCTCATCGCCTGCGTGAGTTTGGTTAATCACGATGGGTATTTTCTCCATTGCTAATCAACATATTCGCTTTGCGGTAAAACTGGCGACCGCCATTGTACTGGCGCTGTTTGTTGGCTTTCACTTCCAGCTGGAAACGCCACGCTGGGCGGTACTGACAGCGGCGATTGTTGCCGCCGGTCCGGCCTTTGCTGCGGGAGGTGAACCGTATTCTGGCGCCATTCGCTATCGTGGCTTTTTGCGCATCATCGGCACATTTATTGGCTGTATTGCCGGACTGGTAATCATCATTGCGATGATCCGAGCACCATTATTGATGATTCTGGTGTGCTGTATCTGGGCCGGTTTTTGTACCTGGATATCCTCGCTGGTACGAATAGAAAACTCGTATGCGTGGGGGCTGGCCGGTTATACCGCGCTGATCATTGTGATCACCATTCAGCCGGAACCATTGCTTACGCCGCAGTTTGCCGTCGAACGTTGTAGCGAGATCGTTATCGGTATTGTGTGTGCAATTATGGCGGATTTGCTCTTTTCTCCGCGATCGATCAAACAAGAAGTGGATCGAGAGCTGGAAAGTTTGCTGGTTGCGCAATATCAATTAATGCAACTCTGTATCAAGCATGGCGATGGTGAAGTTGTCGATAAAGCCTGGGGCGATCTGGTGCGACGTACTACGGCGTTACAAGGTATGCGCAGCAACCTGAATATGGAATCTTCCCGCTGGGCGCGGGCCAATCGACGTTTAAAAGCGATCAATACGCTATCGCTGACGCTGATTACCCAATCCTGCGAAACTTATCTTATTCAGAATACGCGCCCGGAATTGATCACTGATACTTTCCGCGAATTTTTTGACACGCCGGTAGAAACTGCGCAGGACGTCCACAAGCAGCTCAAACGCCTGCGGAGAGTGATCGCCTGGACCGGGGAACGGGAAACGCCTGTCACCATTTATAGCTGGGTCGCGGCGGCAACGCGTTATCAGCTTCTCAAGCGCGGCGTTATCAGTAACACAAAAATCAACGCCACCGAAGAAGAGATCCTGCAAGGCGAACCGGAAGTAAAAGTAGAGTCAGCCGAACGTCATCATGCAATGGTTAACTTCTGGCGAACCACACTTTCTTGCATTCTGGGCACGCTTTTCTGGCTGTGGACGGGCTGGACTTCCGGCAGTGGTGCAATGGTGATGATTGCGGTAGTGACGTCACTGGCAATGCGTTTGCCGAATCCACGCATGGTGGCGATCGACTTTATCTACGGGACACTGGCAGCGCTACCGTTAGGGCTGCTCTACTTTTTGGTGATTATCCCTAATACCCAACAGAGCATGTTGCTGCTGTGTATTAGCCTGGCAGTGCTGGGATTCTTCCTCGGTATAGAAGTACAGAAACGGAGATTGGGCTCGATGGGGGCGTTGGCCAGCACCATAAACATTATCGTGCTGGATAACCCGATGACTTTCCATTTCAGTCAGTTTCTCGACAGCGCATTAGGGCAAATCGTCGGCTGTGTGCTCGCGTTCACCGTTATTTTGCTGGTGCGGGATAAATCGCGCGACAGGACTGGACGTGTACTGCTTAATCAGTTTGTTTCTGCCGCTGTTTCCGCGATGACTACCAATGTGGCACGTCGTAAAGAGAATCACCTCCCGGCACTTTATCAGCAGCTGTTTTTGCTGATGAATAAGTTCCCGGGGGATTTGCCGAAATTTCGCTTGGCGCTGACGATGATTATCGCGCACCAGCGCCTGCGTGATGCGCCGATTCCGGTTAACGAGGATTTATCGGCGTTTCACCGGCAAATGCGCCGCACAGCAGACCATGTGATATCTGCCCGTAGCGATGATAAACGTCGTCGGTACTTTGGCCAGTTGCTGGAAGAACTGGAAATCTACCAGGAAAAGCTACGCATCTGGCAAGCGCCACCGCAGGTGACGGAACCAGTACATCGGCTTACGGGTATGCTCCATAAGTATCAACATGCGTTGACCGATAGTTAAGTCAAAACCGGCGCCCGAAGCGTCGGTTTTTTCATGGCTATACTTAGCGATGAACGGCAGAACTCGCCGCGAAACGTGACGGTGGCAACAGATGAATATTTATACCTTTGATTTTGATGAGATTGAGAGTCAGGAGGATTTTTATCGTGACTTTAGCCAAACCTTTGGTCTGGCGAAAGATAAGGTACGCGATCTCGACTCACTATGGGATGTGTTAATGAACGATGTCCTGCCGCTACCACTTGAGATTGAATTTGTTCATCTGGGAGAGAAAACGCGTCGCCGTTTTGGCGCGTTAATATTGCTGTTTGATGAGGCAGAGGAAGAGCTGGAAGGGCATTTGCGTTTTAATGTTCGTCATTAGCGCAAAAAAAGCCCCCGAACCGGGGGCAATATCGTCGGACAAGACGATGAGGGTTTATTTGTACAGTTCAGCCGTAGCGTGCCAGGTGTCACCACTACGAGCTTCAGTAATCTGGTAGGCCGTTGCGCCTTTCTCTTCCGCTTTTTTGTTCAGCATTTCACGCATATCCATTGGCGAAGACGCCACACCACTTACGGATACGGTCCCGATTGCTTCACGATTTTGTGCTTGTGCAGCATCAATGGAGTCGGCAGCGAATGCACCGAAAGAGAGAACAGAAAGCACACTTAATGCAGCAACAGTGGTTTTGATTTTCATGATTTTTACCTCGACATAATCTTTTAGCTGGGCCTTTGTTTCGTGACCCATATCACAAAATCAAGTATACACTAATTATTGAACTAATTAATACCACGCTAACTGTTTCAGTTGATACTAAGTGTTAAAAATGTGAATTTTAATAACAAAAAAGAATTAAAAACACGATCATTTATTGTTAATTATAGTATTTTCAATTAGATAATGAATTTTGCATAATGTGCTTTTTTACTATATGTATTCATTGTGTGAATGATATGTCGCAGTAAAACGCACTATTCGTTAAATGAATCGCAGGGGAAAGCAGGGGGTTGATAGGCAAAAGCAACATTTTCCCCGCCGCCAGAAGCGACGGGGCAGAGATTAAAGCTCCTGGTCGAACAGCTCTAAAATCGCTTCGTACAGCTCTTTGACGGTGAAACCGTTAGCAGGGGTAGTAAAGATGGTGTCATCGCCAGCGATGGTGCCCAGAATACCTTCTGCTTTGCCCAGTGAGTCCAGCAGGCGAGCAATTAACTGCGCCGCACCAGGGCTGGTATGAATCACGACAACTGCATCGTTGTAGTCGATATCCAGTACCAGATTCTTCAATGGACTGGAGGTGGTTGGTACACCCAGTTCAGCTGGCAGGCAGTAAACCATTTCCATTTTGGCATTGCGTGTACGTACAGCACCAAACTTGGTCAACATCCGCGAGACTTTAGACTGATTAATATTGTCAAAGCCTTGCTCCTGCAACGCGGCGACGATTTCGCCCTGGGAGCTAAATTTCTCTTCTTTAAGTAATGCTTTAAATGCTTTAACTAGTTCTTCTTGCTTAGCCGAGCTTCGCATAAGTCACCCGATATGGTGGTTGATACAACATTATTGTGCATACAGATGAATTTTTATGCAAACAGTCAGCCCTGAAGAAGGCTGAAATAATGTTATGAAAGAGCGGGATTTTATCAAATTTCGTTATTGAGAAACATGCCTGCGTCACGGCCTGCAAATTCTGCTTAAAAGTAAATTAATTGTTATCAAATTGATATTGTTTTGGCTGAGCGGTAGGGTATATTGTCACCACCTGTTGGAATGTTGCGCTAATGCATAAGTGACTGTTAATTACGTAAGTTAGGTTCCTGATTACGGCAATTAAATGCATAAACGCTAAACTTGCGTGACTACACATTCTTGAGATGTGGTCATTGTAAACGGCAATTTTGTGGATTAAGGTCGCGGCAGCGGAGCAACATATCTTAGTTTATCAATATAATAAGGAGTTTAGGATGAAAGTCGCAGTCCTCGGCGCTGCTGGCGGTATTGGCCAGGCGCTTGCACTACTGTTAAAAACCCAACTGCCTTCAGGTTCAGAACTCTCTCTGTATGATATCGCTCCAGTGACTCCCGGTGTGGCTGTCGATCTGAGCCATATCCCTACTGCTGTGAAAATCAAAGGTTTTTCAGGTGAAGATGCGACTCCGGCGCTGGAAGGTGCAGATGTCGTTCTTATCTCTGCAGGCGTAGCGCGTAAACCGGGTATGGATCGTTCCGACCTGTTTAACGTTAACGCCGGCATCGTGAAAAACCTGGTACAGCAAGTTGCGAAAACCTGCCCGAAAGCGTGCATTGGTATTATCACTAACCCGGTTAACACTACAGTTGCGATTGCTGCTGAAGTGCTGAAAAAAGCCGGTGTTTATGACAAAAACAAACTGTTCGGCGTTACCACGCTGGATATCATTCGTTCCAACACCTTTGTTGCGGAACTGAAAGGCAAACAGCCAGGCGAAGTTGAAGTGCCGGTTATTGGTGGTCACTCTGGTGTTACCATTCTGCCGCTGCTGTCACAGGTTCCTGGCGTTAGTTTTACCGAGCAGGAAGTGGCTGATCTGACCAAACGTATCCAGAACGCGGGTACTGAGGTGGTTGAAGCGAAAGCCGGTGGCGGGTCTGCAACCCTGTCTATGGGCCAGGCAGCTGCACGTTTTGGTCTGTCTCTGGTTCGCGCACTGCAGGGCGAACAAGGCGTTGTCGAATGTGCCTACGTTGAAGGCGACGGTCAGTACGCTCGTTTCTTCTCTCAACCGCTGCTGCTGGGTAAAAACGGCGTGGAAGAGCGTAAATCTATCGGTACTCTGAGCGCATTTGAACAGAACGCGCTGGAAGGTATGCTGGATACGCTGAAGAAAGATATCGCCCTGGGCGAAGAGTTCGTTAATAAGTAATTGATTAGCGGATAATAAAAAACCGGAGCACAGACTCCGGTTTTTGTTTTTTTACGCTGACCTTAGTTGGTCGCCGGATATTCCTGAATGGTGACCTGCAATGTTAACTGTTTATCGTCACGCATCACGACAACCGGGATCACCGAACCAGGGCGAATTTCCGCGACCTGATCCATTGTCTCCAGGGCGGAAATAGCGGGTTTGTTATTCACAGAGATAATCAGATCGTTGACCTGGATGCCTGCATTTGCCGCTGGGCCATCAGGCGACACTTCGTTAACCACGATCCCTTGCAGTTGATCCATGCCGCCACTCTGCGCATGTAATGGGGCGATCTCACGTCCACCAATGCCAATGTAGCCACGGATCACACGGCCATCACGGATCAGTTTATCCATAATTTTGGTCGCTAACTGGAAAGGAATCGCAAAGCCGATACCTTCCGGCGTTTCGCCATCGTTACTCTTATCAAACGACAGCGTGTTAATGCCCATCAGTTCGCCCAGCGAGTTCACCAGCGCGCCGCCAGAGTTACCGTGGTTAATGGAAGCATCGGTTTGCAGGAAGTTTTGCCGCCCGGTCGGGTTCAGACCGATTCGACCCGTGGCACTGATAATCCCCTGGGTAATGGTCTGCCCGAGGTTGTACGGGTTACCGATCGCCAGAACCACATCGCCAATGTGCGGTACGCGGCGTGGATTGATCGGAATCGTTGGTAAACCGCCTGTGGCGTTAATTTTCAGCACCGCCAGATCGGTTAGAGAGTCAGAGCCAACCAGTAACGCTTCAAAAACACGTCCATCCTGTAAGGCGACGATGATCTGATCGGCGTCGTTGATCACGTGTTTATTGGTGATGATATACCCGCGTTGATCCATGATTACACCAGATCCCAGGGTGCGGATCTCAAGCTGGTTGTGAGAGTTGGTGTTCAAACCGCGGTTATAAACGTTAACCACCGCTGGCGCGGCGCGGCGAACCGCCAGATTATAGCTGGCAGGCGTCTCATCGGTACTGTCAAATTGCGGAGTGGAAAGCGGGTTAAGGCTGCGCAGCGAAGGCATGGCAACCAGCAGAATAGCGCCGACAATTAATCCAATCGCAACGGAACGTAAGAGCTTCACAAACATGATGGAGGCATCGTTAAAAAAGGGAACGGCAGCAGCATACCACGAGTTAACCGGACATCACACGTCAGCCTGATGCCCGGTTTACGACATTAACGCATTAGTAGGTAGAGGCTTTCATTGCCGCGTATGATTTGCAAGGCGATTATGGCCGGTTTTGCCGCCAGCACTTTACGCATTTCAGCAATCGAGTTCACCCGATCGCGGTTGACGCCAATGATCACATCGTCTTTTTGCAAGCCAGCCTGAGCAGCTGGGCTTCCTTTGACAACCTCATCGATCTTAATACCTTTGCCACCATCTTTTAGCTGACCATCGCTCAACGTTGCACCTTCCAGCGCTGGCGTGATCATTTCAGCGCTGGCCGACGAAGAGGTGCTGGTATCGAGCGTCACTTCTACTTCCAGTGGTTTGCCGTTACGCAGCAGGCCAAGCTTCACTTTTGTGCCCGGCTCGGTGGTCGCGATACGAGAGCGCAACTCAGCAAAGCTATTCAGCGGTTTGCCGTTGAGGCTGGTAATAATATCGCCCGCTTTGACGCCCGCTTTCGCCGAGCCAGAACCTGGCAACACTTCGCTGACAAACGCGCCACGCTGCACGTCAAGGTTGAAGGCTTTGGCGATATCGGCACTCATCTCGGTGCCTTTGATGCCTAACAGACCGCGTTTGATTTCACCAAAGTCGATAAGCTGCTGCGCCAGTGTTCGCGCCATATTACTGGGAATGGCAAATCCAATCCCGACGCTACCGCCGCCAGGCGCAAGGATTGCAGTGTTGATGCCAATTAACTCACCGTTAAGGTTTAACAGCGCACCACCGGAATTGCCGCGGTTAATGGAGGCATCAGTTTGAATAAAGTTTTCCAGACCTTCGAGATTCAGACCGCTGCGGCCTAATGCGGATATAATCCCGGAGGTAGCGGTTTGCCCAAGGCCAAATGGGTTACCGACCGCCACGGCAAAATCACCGACGCGCAATTTATCGGAGTCGGCAATAGCGATTTGCGTTAATTTGCTCGGGTTTTGAATTTGCAACAGGGCGATATCGCTCTGGTCATCGCTACCAATCAGTTTTGCATCAAACTCGCGCCCATCATTGAGCTGAATACTGATTTTCTGTGCCTGATTAATCACATGGTTGTTGGTCAGCACATAGCCTTTATTGGCGTTGATGATGACACCGGAGCCTAAACCTTCGAAGGGTTGTGCAGGTTGATCCGGTAAATCATCACCAAAAAACTTTTTGAATTCTTCCGGGATTTTCTGTCCCTGACTGGCCGTTCCTTCCACCCGTACGCTCACCACTGCCGGAAGCACTTTTTCCAGCATTGGAGCCAGACTGGGGAGGGGGGCCTGATCGGCAACCTGGCCTGGAATCGACGCGACGGCCTGAAATGACGCCGAGAGAGTTAACCCGACACTTAACGCTAATGCACTCAACAGCTGGGTTTGTTTTTTCATTATTCCTGCTCTCGTACCTGAATGATAAGAAAAGAGATTCAAAACAGTTTGATGTTATTGAATTTTCAGACGGCTAACAATGAGACACCAGATTAAATGATAGTCGGGGAGGGAGAGAAGAGGAGGGCGCAATGGCTGCGCCCGAAAAATAAATTAGTCGCGCTTCGCGCCAGTACGCAGCAGGCCGGATGCGCCTTCAGAATAGTCGCGAGGCATCTGCACCGGTGCCTGATCGTTGCTGGCTTCAGACTCTGCCAGACGATTACGGAACGGGTTTGCTTCCGCAGACAGTTCCGGCAGCAGGCTACTGGAGCTTTTCGCCATGTGCTGATACAGCTGGCGATAGTCGTGCGCCATGGTATCCAGTAATTCCGCGCTGCGGGCAAAGTGGCTAACCAGCTCTTCGCGATACTCGTCCAGTTCAGCTTTATTCTTTTCCAGTTCGTACTGCAACGCCTGTTGCTGGCGTAGTTTACGATTACCAAAACGCATGGCCACAGCACCAATAATGATACCGACGACTAACCCAATTAGCGCATATTCCCAGGTCATGAACATCTCCCGTTGTCTTTTGTTTCCGTAGGGTGTTGGCTTCAGGCTCCATGCCTGCGGCTGATTATGCCACTATAACCGTTAATTCCACAGAAGTGGAATCCCGACTGCATATCGCGTAGTGTAGAACGGCCTTTTTTTCGTCAACCGTGAACAACGGCGCACCGATTATTCAAGGAATAACAATAAGATCATGCAAAGCATTACCCCAACATCGCAATACCTGAAGGCGCTCAATGAAGGCAGCCATCAACCCGACGACGTTCAAAAAGAGGCCGTCAGCCGCCTGGAAATTATTTATCAGGAACTCATCAATAGCACGCCTCCAGCCCCCAGGACGAGTGGGCTAATGGCGCGGGTCGGTAAGCTGTGGGGTAAACGCGAAGACACAAAGCATACGCCAGTGCGTGGCTTATATATGTGGGGCGGTGTAGGACGCGGGAAAACCTGGCTGATGGACCTTTTCTATCAAAGCCTGCCGGGAGAGCGGAAACAGCGTCTGCACTTTCACCGTTTTATGCTGCGGGTACATGAAGAGCTAACTGCTTTGCAGGGGCAGACCGATCCGCTGGAAATTATTGCCGATCGCTTTAAAGCAGAAACTGACGTGCTCTGTTTTGACGAATTTTTTGTTTCTGATATTACCGATGCCATGCTACTTGGCGGCCTGATGAAAGCCCTGTTCGCTCGCGGAATAACGCTGGTAGCGACGTCAAATATTCCGCCGGACGAACTTTATCGAAATGGCCTGCAACGTGCGCGTTTTTTGCCTGCAATCGATGCTATTAAACAGCATTGTGATGTAATGAACGTGGACGCTGGTGTTGATTATCGACTGCGTACACTCACTCAGGCGCATCTGTGGCTTTCGCCCCTCAACGATGAAACCCGGGCGCAAATGGATAAACTATGGTTGGCGCTGGCGGGGGCGAAACGAGAAAATTCACCGACGTTAGAAATCAACCATCGGCCATTGGCGACAATGGGCGTCGAGAACCAGACGCTGGCGGTTTCTTTTACTACGCTGTGCGTCGACGCCCGCAGTCAGCATGACTATATTGCGCTCTCACGCTTCTTTCACACGGTCATGTTGTTTGATGTACCAGTTATGACGCGGTTGATGGAGAGCGAAGCGCGACGCTTTATTGCGCTGGTGGATGAGTTTTACGAGCGCCATGTCAAATTAGTGGTGAGTGCAGAAGTGCCGCTGTATGAAATTTATCAGGGCGAGCGGCTGAAGTTTGAGTTCCAGCGTTGCCTGTCACGTCTGCAAGAGATGCAAAGCGAAGAGTATTTGAAGCGCGAGCATTTGGCGGGGTAAAACCTGCCACAAATCACAAAAAGGGGTCGATCTTTGACCCCGACTTCTCTATAATCCTGCGACCCCACGTTACAAGAAAGTTTTTTTTCCCGAAACTTTTTGTGTGCTGGCATAGGCTATTCGAAGGGGTAGGTTTGCCGGACTTTGTCGTGTGAACCTCAACAATTGAAGACGTTTGGGTGTTCACCAACGTGTAACTATTTATTGGGTAAGCTTTTAATGAAAACTTTTACAGCTAAACCAGAAACCGTAAAACGCGACTGGTATGTTGTTGACGCGACCGGTAAAACTCTGGGCCGTCTGGCTACTGAACTGGCTCGTCGCCTGCGCGGTAAGCACAAAGCGGAATACACTCCGCACGTAGATACCGGTGATTACATCATCGTTCTGAACGCTGACAAAGTTGCTGTAACCGGCAACAAGCGTACTGACAAAGTGTACTATCACCACACCGGCCACATCGGTGGTATCAAACAAGCGACCTTTGAAGAGATGATTGCTCGCCGTCCTGAGCGTGTGATTGAAATCGCGGTTAAAGGCATGTTGCCAAAAGGCCCGCTGGGTCGTGCTATGTTCCGTAAACTGAAAGTTTACGCGGGTAACGAGCACAACCACGCGGCACAGCAACCGCAAGTTCTTGACATCTAATCGGGATTATAGGCAATGGCTGAAAATCAATACTACGGCACTGGTCGCCGCAAAAGTTCCGCAGCTCGCGTTTTCATCAAACCGGGCAACGGTAAAATCGTAATCAACCAACGTTCTCTGGAACAGTACTTCGGTCGTGAAACTGCTCGCATGGTAGTTCGTCAGCCGCTGGAACTGGTCGACATGGTTGAGAAACTGGACCTGTACATCACCGTTAAAGGTGGTGGTATCTCTGGTCAGGCTGGTGCGATCCGTCACGGTATCACCCGCGCTCTGATGGAATACGACGAGTCCCTGCGTTCTGAACTGCGTAAAGCTGGCTTCGTTACTCGTGACGCTCGTCAGGTTGAACGTAAGAAAGTCGGTCTGCGTAAAGCACGTCGTCGTCCGCAGTTCTCCAAACGTTAATTGGCTTCTGCTCCGGCAGAAAACAATTTGCGAAAAAACCCGCTTCGGCGGGTTTTTTTATGGCTAAAATCTGCATCAGCGTAAAAAATGGAAAGTTGCTTTTTGCTGCCGTCTGACAACAGGCAAAACAAAAACCACATCGCCAATAAGGGACTAAGTCAACTATTTCAGACTAAAGCGCATCTCTTTTTCCCCATTTCCGGCATCGACTCACCACAAAGGTCACAAAATCTGGTAAACTATCATCCAATTTTCTGCCCAAATGTCGGGTATTGCTCATTTTTTGTTTGATTTTCGAACAAAGAGAGTCGTTCCTTACTGGGTAACACAACTTCTGACTGGCCACCTGGTGGCTGGTAGCAGTAAAAATTCTGACTATACCTGGAGGTTTTCATGGCTGTCGCTGCCAACAAACGTTCGGTAATGACGCTGTTTTCCGGTCCTACTGACATCTATAGCCATCAGGTCCGCATTGTGCTGGCTGAGAAAGGTGTAAGTTTCGAGATCGAACACGTGGAAAAGGACAATCCGCCTCAGGATCTGATTGACCTCAACCCGAATCAGAGCGTTCCGACCCTGGTGGATCGTGAGCTGACCCTGTGGGAATCTCGCATCATTATGGAATATCTGGATGAGCGTTTCCCGCATCCGCCACTGATGCCTGTTTACCCGGTAGCTCGCGGTGAAAGCCGTCTGTACATGCATCGCATCGAAAAAGACTGGTACACGCTGATGAACACCATCATCAACGGTTCAGCTTCTGAAGCCGATGCCGCACGTAAGCAACTGCGCGAAGAACTGCTGGCGATTGCGCCGGTCTTCGGTCAGAAGCCGTACTTCCTGAGCGATGAGTTCAGCCTGGTCGATTGCTACCTTGCTCCTCTGCTGTGGCGTCTGCCGCAACTGGGCATCGAGTTCAGCGGCCCGGGTGCGAAAGAGCTGAAAGGCTATATGACCCGCGTCTTTGAACGTGACTCTTTCCTTGCTTCTTTAACTGAAGCAGAACGTGAAATGCGTCTGGGCCGGAGTTAATCTGTATGGATTTGTCACAGCTAACACCACGTCGTCCCTATCTGCTGCGTGCATTCTATGAGTGGTTGCTGGATAACCAGCTCACGCCGCACCTGGTGGTGGATGTGACGCTCCCTGGCGTGCAGGTTCCTATGGAATATGCGCGTGACGGGCAAATCGTACTCAACATTGCGCCGCGTGCTGTCGGCAATCTGGAACTGGCGAATGATGAGGTGCGCTTTAACGCGCGCTTTGGTGGCATTCCGCGTCAGGTTTCTGTGCCGCTGGCTGCTGTGCTAGCTATCTACGCCCGTGAAAATGGCGCAGGCACGATGTTTGAGCCTGAAGCTGCCTACGATGAAGATGCCAGCATCATGAATGATGAAGAGGCATCGGCAGACAACGAAACCGTTATGTCGGTTATCGATGGCGACAAGCCAGATCACGATGATGAAACTCATCCTGACGATGAACCTCCGCAGCCACCACGCGGTGGTCGACCGGCATTACGCGTTGTGAAGTAAAATGAAAACAGGCCCATGTGGCCTGTTTTGCTATCTGTCATCTTTTCGCCTGACTTTGATACTGTGCTACGATAGCGTCGTTATTATCCGCTAACGCATTTTCCTGAATGAGTCCTATGAACGCATTTGATCCGCAAGCTGAAGATTCTACTACCACTATCGGGCGCAACTTGCGCAGCCGCCCGCTGGCGCGTAAAAAACTCTCCGAAATGGTGGAAGAAGAGCTGGAACAGATGATCCGCCGTCGTGAATTTGGTGAAGGTGAACAATTACCGTCTGAACGCGAACTGATGGCGTTCTTTAACGTCGGGCGTCCTTCGGTGCGCGAAGCGCTGGCAGCGTTAAAACGCAAAGGTCTGGTGCAAATAAACAACGGCGAACGTGCCCGCGTCTCACGTCCTTCTGCGGACACCATCATCGGCGAGCTTTCCGGCATGGCGAAAGATTTCCTTTCTCATCCTGGTGGGATTGCCCATTTCGAACAATTACGTCTGTTCTTTGAATCCAGCCTGGTGCGCTATGCGGCTGAACACGCCACCGATGAGCAAATCGATTTGCTGGCAAAAGCACTGGAAATCAACAGTCAGTCGCTGGATAACAACGCGGCATTCATTCGCTCAGACGTTGATTTCCACCGCGTTCTGGCGGAGATCCCTGGTAACCCAATCTTCATGGCGATCCACGTTGCCCTGCTCGACTGGCTAATCGCCGCACGTCCAACCGTGGCCGATCAGGCTCTGCATGAGCATAACAACGTTAGCTATCAACAGCATATTGCGATCGTTGACGCGATCCGCCGTCATGATCCTGACGAAGCCGATCGCGCGTTGCAATCGCATCTCAACAGCGTCTCTGCTACCTGGCACGCCTTCGGTCAGACCACCAACAAAAAGAAATAATGCCACTTTAGTGAAGCAGATCGCATTATAAGCTTTCTGTATGGGGTGTTGCTTAATTGATCTGGTATAACAGGTATAAAGGTATATCGTTTATCAGACAAGCATCACTTCAGAGGTATTTATGGCAACGAATTTACGTGGCGTAATGGCTGCACTCCTGACTCCTTTTGACCAACAACAAGCACTGGATAAAGCGAGTCTGCGCCGCCTGGTTCAGTTCAATATTCAGCAGGGCATCGACGGTTTGTACGTGGGTGGTTCGACAGGCGAAGCCTTTGTACAAAGCCTTTCCGAGCGCGAACAGGTACTGGAAATCGTCGCCGAAGAGGCGAAAGGTAAGATTAAACTCATCGCCCACGTCGGTTGCGTCAGCACCGCCGAAAGCCAACAACTTGCGGCATCGGCTAAACGTTATGGCTTCGATGCCGTCTCCGCCGTCACGCCGTTCTACTATCCTTTCAGCTTTGAAGAACACTGCGATCACTATCGGGCAATTATTGATTCGGCGGATGGGTTGCCGATGGTGGTGTACAACATTCCAGCCCTGAGCGGGGTAAAACTGACCCTGGATCAGATCAACACCCTGGTTACGCTGCCTGGTGTAGGTGCGCTGAAACAGACCTCTGGCGATCTCTATCAGATGGAGCAGATCCGTCGTGAACATCCTGATCTGGTGCTCTATAACGGTTACGACGAAATCTTCGCCTCTGGTCTTCTGGCGGGCGCAGACGGCGGTATCGGCAGCACTTACAACATCATGGGCTGGCGTTATCAGGGGATCGTGAAGGCGCTGAAAGAAGGCGATATCCAGACCGCGCAGAAACTGCAAACTGAGTGCAACAAAGTCATTGATTTACTGATCAAAACGGGCGTATTCCGCGGCCTGAAAACTGTCCTGCATTATATGGATGTCGTTTCTGTGCCGCTGTGCCGCAAACCGTTTGGTCCGGTAGATGAAAAATATCTGCCAGAACTGAAGGCGCTGGCCCAGCAGTTGATGCAAGAGCGCGGGTGAGTTGTTTCCCCTCGCTCGCCCCTACCGGGTGAGGGGAAATAAACGCATCTGTACCCTACAATTTTCATACCAAAGCGTGTGGGCATCGCCCACCGCGGGAGACTCACAATGAGTACTACAACCCAGAATATCCCGTGGTATCGCCATCTTAACCGCGCACAATGGCGGGCATTTTCCGCAGCCTGGTTGGGATATCTGCTTGACGGTTTTGATTTCGTTTTAATCGCCCTGGTACTCACCGAAGTACAGGGTGAATTCGGGCTGACGACGGTGCAGGCGGCAAGTCTGATCTCCGCAGCCTTTATCTCTCGCTGGTTCGGCGGCCTGATGCTCGGCGCTATGGGTGACCGCTACGGGCGTCGTCTGGCAATGGTCACCAGCATCGTTCTCTTCTCGGCCGGGACGCTGGCCTGCGGCTTTGCGCCAGGCTACATCACCATGTTTATCGCTCGTCTGGTCATTGGCATGGGGATGGCGGGTGAATACGGTTCCAGCGCCACCTATGTCATTGAAAGCTGGCCAAAGCATCTGCGTAACAAAGCCAGTGGTTTTCTGATTTCAGGCTTCTCAGTGGGGGCCGTCGTTGCCGCTCAGGTCTATAGTCTGGTGGTTCCGGTCTGGGGCTGGCGTGCGCTGTTCTTTATCGGCATTTTGCCAATCATCTTTGCTCTCTGGCTGCGTAAAAACATCCCGGAAGCGGAAGACTGGAAAGAGAAACACGGGGGTAAAGCACCGGTACGCACAATGGTGGATATTCTCTACCGTGGTGAACATCGCATTGCCAATATCGTAATGACACTGGCGGCGGCTACTGCGCTGTGGTTCTGCTTCGCCGGTAACCTGCAAAATGCCGCGATCGTCGCTGTTCTTGGGCTGTTATGCGCCGCAATTTTTATCAGCTTTATGGTGCAGAGTACGGGCAAACGCTGGCCAACGGGCGTAATGCTGATGGTGGTCGTGTTGTTCGCTTTCCTCTACTCATGGCCGATTCAGGCGCTGCTGCCAACGTATCTGAAAACCGATCTGGCTTATGACCCGCATACTGTCGCCAATGTGCTGTTCTTTAGTGGCTTTGGCGCGGCGGTGGGGTGCTGCGTCGGGGGCTTCCTCGGTGACTGGCTGGGAACCCGCAAAGCATACGTTTGTAGTCTGCTGGCCTCGCAGCTGCTGATTATTCCGGTATTTGCGATTGGCGGCGCAAACGTCTGGGTGCTCGGTCTGTTACTGTTCTTCCAGCAAATGCTTGGACAAGGGATCGCCGGGATCTTACCGAAACTGATTGGCGGTTATTTCGATACCGACCAGCGTGCAGCGGGCCTGGGCTTTACCTACAACGTTGGCGCATTGGGCGGTGCACTGGCCCCAATCATCGGCGCGTTGATCGCTCAACGTCTGGATCTGGGTACTGCGCTGGCATCGCTCTCGTTCAGTCTGACATTTGTGGTGATCCTGCTGATTGGTCTGGATATGCCTTCTCGTGTTCAGCGTTGGCTGCGCCCGGAAGCATTGCGTACTCATGACGCTATCGACGGCAAACCATTTAGCGGTGCCGTGCCATTTGGCAGCGCCAAAAACAATTTAGTCAAAACCAAAAGTTAATCCTGTTGCCCGGTCTCTGTACCGGGCCTTTCGCTAAGGGAAGATGTATGTCGTTACTTGCACAACTGGATCAAAAAATCGCTGCTAACGGTGGCCTGATTGTCTCCTGCCAGCCGGTTCCGGACAGCCCGCTCGATAAACCCGAAATCGTCGCTGCCATGGCATTAGCGGCAGAGCAGGCGGGCGCGGTCGCCATTCGTATTGAAGGTGTGGCAAATCTGCAAGCCACGCGTGCGGTGGTGAGCGTGCCGATTATTGGGATTGTGAAGCGCGATCTGGAGGATTCTCCGGTACGCATCACGGCCTATATTGAAGATGTTGATGCGCTGGCGCAGGCGGGCGCGGACATTATCGCGATTGACGGCACCGACCGACCGCGTCCGGTGCCAGTTGAAACGCTGCTGGCACGTATTCACCATCACGGTTTACTGGCGATGACCGACTGCTCAACGCCGGAAGACGGCCTGGCATGCCAAAAGCTGGGAGCCGAAATTATTGGCACTACGCTTTCTGGCTATACTACGCCTGAAACGCCAGAAGAGCCGGATCTGGCGCTGGTGAAAACGTTGAGTGACGCTGGATGCCGGGTGATTGCCGAAGGGCGTTACAACACGCCTGCTCAGGCGGCGGATGCGATGCGCCACGGCGCGTGGGCGGTGACGGTCGGTTCTGCCATTACGCGTCTTGAACACATTTGTCAGTGGTACAACACAGCGATGAAAAAGGCGGTGCTATGACCACACTGGCGATTGATATCGGCGGTACTAAACTTGCCGCCGCGCTGATTGGCGCTGACGGGCAGATCCGCGATCGCCGAGAACTTCCTACGCCTGCCAGCCAGACTCCGCAGGCGCTGCGTGATGCCTTATCCGCATTAGTCTCTCCGTTGCAAGCACATGCGCAGCGGGTTGCCATCGCTTCAACCGGAATTATTCGCGACGGCAGCTTGCTGGCGCTGAATCCGCATAATCTCGGTGGATTGTTACACTTTCCGTTAGTCAAAACGCTGGAGCAACTTACCAATTTGCCGACCATTGCCATTAATGATGCGCAGGCCGCAGCATGGGCGGAGTATCAGGCGCTGGATGGCGATATAACCGATATGGTGTTTATCACTGTTTCCACCGGCGTTGGCGGCGGTGTAGTGAGCGGCGGTAAACTGCGTACCGGCCCTGGCGGTCTGGCGGGGCATATCGGGCATACGCTTGCCGATCCGCATGGTCCAGTCTGCGGCTGTGGACGCACAGGTTGCGTGGAAGCGATTGCTTCTGGTCGCGGCATTGCAGCGGCAGCGCAGGGGGAGTTGGCTGGTGCGAATGCGAAAACTATTTTCACGCGCGCCGGGCAGGGTGATGAGCAGGCGCAGCAACTGATTCACCGCTCCGCACGTACGCTTGCAAGGCTGATCGCTGATATTAAAGCCACAACTGATTGCCAGTGCGTGGTGGTCGGTGGCAGCGTTGGTCTGGCAGAAGGGTATCTGGCGCTGGTGGAAACGTATCTGGCGCAGGAGCCAGCGGCATTTCATGTTGATTTACTGGCGGCGCACTACCGCCACGATGCAGGTTTACTTGGGGCTGCGCTGTTGGCCCAGGGAGAAATATTATGATGATGGGTGAAGTACAGTCATTACCGTCTGCCGGATTACATCCTGCGTTACAGGACGCGTTAACGTTGGCATTAGCTGCCAGACCGCAAGAAAAAGCGCCTGGCCGTTACGAATTACAGGGCGACAATATCTTTATGAATGTCATGACATTTAATACTCAATCGCCCGTTGAGAAAAAAGCCGAATTGCACGAACAATACATTGATATCCAGCTGTTATTAAACGGTGAGGAACGGATTCTGTTTGGCATGGCAGGCACTGCGCGTCAGTGTGAAGAGTTCCACCATGAAGATGATTATCAGCTTTGCAGCGCCATTGAAAACGAGCAAGCCATCATCCTGAAACCGGGAATGTTCGCCGTGTTTATGCCAGGAGAACCGCATAAACCGGGATGCGTTGTTGGCGAACCTGGTGAGATTAAAAAGGTGGTAGTGAAGATTAAGGCTGATTTAATGGCTTAAAATTTAGTTGGATAGCTCGTTTTATAAATTCGCCAGACACTGTCTGGCGAATTTATTGTTACCTCGCTTAAACTTCCAGCCAGTTCATAATGCCGTCTGCCGCTTTGCGACCTTCGGCAATGGCGGTAACGACCAGATCGGAACCACGGACGATATCGCCGCCAGCAAAGATTTTCGGGTTGCTGGTCTGGAAGGCGTTGTCGCTGCCTTCCGGGGCGATGATGCGGCCTTGTGAATCCAGCTCGACGCTGTGTTTTGCCAGCCATTCCATGTTGTGTGGACGGAAACCAAACGCCATGATCACCGCATCTGCCGGAACGATATGTTCTGACCCTGCCACGATCTCCGCGCGGCGACGGCCTTTGGCATCCGGTTCGCCCATTTCTGTGCGCACCATTTTCACGCCGCTGACTTTGCCGTTACCGTTCACTTCAATCCCCAGTGGCTGGATGTTGAATTTGAACTCTACACCTTCTTCCCGCGCGTTTTTCACTTCGCGGCGGGAACCTGGCATGTTCTCTTCATCACGACGATAGGCACAGGTAACGTGCTTTGCACCCTGGCGTACAGACGTGCGCACGCAGTCCATCGCGGTATCGCCACCGCCAAGTACTACCACGCGTTTACCTTCCATGCTGACGAACGGTTCGTCGTTGGTTTCACCAAAGCCCATTAACTGTTTGGTGTTGGCGATAAGGAACGGCAGCGCTGCGTACACGCCATCGGCGTCTTCGTTTTCCAACCCGCCGCGCATTGACTGATAAGTCCCGACGCCAAGGAACACGGCATCGTAATCACTCAGCAGGTCGTCCAGCTGTACGTCGCGGCCCACTTCGGTATTGAGTTTGAATTCAATACCCATACCGGTGAAGATTTCACGGCGGCGCGTCATTACCTCTTTTTCTAACTTGAAGGCCGGAATACCGAAGGTCAGCAATCCGCCAATTTCCGGGTGACGGTCGAAGACGACCGCTTTTACGCCGTTGCGCGTCAGGACATCCGCGCACGCCAGACCCGCCGGGCCAGCGCCGATAATCGCCACTTTTTTACCGGTTTGTTTCACGCCGGACATATCCGGACGCCAGCCCATCTCGAACGCTTTATCGTTGATATAGCGCTCAATGTTGCCGATGGTCACTGCGCCAAACTCATCGTTCAGGGTGCAGGAACCTTCGCACAGACGGTCTTGCGGGCAGACACGTCCGCACACTTCCGGCAGGGTATTGGTCTGATGCGACAGTTCCGCCGCTTCAAAAATACGCCCCTCGTTGGCGAGCTTCAGCCAGTTCGGGATGTAGTTGTGTACCGGGCATTTCCACTCGCAGTATGGGTTGCCGCACGACAGGCAGCGGTCAGCCTGCGCTTTGGCCTGGCCTTCGGAAAACGGCTCGTAAATTTCAACAAACTCAATTTTGCGGATCTTCAGCGGTTTCTTTGGCGGATCAACGCGCTGCAGGTCGATAAATTGATAAACATTCTGACTCATTGTTGCTACCCCTTACTGCGCCTGCACGCGCAACTCTGCTGCGCTACGACTACGGTGACCCAGCAGTGCTTTTACATCACTGGACTTCGGTTTAACCAGCGCAAATTTAGTGGCGAAGGTTGACCAGTTCGCCAGAATCTCTTCACCACGCTGGGAACCGGTATGCTGAACATGCTCGGTGATAAGACCACGCAGATGCTCTTCATGGATCGCCAGATCGTCAACGCTTAAGACCTCGACCAGTTCCGGGTTAACGCGTTTGCGGAAATCGCCGCTTTCATCGAGAACGTAAGCGAAGCCGCCAGTCATGCCTGCGCCGAAGTTAACGCCGGTTTTACCCAGAATACAGACGATACCGCCCGTCATATATTCACAGCCGTTGTCGCCAATGCCTTCTACCACGGTGATAGCACCGGAGTTACGCACGCCGAAACGTTCACCCGCGCGGCCTGCGGCATACAGACGACCACCGGTCGCGCCATACAGGCAGGTGTTGCCGATAATACTTGCTTCATGGCTGCGGAAGGCGGAACCAACCGGAGGACGAATGGCGATTAAGCCACCCGCCATGCCTTTACCAACATAGTCGTTGGCATCACCGGTCAGGTACAGTTCCACGCCGCCCGCGTTCCACACGCCGAAGCTCTGGCCTGCAGTGCCGTTGAAGTACGCTTTGATTGGATCGGCTGCCAGACCCTGATCGCCGTGCGTCTGGGCGATATAGCCTGAAAGCGACGCGCCGACAGAACGGTCGGTGTTGCGGATATCGAACCAGAAGGTTTTGCTCTGGCGTTCATCGACAAACGGTTTTGCCTGTTGCAGCAACTGCGCGTTCAGTAGGCCGTTATCAAACGGCGGGTTTTTTTCGGTGCAGTAGAGTGCCTTACCTGCATGTGGCTCGGCAGTTTCCAGCAGCTTCGACAGCGCCAGTTTCTGCTGTTTGGCGGTGAAACCGTCCAGCTCTTTCAGCAGGTCGGTGCGACCAATCAGATCCACCAGACGCGTTACCCCCAGCTGTGCCATCAGCTCGCGGGTTTCACGTGCGATAAACTCAAAGTAATTAGTCACCTTGAACGGCAGGCCGTGATAGTGATTCTTACGCAGTTTGTCATCCTGAGTTGCTACACCCGTGGCGCAGTTGTTCAGGTGGCAAATACGCAGATATTTACAGCCGAGCGCCACCATCGGGCCAGTGCCGAAGCCGAAGCTTTCTGCGCCGAGAATCGCCGCTTTGATGATATCAACGCCGGTTTTCAGGCCGCCATCAACCTGCAAACGGATCTTATGACGCAGACCATTGGCAACCAGCGCCTGTTGGGTTTCAACAAGCCCCAGCTCCCACGGACAGCCTGCGTATTTCACCGATGAAAGCGGACTTGCGCCGGTGCCGCCGTCATAGCCTGCGATGGTGATTAAATCGGCATAAGCTTTTGCCACGCCAGTCGCGATGGTGCCAACGCCCGGTTCGGAAACCAGCTTCACGGAGATCATCGCTTTCGGGTTAACCTGCTTGAGGTCGAAAATGAGCTGCGCTAAGTCCTCGATAGAGTAGATATCGTGGTGCGGCGGCGGGGAGATCAGCGTCACTCCAGGCACCGAATAGCGCAGTTTGGCAATGTAAGGCGTGACTTTATCGCCCGGTAACTGACCGCCTTCACCCGGTTTCGCGCCCTGGGCGACTTTAATCTGAATGACGTCGGCATTGACCAGATACGCCGGAGTAACACCGAAGCGACCGGAAGCCACCTGCTTGATGCGCGACACTTTGTTAGTGCCGTAGCGCGCCGGATCTTCGCCGCCTTCACCGGAGTTAGAGTTGCCGCCGATGCTGTTCATCGCTTCAGCCAGCGCCTCGTGGGCTTCCGGGCTTAACGCGCCGATAGACATCGCAGCGGTATCGAAGCGTTTAAACAGTTCGCTTGCCGGTTCAACATCAGCAATGTTGACCGCGTTTTCACCCGGCGTAATTGCCAGCAGATCGCGTAGCGTGGTTGCCGGACGCTCATTAACCAGCTTCGCGTATTCCTGATAGTCGCTATACTCGCCGCTCTGTACCGCCTGTTGCAGCGTGCGCACCACGTCCGGGTTGTAGGCGTGGTATTCGCCGCCGTGCACATATTTCAGCAGGCCGCCCTGGCTGATGGGCTTACGCGCCAGCCAGGCACGTTTCGACAGGTTCAGCAGATCCTGCTGGAAGTCTTCAAAGCTTGCCCCACCAATGCGGCTGACCGCCCCCTGGAAGCACAGGCCCACGACATCATCGTGCAGACCGACCGCTTCAAACAGTTTCGAGCAGCGGTAAGAGGCGATGGTGGAGATGCCCATTTTGGACATGATTTTGTACAAGCCTTTGTTGATGCCGTTACGGTAGTTGAGCATCACGGTACGATAATCTTTGGCAATCGCGTGGGTGTCTACCAGGCGGCCCAGCGTTTCATAGGCAAGGTACGGATAAATAGCCGTCGCGCCGAAACCCAGCAACACGGCGAAATGGTGCGGATCGCGGGCGCTGGCGGTTTCGACGATGATGTTGGCATCGCAACGCAGGCTTTGATCGACCAGACGGGTCTGGATCGCGCCAACCGCCATCGGAGCCGGAACCGGCAGGCGATCTTTAGCGATATTCCGGTCGGAGAGCACCAGCAGCACGGTGCCGCTACGTACCATTTTTTCGGCTTTGTCACACAGTTCTTTCACCGTCGCTTCGAGCGTGGTTTTAGTGACGTCAAAGGTGATATCCAGCGTATCTGCGCGGTAGTGATCCTCTTTCATCGTCGTGAGCTGTTTGAAATCGGAATAGAGCAGAATCGGCGATTTAAAGCTTAAACGGTGCGCCTGGCCTTCTGCTTCGCAGAAGACGTTCATTTCACGACCGATACTGGTGGCGAGCGACATAACATGCGCTTCGCGCAGCGGGTCGATTGGCGGGTTAGTCACCTGGGCAAATTGCTGGCGGAAGTAGTCGTAAATAATGCGCGGCTGACTGGAGAGCACGGCGAATGGGGTGTCGTCGCCCATCGAACCGACCGCTTCCTGACCGTTTTCACCCAGTACGCGGATCACCGAATCCAGCTCTTCCGCGCTGTAGTTAAACTGTTTCTGGTAGCTGGCAAGCGTGTCGTCGTCCAGTTCGCGGCTACCCACTTCTTCATCGGGCAGATCTTCAAACGGTACCAGACGGCGGACGTTTTTCTCCATCCACTCTTTATAGGGATGGCGGCTTTTCAGGTCATCATCGGTTTCTGCCGAGTGCAGAATGCGCCCACTGCGAGTGTCGATCACCATCAGTTCGCCTGGCCCTACGCGGCCTTTTTCGACCACTTCGTCAGGCTGATAATCCCAGATACCGACTTCAGAGGCGCAGGTGATCAGTTTATCTTTGGTGATGACGTAGCGTGCCGGACGCAGACCGTTACGGTCGAGGTTACAGGCGGCAAAACGACCGTCAGACATCACGATGCCTGCCGGACCATCCCACGGCTCCATATGCATGGAGTTAAAGTCAAAGAAGGCACGCAGTTCCGGGTCCATATCCGGGTTGTTCTGCCAGGCTGGTGGCACTAACAGACGCATGGCACGGATGATATCCATCCCGCCTGCCAGCAGGAGTTCCAGCATGTTATCCATCGAACTGGAGTCAGAGCCGGTTTCGTTGACGAACGGCGCGGCGTCGTGCAGGTCAGGGATCAGCGGCGTCTGGAATTTATAGGTACGCGCACGCGCCCATTGGCGGTTACCGGTGATGGTGTTGATTTCACCGTTATGCGCGAGGTAGCGGAATGGCTGCGCCAGCGGCCAGCGCGGTACGGTGTTAGTGGAAAAGCGCTGGTGAAACAGGCAGATGGCCGATTCCAGACGCAGGTCAGCGAGGTCCAGGTAGAAGCGCGGCAGATCCGCCGGCATACACAGACCTTTATAAATATTGACCAGATTCGACAGGCTACAGACGTAGAAGTCTTTGTCGGCTTCGAGACGCTTTTCAATGCGGCGGCGGGCGATAAACAGACGGCGCTCCATATCGCGCGGACGCCAGCCTGCCGGGGCGTTCACAAAAATTTGCTCAATGCGTGGCAGAGAGGAGAGGGCGATTTCACCCAGCACGCCTTCGTTAGTGGGGACATCACGCCAGCCCACAATCGACAACGTTTCGCGTTGCAGCTCTTCTTCAACGATGCGGCGTGCGGCAGCGGCGAGTTCAGGATCTTTATTCAGGAAGAGCATCCCGACGGCGTAGTTTTTTGCTAAACGCCAGCCGCGCTCCTGCGCAACGATGCGAAAAAAACGATCCGGTTTTTGTAACAGCAAGCCGCAACCGTCACCGGTTTTACCATCGGCGAGAATCGCGCCACGGTGCTGCATGCGGGCCAGTGCGTGTATTGCAGTACGCACTACCTTGTGGCTAGGTTCGCCTTCTATGTGGGCGATCAGGCCGAAACCACAGTTATCCCTCTCAAGGGATTTATCGTACAACATATCGTGAACCTCCCCCAGGCTCTGCGGGAACCCCACTTCCGAACCGCTGCGCACGGGCACAGTAAGAGCGTGGCGACGGGGTTTGCGTGTCATACGCGCGCCTCGCATTCGCCCCCTTGTTGTCCTTTTCGCATCGGTTAATACGGTGAAGAGGGGATCTCAATTACTGCATAAATATGATGAGCAGGCTGCTCATCCAGAAAGCTTCCAGCGGATTTCCAACTTATCGGGAAAGCTGATACAGGTCAAATGGCAAGCTTATTGGTACAGAAATGTGCTTTAGCGCAAAATTCTTTATTAATTATCTGAAATTAAATTGGATTTTCTATTTAAGGCTAAAAGGGGCGTCGTTAGAGAAACAGCCAGTTCCTGACTGTCATAAAGGCGTGTTAACCCTTATCCTGCCTTGAATTGACGAGAAAGCCAGCATTTTATACTGCCTTAATTGGTAATAACGTTTCATGCTACTGTTTTTGCCTAAAATCCATAAGGAGATAAAAAAATCTGACACAAGATAAGCAAAAGTGATTTATGTGATTGTGCATGAAATTTCGGTAATTTTGATTTATTATGCATTTGATAAAAGCAGGCCGGGACGATTGATCCAGGTCATCGCCGAATTGGGCTAAAAATGGCAGGCTTTGGCCTCTTTTCAAGGCGCGGTCTATCAGATTATGCAGTTACAGAAATTAGTCAATATGTTTGGTGGTGATCTCACCCGTCGTTATGGGCAAAAGGTGCATAAGCTGACGCTGCATGGCGGTTTTAGCTGCCCTAACCGTGACGGTACCATCGGGCGTGGCGGCTGCACATTCTGTAATGTTGCCTCGTTTGCCGATGAAGCGCAGCAGCATCGTTCCATTGCCGAGCAACTGGCGCACCAGGCGAATTTAGTTAACCGCGCTAAACGCTATCTGGCCTACTTTCAGGCGTATACCAGCACCTTTGCGGAAGTTCAGGTGCTGCGTTCGATGTATCAGCAGGCGGTGAGCCAGGCCAATATTGTCGGTTTGTGTGTTGGTACCCGCCCGGACTGCGTGCCGGATGCGGTGCTGGATCTGCTTTGCGAATATAAGGACCAGGGCTACGAAGTGTGGCTGGAGCTGGGGCTACAAACCGCCCACGACAAAACACTGCATCGCATCAATCGCGGTCATGATTTTGCCTGCTATCAGCGCACGACGCAGCTGGCGCGTGAGCGTGGGCTGAAGGTGTGTTCTCACTTAATTGTTGGCCTGCCTGGCGAAGGGCAGGCTGAATGTTTGCAAACGCTGGAGCGAGTGGTTGAAACCGGCGTGGACGGCATAAAGCTGCATCCGCTGCATATAGTGAAAGGCAGCATTATGGCGAAAGCCTGGGAAGCGGGGCGTTTGAACGGAATTGAACTGGAGGATTACACGCTCACTGCCGGAGAAATGATTCGCCATACGCCACCGGAAGTGATCTACCACCGCATTTCCGCCAGCGCCCGTCGCCCGACGCTGCTTGCTCCGCTGTGGTGCGAAAATCGATGGACGGGAATGGTCGAGCTGGATCGTTATCTGAATGAACATGGCGTACAGGGATCGGCGCTGGGACGTCCGTGGCTACCTCCAACGGCGTAGGCCATTGAGGGGAATTCCGCATTTCTCACACAATTTATAACGTAACTGTCAGAATTGGGTATTATTGGGGCAGGTTGTCGTGAAGGAATTCCCTAATGAAGCAAATTCGTCTGCTGGCGCAGTATTATGTTGACCTGATGATGAAGTTAGGTCTGGTGCGCTTCTCAATGTTGCTGGCGCTGGCCCTCGTCGTTCTTGCCATTGTGGTACAAATGGCGGTAACCATGGTGCTGCATGGTCAGGTCGAAAGCATTGATGTTATTCGTTCTATCTTCTTTGGTTTGCTGATTACGCCGTGGGCGGTCTACTTTCTATCGGTGGTCGTCGAGCAACTGGAGGAGTCACGACAACGTCTGTCACGACTGGTGCAAAAACTGGAGGAGATGCGCGAGCGCGATTTGAGCCTCAACGTTCAGTTAAAAGATAATATTGCCCAGCTAAATCAGGAAATCGCCGTTCGTGAAAAAGCGGAAGCAGAACTGCAGGAAACCTTCGGCCAACTGAAAATTGAAATCAAAGAGCGCGAAGAGACACAAATTCAGCTCGAGCAGCAATCCTCATTCTTACGTTCCTTCCTTGACGCTTCACCCGACCTGGTTTTTTATCGTAACGAAGATAAAGAGTTTTCCGGCTGTAACCGCGCGATGGAGCTGCTGACCGGAAAAAGCGAAAAACAACTGGTTCACCTGAAACCTGCTGATGTTTACTCACCGGAAGCCGCTGCGAAAGTCATTGAAACCGATGAAAAAGTGTTCCGTCATAATGTGTCACTGACCTATGAGCAGTGGCTGGATTATCCCGACGGACGCAAAGCCTGCTTTGAAATCCGTAAAGTACCGTACTACGACCGCGTGGGTAAACGTCACGGTTTGATGGGCTTTGGTCGCGACATTACCGAGCGTAAGCGGTATCAGGATGCGCTTGAGCGCGCCAGCCGCGACAAAACGACGTTTATCTCCACCATCAGTCACGAATTGCGTACACCGCTGAACGGTATCGTCGGCCTGAGCCGCATTCTGCTGGATACCGAACTCACCGCCGAGCAGGAAAAATATCTCAAAACCATCCATGTTTCGGCTGTCACGTTGGGGAATATCTTCAACGATATTATCGACATGGATAAGATGGAACGGCGCAAGGTCCAGCTTGATAATCAGCCGGTTGATTTCACCAGCTTCCTTGCCGATCTGGAA
Organism: Escherichia sp. R1; assembly: GCF_003000935.1. NCBI lineage: Bacteria > Pseudomonadati > Pseudomonadota > Gammaproteobacteria > Enterobacterales > Enterobacteriaceae > Escherichia > Escherichia sp. R1. The sequence continues at coordinate 69,973 of NZ_PSRU01000017.1, forward strand.
AATCTCTCCGCATTGCAGGCGCAACAAAAAGGATTGCGCTTTAATCTGGAGCCGACGCTGCCATTACCGCATCAGGTCATTACCGACGGGACGCGTTTACGGCAGATCTTGTGGAACCTCATCAGTAACGCCGTCAAATTCACTCAGCAAGGCCAGGTTACCGTGCGCGTGCGCTACGATGAAGGCGATATGCTGCATTTTGAAGTGGAAGACTCTGGTATCGGCATTCCGCAGGATGAGCTGGATAAAATCTTCGCCATGTATTACCAGGTGAAAGACAGTCATGGCGGTAAACCTGCCACCGGCACCGGTATTGGTCTGGCCGTTTCTCGTCGTCTGGCGAAAAATATGGGCGGCGATATTACGGTTACCAGCGAACAGGGCAAAGGTTCAACCTTTACGTTGACGATCCACGCACCGTCGGTAGCAGAAGAGGTTGATGATGCGTTTGATGAAGACGATATGCCTTTACCGGCGCTGAATGTGCTGCTGGTGGAAGACATTGAACTGAACGTGATTGTCGCGCGCTCTGTGCTGGAAAAGTTAGGTAACAGCGTTGATGTCGCCATGACCGGCAAGGCGGCGCTGGAGATGTTTAAACCGGGCGAATACGACCTGGTGTTGCTGGATATTCAGTTGCCAGATATGACCGGGCTGGATATCTCTCGTGAACTGACGAAGCGTTATCCGCGCGAGGATTTACCGCCGCTGGTGGCCTTAACCGCTAACGTGCTGAAAGACAAGCAAGAGTACCTCAATGCTGGAATGGATGATGTGCTGAGTAAGCCGCTTTCTGTTCCGGCGCTAACCGCGATGATCAAGAAATTCTGGGATACCCAGGATGATGAGGAGAGTACGGTGACGACAGAAGAGAACAGTAAATCAGAAGCATTGCTCGATATTCCCATGCTGGAACAGTATCTCGAACTTGTAGGACCGAAGCTGATCACCGACGGGTTAGCGGTGTTTGAGAGGATGATGCCGGGCTATGTCAGCGTGCTGGAGTCGAATCTGACGGCGCAGGATAAAAAAGGCATTGTTGAGGAAGGGCATAAAATTAAAGGTGCAGCGGGGTCAGTGGGGTTACGCCATCTGCAACAGCTGGGTCAGCAAATTCAGTCTCCTGACCTTCCCGCCTGGGAAGATAACGTCGGTGAATGGATTGAAGAGATGAAAGAAGAGTGGCGTCACGACGTAGAAGTACTGAAAGCGTGGGTGGCAAAAGCCACTAAAAAATGACCCCGGCTAGACCGGGGTGCGCGAATACTGCGCCAACACCAGGGAAATCTTGGCTGCGCCGTAAATTATTATGATGAGTTACAAGGGCACAGCACTGTTTTTCAGGCCGCACGCAGTTAAGATAGCAAAACTTAAATGATTTGTTACATGAATCAGTTAAATGTGTGATGCGTAGCATTTTTATTAAAAAAATTAATGTGTTTCAGTCAATTGCGAAAGGAAGATCACAATGAAGAAAATTGGCGTAATTCTGAGCGGATGCGGCGTCTATGACGGTTCTGAAATTCATGAAGCGGTATTGACGTTGTTAGCTATTTCACGCAGCGGTGCGCAGGCGGTCTGCTTTGCACCGGATAAGCAGCAGGTTGATGTTATCAACCATTTAACTGGTGAAGCGATGACGGAAACGCGCAATGTGCTGATTGAAGCGGCACGAATAACGCGCGGTGAAATCCGTCCTCTGGCCCAGGCCGATGCCGCTGAACTGGATGCGTTGATTGTGCCGGGAGGTTTTGGCGCGGCGAAGAATTTAAGCAATTTTGCCAGTCTTGGTAGCGAATGCACCGTTGACCGTGAATTAAAGGCGCTGGCACAAGCGATGCATCAGGCCGGAAAACCGCTTGGTTTTATGTGTATTGCACCGGCGATACTGCCGAAAATTTTCGATTTCCCGCTACGTTTGACCATCGGTACTGATATCGATACCGCAGAAGTGCTGGAAGAGATGGGCGCGGAGCATGTGCCGTGTCCTGTCGATGATATCGTGGTTGATGAAGACAATAAGATTGTCACCACCCCGGCATATATGCTGGCGCAGAACATTGCAGAAGCGGCGAGCGGCATTGATAAGCTGGTTTCCCGCGTGCTGGTTCTGGCTGAATGAGTAAAAGCCGCTTAACGGTGTTTAGTTTCGTTCGCCGTTTTCTTCTGCGGTTAATGGTTGTCCTCGCCATTTTCTGGGGCGGGGGCATCGCGTTGTTTAGCGTTGCGCCTGTTCCTTTCTCAGCGGTAATGGTCGAGCGGCAAGTCAGCGCCTGGCTGCATGGCAATTTTCGTTACGTGGCACATTCTGACTGGGTCAGTATGGATCAAATCTCGCCGTGGATGGGACTGGCGGTGATTGCCGCAGAAGATCAGAAATTTCCTGAGCACTGGGGCTTTGATGTCGCTTCCATTGAGCAAGCCCTGGCGCACAACGAGCGCAATGAAAACCGTATTCGCGGTGCTTCAACGATTTCTCAGCAGACAGCCAAAAATCTCTTTTTATGGGATGGGCGTAGCTGGGTTCGAAAAGGGCTGGAAGCCGGATTAACGCTGGGGATAGAAACAGTCTGGAGCAAAAAGCGTATCCTGACGGTTTACCTGAATATCGCCGAATTTGGCGACGGTGTGTTTGGCGTCGAAGCTGCGGCACAACGTTATTTCCACAAACCCGCGAGCAAACTTACCCGGTCGGAAGCTGCATTGCTGGCAGCTGTATTACCTAATCCACTTCGTTTCAAAGTCTCCGCGCCATCGGGCTACGTGCGTAGCCGTCAGGCGTGGATTTTACGGCAGATGTATCAGTTAGGCGGTGAGCCGTTTATGCAACAACACCAGCTTGATTAAGCTTCGCGCGAAGTGAGGGCCAGCGTTTTGCTCTCACGAGGTTGCAGATCTTTCTGCAGGGCAATAGCCAGCGCCGGTTGGGCGATAAATCGTTTCCATAACCGCTCTTGCTTACGCAGACAACACCACTTCGACCAGGTCGCCAGTGGAATCAATGTGCTTTCACCAATGTTGTCGCAGACGACGGGGGTAACCTCTGACTCACTGATGCGGTGACAGAGGATATTCTGCGGCTTCAGCGACATCGTCACGATACGGTTATCCTGCAAATAACGCTTCAGCTGTTTCAGTAACTGGCGCAGTTGTGCAATGTCTTCTTCGTAACGGCATTGTTCTGCAAATTCGGTCAGCGTAATGGAAGGCTTGCCGTCGAAATCGGCAATCACATCGTAGACATAACCGGTTCCGCAATCCGTCTCAACGGTACCGTGATAGCGCGGTATTCCACTCCAGTCTTTTAACCGGCGACCAAGATGCGCGTAGTACTTTAACTCACGGCGGATCTCTTTATCGCCACCATCGCCACGATGGTAGACAATCTTGATACAGCGTTGGGCATCTTCCGGATGCGCATAACATTTCCGATGTCTTCCGGTGCCCAGGGGAGTTTGTTCAGATAAGCGAATCATGCCATCTCCTGGAAATATTTTCTGACGATCTCCAGTATGGTCGATTAACTTAAACGAAATCTAAACAATGCTTCTTAAGGTTTTCTTAAGGTTCTTCTGAAAGTAAAAAAGCGCACGAAATGTACAATCGACGTTGATTGATAACGATTTCAGTACGCGCTTTTCTTATTGCCGGGGGAGCTTGAAGGGATTTGAATGTCAAAGTGATGAAGATTAATCTTCATCAAAACCAGAGTTAAAGAGGGCGATAACGGCGGCCAGTGCTTCCTCTTCCTGTGGACCGGTCGCTTCAACTTCAATCTGCCGTCCTTTGGCAGAATCCAACATCAGCAGCGCAATAACGCTGTTGGCTTCAGCCTCGGTGCCTTCGTCATTACGTAACAGCACTTCAGCGTCAAAACCCTGCATTAATTCAAACAGCTTCATTGCAGGCCGGGCATGCATGCCCAGCTTGTTTGTGATTTCAACAGTTTGCTTGACGGTCATGGTTTACGTTTTTCCAGCGTCCGATGGCGTGACTGGACGTTTTTACCGCGCGAGCGGAAGTAGTCTGCCAGTTGCTCTGCAATATACACCGAACGGTGCTTCCCGCCGGTACAACCAATGGCGACCGTCAGGTAGCTACGGTTGTTGGTTTCCAGCATAGGTAACCATAGCTCAAGATAGCTTCGCGTCTGGTAGATAAAATTGTGTACTTCTGTGTGGCGGTCGAGGAACGCGGCGACAGGTTTATCAAGACCTGTCATTGGGCGCAGTTTCGGATCCCAGTGCGGGTTCGGCAAGAAGCGCACGTCAAAGACGTAATCTGCATCGATAGGGATACCGTGTTTGAAGCCGAAAGACTCAAAGACCATGGTCAGTTCACGTTCACGTTTACCCAGCAGACGGGTACGCAGCATTTCTGCCAGCTCGTGAACGGACATTTCTGAGGTATCGACAATCAGATCCGCTCGCGAACGCAGAGGCTCCAGCAAATCGCTTTCTTTGTCGATAGCACTTTCCAGCGACAGGTTTTTGCTGGAAAGCGGATGCAGTCGGCGCGTGTCACTGTAACGACGAATTAAGGTATTACGGTCGGCATCCAGGAACAGTAGTTGCGGTGAGAAAGCGTCAGGCAGGTTACTCATCGCCTGTTCGAATATTTCTGGTGACTCCGGCATATTACGAACATCAATGCTGACGGCGGCAGAAATCTCTCGATCGGCCAGAGTTCGAGCCAGATCGGGTAACAACACTACGGGAAGGTTATCCACGCAGTAAAAACCCATATCTTCCAGCGCACGCAGGGCGACAGATTTACCTGAACCTGAACGTCCGCTGACGATCATCAGTACCATGTACTGTTTCTCCTCACAACGTCTAAAAGAGACATTACCGAATAACTACGCTTCATCCGGAGTACCTTCGGTATCCGTAATGATTTGATACAGCTCTTCATCGCTCTGGGCTGCGCGTAAACGGCGGCAGATGGTTTTGTCCGCCAGACGTTTCGCCACCAGCGACAGAGTATGCAGGTGCGTTTTAGTTTGGTCTGCCGGCACCAGCAGGGCAAAAAGTAAGTCCACCGGTTGGTTGTCGATGGCATCGAAAGCTATAGGCGTTTCGAGCTGAACGAAAACGCCAACGGCGCGCAGAGTATCTTCTTCCAGTTTGCCATGCGGAATGGCAATACCATTGCCGATACCGGTACTGCCCATTTTTTCCCGCGTCAGGATAGCTTCAAAAACCACCTGAGGCGGCAGGCTAAGTTGTTTCGCCGCCAGCTCGCTGATGATTTCCAGGGCGCGTTTTTTGCTCTGACAGTGGACGCGGCTTCGCGTACATTCCCTGTTAAGAACACTGCTAAGCTGTAGAGTTGTATCATTATTTGTCATAATTTCACCTAAGAACCTGCCCACTCAAACAGTGGAACAGGCTCGGAGCATTAACCGTACAAATGGCCCGTTGTGCCGCACAACAGACCGCCATGCACATGCTAATTGCCCGGACAATTAGTGTTGTTTCAGTTTATCTTTATGTTTGGTCAACTGGCGTGCCAGCTTATCAATTAAGCCATCAATGGCAGCGTACATGTCCTGACCTTCCGCGCTGGCATGAATTTCACCACCGTTTACATGCAGTGTTGCATCTGAGGTGTGGGTGACTTTCTCCACTTTCAGAACAACATAGACCTGGTTGATTCGGTCAAAATATTGCTCAAGTTTGGCAAATTTGGCTGTAACAAATTCGCGCAGTGCCTCGGTGATCTCGACGTTATTTCCGGTAATGTTGAGCTGCATAGTGTCTTCCTTATCGGTTGGGTCAAACGAGCTGTTTACGCTGGTTTGACGGCGGAATGGATAAAGACTCTCGGTACTTCGCAACAGTGCGGCGTGCCACCATGATACCTTGTTCCGACAGCAAAGAGGTTAACTTGCTGTCGCTCAACGGTTTCGCTGGGTTTTCCGCCGCGATTAATTTCTTCACCAGCGCACGAATCGCCGTGGAGGAAGCTTCGCCGCCGCCCTCGGTATTGACGTGACTGGAAAAGAAATACTTCAGTTCAAAAATGCCTCGTGGACTATGCAGGTATTTTTGCGTGGTCACGCGAGATATCGTCGATTCATGCATTTCGACAGCCTGGGCGATATCGGCCAGTACCATCGGTTTCATATATTCTTCACCTTGCTCAAAGAAGGCTTGCTGCTGTTCAACGATACAGCGACTCACGCGCAGTAGCGTATCGTTACGGCTTTCCAGACTCTTGATCAACCATTTGGCATCCTGCAGATTGCTGCGGATAAACTGGCTGTCACCATCGTTGCGCGCGTTATTGCACATCGAGGCGTAGTGCTGGTTGATTTGCAGACGCGGAATGCTGTCACTGTTGAGTTCTACCGTCCAGTGACCGTTATGCTTACGCACCAGCACATCTGGAATGACATACTCAGGTTCGCCAGTCTGGATCGACTGCCCGGGGCGCGGATCGAGCGACTGGATCAGATTGACGGCTTCTTTCAGCACATCTTCTTTCAGACGCGTGACGCGCATTAAAGTGCGGAAGTCGTGATTGGCTAACAGATCGAGATGATCGCTAATGATCAGTCTGGCCTCTTCCAGCCACGGCGTGGTCTTATCGAATTGGGAGAGTTGGATCAGCAGACAGTCACGCAGATCTTTTGCCGCCACACCGACCGGATCAAACCTTTGGATCCGCTTAAGGACGGCTTCAACTTCGTCGATGTCAATCTCTTCATCGCCCATACTTTCGAGAATATCTTCCAGCGGGACAGTCAGATAACCGGTGTCATCAACGGCATCGACGATAGAGGTAGCAATAGCGCGGTCAGTGTCGGAAAACGGTGTCAACTCGACCTGCCACATCAGGTAATCCTGTAAGGTCTGTGTCGTTTCGCCCTGATAGACCGGCAGCTCGTCGTCAATGTAGTCACCGCTGGTGCCGGATGGTGTACCAGCGGTGTAAATGGTGTCCCAACTGGCATCGAGCGGCAGCTCTTCCGGCATCTCTTTTTGTTCGAGCGCGTCGGCGGTGTCCAGTGTTTCACTGTCTTGCGTTTCGCGGGTGTCGATTTCTTCATGAGTATCGATTTGCTCAAGCAGCGGATTACTCTCCAGCGCCTGCTGTAGCTCCTGCTGAAGTTCCAGCGTCGACAACTGCAACAGACGAATTGCCTGTTGGAGCTGTGGCGTCATCGCCAGTTGTTGGCTAAGCCTGAGTTGCAAACCTTGCTTCATGTTCAGAATCGTACTCTCCTGCTAAAACGTCGCAAACTTCTACCCTATCAGAGTCTGAAGTCTTCCCCAAGGTATACACGCTTAACGTGTTCGTCTTGTAAGATTTCTGTAGGCGTGCCGTGGGCGATCAAATGCCCCTGACTGACGATATAAGCGCGTTCACAAACCGCCAGTGTTTCACGCACGTTGTGGTCAGTGATCAGTACGCCCAGGCCGCTGTCGCGCAGGTGCTCAATGATGCGTTTAATGTCGATAACCGAGATCGGGTCAACCCCGGCAAACGGTTCGTCGAGCAGAATAAATTTCGGATTCGCAGCCAGTGCGCGGGCAATTTCTACACGGCGACGTTCACCCCCGGAGAGTGACTGCCCCATGCTGTCACGCAGGTGCTCAATGTGAAACTCTTCCATCAACTCGTTCGCGCGGTCTTCACGTTGTTCAGCAGACAAGTCATCACGAATTTGCAGTACCGCCATCAGGTTATCGTAAACGCTGAGGCGACGGAAAATGGAGGCTTCCTGCGGCAGATAGCCGATACCGCGGCGCGCGCGTGCATGCAGAGGCAGCAGACTGATATCGTCATCATCAATAATGATGTTGCCCGCATCGCGCGGCACAATGCCAACAACCATGTAGAAAGTGGTGGTCTTACCGGCACCGTTTGGCCCCAGCAGACCGACAATTTCCCCGGAGTTGACGGTCAGGCTGACGTCTTCTACCACGCGACGGCCTTTATAGGCTTTTGCAAGGTTCTTTGCAGTTAATGTTGCCATAACGAATTAATTACCCTTCTTCTGTGCCGGGGTCTGGCCTTTATTGTTTTTGTCCTGCAGCTGCGACGGCACCAGAACGGTGGTTACGCGCTTGCCTTTGTCGCTGAAAGCCTGCATTTTCTGCTCTTTCACCAGGTAAGTGATCTTATCGCCCTTAATGTTGCTATCGACCTGCTGCAGATAAGCATTACCCGTCAGAACGACAAAATCTTTTGCCAGTTCGTAGTGCATCTGGGAAGCGTGACCTTCAACGGGTTTACCGTTGTCCTGCATCTGGTAGAACGTTGCCGGTTTACCGTAGCCGTCAATCACTTCTTTACCTTGTTCGCCGCCCGGACGGGTAACGACCACTTTGTCGGCATTAATTTTGATGGTGCCCTGGGTGACGATGACATTGCCGGTAAAGGTAACCACGTTGCCTTGCATATCAAGAGATTGCTGGTCCGATTCAATGTGGATCGGCTGATCAGTGTCTCCGGTTACGGCAAATGCCGGAATGCTGGCGGCCAGAAGTGAGCTGGCAAGCACAAGATTAAGGCTGAGTTTGTTTGTTTTGAATTTCATAGGATGTTCTAACCTTTTCAATCAGCTCGGCGTTCTTGTTGCGTAAGTTGCCGCGCATTTTCAGACCGCTGGAGTTAAATGTTGTTCCGTATAACGTGACGAGGTCTTCAGAGGTAACATCCTGCGTCACCAGATTGATCTGCGCGTTATCCGTCGTGATTCTGCGAAGTTGAGAGTCCGGCACGAGTGCATTGACTTCAACGTGTCCATATAAATAGAGCATCCGGTCATTGGTCAGCTTGGCTTTATCTGCTTTTACGGACCATGTCGGGATTTTATCCTTATCAAACGTGGTAAGTACCGGCTGCGTAAACCACGAAACGGCCTGATCGGAATAATATTCAACGTGTTGAGCAATCAATCGATAGCTTAGTGCCCCTTCTGGGTTATAGACGAGCGTGTCCGTATGCTCGCTTTTATAGGTGGGATCATTGTTGTTGACGACCACCTGGGCGGTATCGTCTTTTTCGGCCATATTAATGCCGATCATCACCAGAACCGCCAGTGATAGCACAATGATAACCCAACGTCTGGCTTTACTCATATCGATTGCCCTTTGGCTTCATCCAGTTTGCCCTGCGCCAGGAGTAATAAGTCGCAAACTTCTCGCACTGCGCCACGACCGCCAGCAATGTGCGTTACGTAATCGGCGCGCGGGATCAACAGTGGATGCGCATCGGCCACGGCGACGCTTAAACCCACTTTTTCCATTACCGGCCAGTCGATGAGATCATCGCCGACATAAGCCACATTTTCCGGGGCAATCGCCAGTTTTTCCAGCAGATCGCTAAAGGCGATCAGTTTGTTTGACTGCCCCTGATACAAGTGAGTGATCCCCAATGTGGCACAACGATCTTCTACCAGTTTAGCCTTTCGCCCGGTAATGATAGCGACTTCAATATCAGAGGTGAGCGCACAACGAATGCCATAACCGTCACGAACATTGAACGCTTTCAGCTCTTCGCCGTTATTGCCCATATAAATCAGGCCATCTGACAGTACGCCATCAACGTCGAGGATCAGCAGACGAATGTTCTCTGCTTTTGCCATAACGTCGGCGCTGACAGGGCCGTAACAGGTCGCAAGCGACGCACCTGCTTTGCTCATTGTTGTTTATCCTTGAATCTTTACACTACGCCTGCACGCAGTAAATCATGCATATGTAACACACCGAGTAAATGGTCGCCATCGGCAACCATCACGGAGGTGATATGGCGGGACTGCATTAAGTTCAGTGCCTCAACGGCCAGAATGCCTGGGCGCACGCGTATTCCCCCCGGCGTCATCACATCGGCAATACTTAACTGACGAACATCCACGCCCATATCGAAGACACGGCGTAAATCACCGTCGGTAAAGATGCCTTCAATCATCATATTGTCATCGCAAATGACAGTCATACCAAGATTTTTGCGGGTAACTTCCAGCAATGCGTCACGCAGACTGGCCGTTTTCTTAACATGCGGGATCTCATCGCCCGTATGCATAATATCGTTTACGCGCAGCAGAAGTTTACGACCCAGTGCGCCGCCTGGGTGTGAGAGCGCAAAATCTTCAGCAGTAAAGCCGCGTGCTTTTAACAGCGCGACAGCGAGGGCATCGCCCATAACCAGCGTGGCGGTTGTGCTGCTGGTCGGTGCCAGCCCTAACGGACAGGCTTCTTTCGCCACTTTAACACACAGATGCACATCTGCGGCGCGCGCCATGCTGCTCTCCGGGCGACCGGTGATGCAGATTAACGGTACGTGAAGACGCTTAAGCACTGGAATTAAGGCCGTGATTTCGCTGGATTCACCTGAGTTAGAGATAGCAATCACCACATCCTGTGGGGTGACCATGCCTAAATCACCATGCGCGGCTTCGCCAGGATGGACGAAAAATGAAGGTGTACCGGTGCTGGCAAATGTTGCTGCCATTTTGCGCCCGATGTGCCCCGATTTGCCCATCCCCATGACGACAACTTTCCCTTTACACCAGAACATCTTTTCACAGGCAAGCGTGAAATTCTGATTGATGTATTGATCAAGCTCCGCCAGGCATTCACGTTCAATCGCCAGGACTTCTTTACCTGCTTGCTGAAAGTCAAAACCCGGTTGTAACTCTACGTGCGACATAATGCGTTTCCAGTTATTCAACGAGTATTGGCGATAACCAGTACAACATCGCCAGCCATACGATAAATCCGCCAGTTAATAATACCCCTACACCACGGCCCGGTTGCGGGGAGCGCCGCCAGCACAGCAACGCAAAAATAATGCTCACCAGCAACATCACGCTGTAGTCACGACTGTACGCCAGTGGATCAATCTCTCCTGGCGTTATCAGCGCGGGTAAACCCAACACGATGACAATATTAAAAATGTTTGCGCCAATGATATTTCCGACCGCAATGTCGTTTTCACCTTTGCGAACCCCCGCTATTGCGGTTGCCAGTTCCGGCAGGCTGGTTCCGATAGCAATTGCCGTCAGACCCATCGTCAACTCGCTGATGGCAAAGTAATTCGCCAGCACCGTGGCGTTATCAACTACCATCCGCGTGGCCACTGGCATAATGATCAGTGCGATGCCGAGCCATAAAAATGCGACGGGCAATCCACCTTCACGCGGCAGCTCTGCAAGCTGCTCTCTGGTCAGGCTGTCAGTCCCCTGACGTTCAGCCTGACGTGCAAGTTTAACAATGAACAGCAGCCATAGCACAGCCAGAAAGAGGAGAAAGATACCATCGCTGCGACTAAGTTGTCCGTCATAGAGTACGGAACCGGCCACCACGCTGACCAACAACATTAAGGGTAATTCACGGCGTAGAACATCAGAATGGACGGTAAAAGGACGAACCAGCGCAGCCAGACCGAGGATCAGCAATATATTGATAATGTTTGAGCCGAGGGCTGTACCAACGGCTAAATCGCGTTGTTCGTGCAAAGACGCGGCAAGCGAGACGATGATTTCTGGTAACGATGTACCAATACTGACCACCGTCATGCCGATGATCAACGGCGGGATGCCAAAGGTTCGGCAAAGAATAGACGCGGCAAAAACCAGGCGGTCGGCACTGTAAACGACCAAAAGTAAACCAACAATTAACAGTGCCGTAGCTAAAAGCATCTAACGTCCTTTCTTCAGGTATACTCGCCGGTCCGCTGAAGATTTTCAGAAAGCCGTAACAGATTCTTAATTTTGACTTTATGCGGCTAAAAAGTAAAACAAATGCCAGCTTTCGCTAACCACGGCAGGTAATATTCTGTAAATATGTTGGGTTCAAGGTTAAATTGAGCGCCATGCTTAGAAAATCAACGCAAGACGAAGGGTGAATTATGGAGCAGTCTGTGGCGAATTTAGTCGATATGCGCGATGTCAGTTTTACGCGTGGCAATCGCTGCATCTTCGATAATATTTCCCTGACCGTGTCGCGAGGGAAGATCACGGCGATCATGGGGCCATCGGGCATCGGTAAAACGACGCTACTCCGTCTGATTGGCGGGCAAATCGCACCAGATCATGGTGAGATCCTTTTCGATGGTGAGAATATTCCGGCGATGTCTCGTTCGCGCCTGTATACAGTGCGCAAACGGATGAGCATGTTATTTCAGTCCGGGGCGTTGTTCACTGATATGAACGTATTTGACAACGTCGCCTATCCACTGCGGGAACATACCCAACTTCCCGCGCCATTGTTGCATAGTACGGTGATGATGAAGCTGGAGGCCGTGGGGCTGCGTGGAGCGGCTAAACTTATGCCTTCTGAACTTTCCGGTGGGATGGCGCGGCGTGCAGCGCTGGCACGTGCGATTGCGCTGGAGCCGGATCTCATCATGTTTGATGAGCCCTTTGTTGGGCAAGATCCCATTACCATGGGCGTGCTGGTGAAGCTGATTTCTGAGCTGAACAGCGCGCTGGGCGTGACTTGTGTGGTGGTTTCTCACGATGTGCCGGAAGTGTTAAGTATTGCGGATCACGCCTGGATCCTGGCGGACAAAAAAATTGTCGCTCATGGCAGTGCCCAGGCGTTGCAGGCGAATCCTGATCCGCGCGTACGTCAGTTTCTGGACGGGATAGCTGACGGGCCTGTTCCGTTCCGCTATCCTGCCGGCGATTATCACGCTGATCTTTTACCAGGGAGTTAAGCCACTCATGCTGTTAAATGCGCTGGCGTCGCTCGGACATAAAGGGATTAAAACCCTGAGAACGTTCGGGCGGGCCGGGTTAATGTTATTCAATGCGCTGGTCGGCAAACCGGAATTTCGCAAACATGCACCGCTGCTGGTGCGCCAGCTCTATAATGTCGGCGTCCTGTCGATGCTGATTATTGTTGTTTCTGGCGTGTTCATCGGAATGGTGTTGGGGCTGCAAGGTTATCTGGTTCTGACCACTTATAGTGCGGAAACCAGTCTGGGTATGCTGGTGGCGTTATCGCTACTGCGTGAACTGGGGCCGGTGGTTGCCGCGTTGTTGTTTGCCGGGCGTGCTGGTTCGGCGCTAACCGCAGAAATCGGCCTGATGCGCGCTACAGAGCAACTCTCTAGTATGGAGATGATGGCGGTGGATCCGCTGCGTCGGGTTATTTCTCCCCGTTTCTGGGCTGGAGTTATTTCATTACCACTGTTGACGGTTATCTTCGTCGCCGTGGGGATCTGGGGCGGATCGCTGGTCGGCGTCAGTTGGAAAGGCATTGATAGTGGGTTCTTCTGGTCGGCAATGCAAAATGCCGTCGACTGGCGTATGGATCTCGTCAACTGTCTGATTAAGAGCGTGGTGTTCGCCATCACGGTGACGTGGATTTCGTTGTTTAACGGCTACGACGCCATCCCGACGTCTGCCGGGATTAGCCGGGCAACCACTCGCACCGTTGTCCACTCGTCTCTGGCTGTTCTGGGGCTGGATTTTGTGCTGACCGCATTGATGTTTGGGAATTGAGTTCATGCAAACGAAAAAAAATGAAATTTGGGTGGGTATCTTTTTATTAGCAGCACTGCTTGCGGCGCTGTTTGTTTGCCTGAAGGCAGCGAACGTGACGTCTATACGTACTGAACCGACCTATACGCTTTATGCGACGTTCGATAACATTGGCGGCCTGAAAGCCCGCTCTCCGGTCAGCATTGGTGGCGTTGTTGTGGGCCGGGTGGCGGATATTACGCTGGACCCGAAAACCTATCTGCCGCGCGTAACGCTGGAAATTGAACAACGTTATAACCACATTCCTGATACCAGTTCGCTGAGCATTCGTACTTCCGGCCTGCTGGGGGAACAATATCTGGCATTAAACGTCGGTTTTGAAGACCCGGAACTGGGAACTGCTATCCTGAAGGATGGCGATACAATTCAGGACACCAAGTCTGCGATGGTGCTGGAAGATCTCATTGGTCAGTTCCTTTACGGTAGTAAAGGCGATGACAATAAGAATAGTGGCGATGCGCCAGCTGCTGCGCCAGGTAATAATGAAACCACTGAACCTGTGGGTACAACGAAATAATTTCAGGAGAACCGACGCATGTTTAAACGTTTAATGATGGTCGCTTTGCTGGTGATTGCACCGCTGAGTGCGGCAACCGCGGCAGACCAGACCAATCCGTATAAGCTGATGGACGAGGCGGCGCAGAAAACGTTCGATCGCCTGAAGAATGAGCAACCGCAAATTCGGGCCAACCCGGATTATCTGCGTACCATTGTTGATCAGGAACTGTTGCCATACGTACAGGTGAAATACGCCGGTGCGCTGGTGCTGGGCCAGTATTACAAGAGTGCGACCCCAGCTCAACGTGATGCTTACTTTGCCGCTTTCCGTGAGTACCTGAAGCAGGCTTACGGTCAGGCGCTGGCGATGTATCACGGTCAAACCTATCAGATTGCGCCAGAACAGCCGCTGGGTGATAAAACCATTGTGCCGATTCGCGTTACCATTATTGACCCGAATGGCCGCCCGCCGGTGCGTCTGGACTTCCAGTGGCGTAAAAACTCCCAGACGGGCAACTGGCAGGCTTACGACATGATTGCTGAAGGCGTCAGTATGATCACCACCAAACAAAACGAGTGGGGAACGCTGCTGCGTACCAAAGGTATCGACGGCCTGACTGCGCAACTGAAATCGATTTCTCAACAGAAAATCACTCTGGAAGAGAAAAAATAATGAGCGAGTCACTGAGCTGGATGCAGACGGGTGACACGCTGGCGTTATCCGGAGAGCTGGATCAGGACGTTCTGCTACCGCTTTGGGAAATACGTGAGGAAGCGGTGAAGGGGATTACCAGCATCGATCTTAGCCGTGTGTCTCGCGTGGATACGGGTGGACTGGCACTGCTGCTCCATCTTATCGATCTGGCGAAAAAGCAGGGCAACAATGTGACGCTTCAGGGGGTAAACGACAAAGTGTATACCCTGGCGAAATTGTATAATTTGCCTGCTGATGTTCTGCCTCGTTAAATTTTTTCAGGCCGGATATGGCGTTAACCGCCTGTCCGGCAAACCTGCCTGCAAGTCGAGCCTTGTCTGATTTATCAGCGAGGCTTTTTGCTTATTTATGCCAGCGCAACTTTGCTCTAAGATATTTCGCTGATTTATTAACTGATGATTGAAGATCCCATGGAAAATAATGAAATTCAGAGCGTGTTGATGAACGCTCTCTCCCTCCAGGAAGTCCACGTTTCCGGCGATGGCAGCCACTTTCAGGTTATTGCCGTGGGTGAGTTGTTTGACGGCATGAGTCGGGTTAAAAAACAGCAGACGGTCTATGGCCCGCTGATGGAATATATTGCGGATAACCGCATTCATGCTGTGTCGATCAAAGCGTATACCCCTGCGGAGTGGGCGCGCGATCGCAAACTGAACGGCTTTTGAGCTATGGGCGATTCGCCGGTAGCGGATATGAATTGTTAACTGAGAACAAACTAAATGGATAAATTTCGTGTTCAGGGGCCAACGAAGCTCCAGGGCGAAGTCACAATTTCCGGCGCTAAAAATGCTGCTCTGCCTATCCTTTTTGCCGCACTACTGGCGGAAGAACCGGTAGAGATCCAGAACGTCCCGAAACTAAAAGACGTCGATACATCAATGAAGCTGCTAAGCCAGCTGGGTGCGAAAGTAGAACGTAATGGTTCTGTGCATATTGATGCCCGCGACGTTAATGTATTCTGCGCACCTTACGATCTGGTTAAAACCATGCGTGCTTCTATCTGGGCGCTGGGGCCGCTGGTAGCGCGCTTTGGTCAGGGGCAAGTTTCACTGCCTGGCGGTTGTACGATCGGCGCACGTCCGGTTGATCTACACATTTCTGGCCTCGAACAATTAGGCGCGACCATCAAACTGGAAGAAGGTTACGTTAAAGCTTCCGTCGATGGTCGTTTGAAAGGCGCACATATCGTGATGGATAAAGTCAGCGTTGGCGCAACGGTGACCATCATGTGTGCTGCAACCCTTGCGGAAGGCACCACGATTATTGAAAACGCAGCGCGTGAACCGGAAATCGTCGATACCGCGAACTTCCTGATTACGCTGGGTGCGAAAATTAGCGGTCAGGGCACCGATCGTATCGTCATCGAAGGTGTGGAACGTTTAGGCGGCGGTGTCTATCGCGTGCTGCCGGATCGTATCGAAACCGGTACTTTCCTGGTGGCGGCGGCGATCTCTCGCGGCAAAATTATCTGCCGTAACGCGCAGCCAGATACTCTGGACGCCGTGCTGGCGAAACTGCGTGACGCTGGAGCGGACATCGAAGTCGGCGAAGACTGGATTAGCCTGGATATGCATGGCAAACGTCCGAAGGCTGTTAACGTACGTACCGCGCCGCATCCGGCATTCCCTACCGATATGCAGGCCCAGTTCACGCTGTTGAATCTGGTGGCAGAAGGGACCGGATTCATCACCGAAACGGTCTTTGAAAACCGCTTTATGCATGTGCCAGAGCTGAGCCGTATGGGCGCGCACGCCGAAATCGAAAGCAATACCGTTATTTGTCACGGTGTTGAAAAACTTTCTGGCGCACAGGTTATGGCAACCGATCTGCGTGCATCAGCAAGCCTGGTGCTGGCTGGCTGTATTGCGGAAGGGACGACGGTGGTTGATCGTATTTATCACATCGATCGTGGCTACGAACGCATTGAAGACAAACTACGCGCTTTAGGTGCAAATATTGAGCGTGTGAAAGGCGAGTAATTGTCTGAGAGCTGGCAGCCCCGTTCGCGGGGCTACCGCCAGGCCACTCATTTTTTCGGTTTAGTGTAGCTACGCATCAACTGCGTTCTGTCGATAAACTCATGGGTCTGCGGATCATGGTAGCGTGATGGCCAGATAACCCAGGGGTCAGTTCCCAGGGCTTTCGCAATAATCATCTCTCCTTTCGGCCATGGGCGTGATAATGCGTTCGCCAGCGTTGAGGAACTCAAACCATTTCTGCGAGACTCCGCCGCCATTGACGTTCCCTTCTTGCGCAAACCTGCAATGATGTCAGCGGGATGCCAGTCAATGAAATTACTTTCCATCTTTCCTCACTCCTTAAGTTAGTCGCTTTCATTCAGAACACTTCTTCTGTTTCAGTCGAGCATCACTATACTCCTGATGGCCTATTGCTCTAAAAAGTTCCTGTAAAGAGTGTGAATATTCAGAATATATAAAGATACACAGCCCCGTTTTTCAGGAGTTATAGAGCTGAATAAGTGTTTTATGGAATTTACTGGAATCATCCCGCGCACTGCGCGGGATGAGGGGAGGGGATTAACGATCGCGTTGAACAGCGATGTGCGCGAGGCCGACGAGTGCTTCTCTCCACGGGGTGTCCGGGAGCACCTGTAACGCTGCGATGGCTTTGTCTGCTTCTTCCTCGGCACGCTGACGCGTCCATTCAAGAGATCCACAAGCGTTCATTGCTTCCAGAACCGGTTCCAGAAGATGGCGACCGTTACCCTGTTCGATGGCGGTACGAATCATCTGTGCCTGTTCTGGTGTGCCATGATGCATCGCATGCAGCAGCGGCAGCGTCGGTTTACCTTCGTTCAGATCGTCGCCGACGTTTTTACCTAACTGTTCGCCATCGGCATTGTAATCGAGTAAATCGTCGATCAACTGGAAAGCAGTGCCGAGATAGCGCCCATAATCTTGTAGGCCTTTCTCCTCCTCCGGCGTACAGCCAGCCAGAATCCCGGAACACTGCGCGGCAGCCTCAAACAGACGCGCAGTCTTGCTGTAGATAACGCGCATGTAGTTTTCTTCAGTGATGTCCGGATCGTTAACGTTCATCAGTTGCAGAACTTCACCTTCTGCGATGACGTTTACGGCTTCTGACATGACTTCCAGCACTTTGAGTGAACCGAGGCTGGTCATCATCTGGAACGCGCGGGTATAAATAAAATCGCCTACCAGCACGCTGGCGGCATTGCCAAATGCGGCGTTGGCGGTAGCTTTACCCCTGCGCATATCTGATTCATCCACAACGTCGTCGTGTAGCAGAGTCGCCGTGTGGATAAACTCGATCAGGGCAGCAATGGTGACATGCGCATTTCCCTCATAGCCAACAGCTCGTGCAGCCAGTACAGCAATCATCGGACGAATACGTTTACCGCCGCCGCTGACGATGTAATAGCCTAACTGATTGATCAGTTGGACGTCGGAATTAAGCTGCTCAAGGATTGCCGCATTAACACCCGCCATATCTTGCGCGGTTAACTCATTGATTTTTTCTAAATTCATCGCAAAAGCCGGGCTTTTCGCCCCGATTACCTTACTGTGAACAAAGGCAACTTAGGGTTTATGGTTAGGAATATAGGGTGATTGTACTGAAAAAATGGCACAGATAAACGTTACCGTACAAGTTGTGTTTTTTTTCTTCGTGTATTGACTGTAGCACTTGTCAAAGGCGTGCGTTTTGCGTAATATTCGCGCCCTATTGTGAATATTTATAGCGCACTCTGAATCATTGAAAAGGTGTGCGCGGAAGCGGAGTTTTATATGTACGCGGTTTTCCAAAGTGGTGGTAAACAACACCGAGTAAGCGAAGGTCAGACCGTTCGCCTGGAAAAGCTGGACATCGCAACTGGCGAAACTGTTGAGTTCGCTGAAGTGCTGATGATCGCAAACGGTGAAGAAGTCAAAATCGGCGTTCCTTTCGTTGATGGCGGCGTAATCAAAGCTGAAGTTGTTGCTCACGGTCGTGGCGAGAAAGTTAAAATCGTTAAGTTTCGTCGTCGTAAACACTATCGTAAGCAGCAGGGCCATCGTCAGTGGTTCACTGATGTGAAAATTACTGGCATCAGCGCCTAAGACCTGAGGAGAGATTTCAAATGGCACATAAAAAGGCTGGCGGCTCCACACGTAACGGTCGCGATTCAGAAGCTAAACGCCTGGGCGTTAAGCGTTTCGGTGGCGAATCCGTTCTGGCGGGTAGCATCATCGTTCGTCAACGTGGTACCAAATTCCACGCTGGCGCTAACGTAGGTTGCGGTCGTGACCACACTCTGTTTGCTAAAGCAGACGGTAAAGTGAAATTCGAAGTTAAAGGCCCGAAAAACCGTAAATTTATCAGCATCGAAGCTGAATAAGTTTTTCGCGTCCCGGTAACGGATGAAAGCCCCGCAACACGTTGCGGGGCTTTTTACATTCGATAACCGGTAAAAATGCGCATGGTGCGACGTTAATCCGCAAATGCGCTTTGCAGGGAATACGGTATGAAGCAGCAGGCAGGCATTGGCATTCTTTTGGCGCTCACCACAGCAATTTGCTGGGGGGCGTTGCCAATCGCAATGAAGCAGGTGCTGGAGGTGATGGAACCTCCGACAATCGTGTTTTACCGTTTCTTGATGGCGAGTATTGGCCTTGGTGCCATTCTTGCGGTGAAGAAGCGGTTGCCGCCATTACGCGTGTTTCGTAAGCCACGCTGGTTGATTTTGTTGGCAGTGGCGACCGCCGGGCTGTTTGGGAACTTCATCCTGTTCAGCTCATCCTTGCAATACTTGAGTCCGACCGCTTCGCAGGTGATTGGGCAACTCTCGCCAGTTGGCATGATGGTTGCCAGCGTATTTATCCTGAAAGAGAAAATGCGCAGTACTCAGGTTGTAGGGGCATTGATGCTCCTGAGCGGTCTGGTGATGTTTTTTAACACCAGTCTGGTCGAGATATTTACAAAGCTCACCGATTACACCTGGGGAGTTATCTTTGGGGTCGGTGCGGCGACGGTTTGGGTGAGTTATGGCGTGGCGCAAAAGGTTTTATTGCGTCGGCTGGCCTCACCGCAGATCCTGTTTTTACTGTACACTTTATGTACAATTGCGCTCTTCCCTCTGGCAGATCCTGGAGTGATAGCGCAGCTTAGCCACTGGCAGCTCGCATGTTTAATTTTTTGCGGACTGAATACATTGGTAGGATATGGCGCCCTGGCGGAAGCGATGGCTCGCTGGCAGGCAGCGCAGGTGAGCGCGATCATCACGCTCACCCCACTGTTTACGCTGTTTTTTTCAGATCTTTTATCACTGGCCTGGCCCGATTTCTTCGCCAGACCGATGTTAAACCTTTTAGGTTATCTCGGTGCGTTTGTCGTGGTTGCGGGCGCGATGTATTCCGCCATTGGTCATCGTATTTGGGGCGGATTACGTAAGCATACAACGGTGGTATCGCAACCCCGCGCAGGCGAATGATTTACGGAGAATAAAATGAAGTTTGTTGATGAGGCATCGATTCTGGTCGTTGCAGGTGATGGCGGTAATGGTTGCGTGAGCTTCCGCCGCGAAAAGTATATTCCGAAAGGCGGCCCGGATGGCGGCGACGGCGGTGATGGTGGTGACGTATGGATGGAAGCCGACGAGAACCTGAACACGCTTATCGATTATCGTTTTGAAAAATCTTTCCGTGCAGAGCGCGGTCAGAACGGTGCAAGCCGAGACTGTACCGGTAAGCGCGGTAAAGACGTCACGATTAAAGTACCGGTAGGTACGCGTGTAATCGACCAGGGTACCGGTGAAACCATGGGCGATATGACCAAACACGGTCAGCGTCTGCTGGTTGCTAAGGGCGGCTGGCACGGTCTGGGCAATACCCGTTTCAAGTCGTCAGTTAACCGTACACCACGGCAGAAAACTAACGGTACGCCGGGCGATAAGCGTGAGCTGCTGCTGGAGCTGATGCTGCTGGCTGACGTCGGTATGTTGGGGATGCCAAACGCGGGTAAATCGACCTTTATTCGTGCGGTATCGGCGGCTAAACCGAAAGTGGCGGATTATCCGTTTACCACTCTGGTACCAAGCCTGGGCGTGGTGCGTATGGACAACGAAAAGAGCTTCGTTGTTGCCGATATTCCAGGACTGATTGAAGGCGCTGCAGAAGGCGCAGGTCTGGGCATTCGCTTCCTGAAGCACCTGGAACGTTGCCGCGTCCTGTTGCACCTCATCGATATCGATCCGATTGATGGCACCGATCCGGTTGAAAACGCGCGTATTATTATCAGCGAGCTGGAAAAATACAGCCAGGATCTGGCGGCGAAACCGCGTTGGTTAGTCTTCAACAAGATCGACCTGCTGGATAAGGCAGAAGCCGAAGAGAAAGCGAAAGCGATCGCTGAGGCGCTGGGTTGGGAAGATAAATATTATCTGATCTCTGCGGCGAGCGGACTGGGCGTGAAAGATCTCTGCTGGGATGTGATGACCTTTATCATTGAAAACCCGGTCGTGCAGGCTGAAGAAGCGAAACAGCCAGAGAAAGTCGAATTCATGTGGGATGATTATCACCGTCAGCAGCTTGAAGAGATTGCTGAAGAGGATGATGAGGACTGGGATGACGACTGGGACGAAGACGACGAAGAAGGCGTTGAGTTCATTTACAAGCGTTAATCAGCAAAACCCCGGCCATGTGCCGGGGTTTCTCTTTAGGCTAATTATTCTGATAAATATCTTTATACAAACGGCTTTCAAAACGCACTAACGGAATACGGCGATTACGCTGATCCGCCGGTTCTACTGCATAGCCAGAAAGATATTGCACAAACGCCATTCGTTGCCCGCTCGCTGTGGTAATGAATCCCGCCAGGTTATATACCCCCTGCAACGAACCGGTTTTCGCTGAGACTTTTCCATCCACGCCCGCCTGATGCAGACCTGCACGGTACTGCAAAGAGCCGTCATAGCCCGCCAGCGGCAGCATGGAGATAAAGTTAAGTTCATTGTCGTGTTGGGCAATGTATTGCAGCACCTGCATCATGGTGGCGGGGGCAATCAGGTTATGCCGCGAAAGCCCTGAACCATCGGCAATAATGGTGTTTCCAATATCGACACCGGCTTGCTGGCGCAGGATCTGACGCACGGCGTCCGACCCGGCCCGCCATGTTCCAGGCACATTGAAGCGCGCATGGCCTATCATGCGGAAAACCGTATCGGCGATCATGTTGTCCGACTTTTTCAGCATAATCTTAAGCAGATCGTGCAGCGGGGCCGACTGTTTACTGGCAACTACCGTTCCAGGTTCGTTAACCTGAGTCTGGCGCAGCAGTGTTCCGCTCCAGGTGATACCTGCCTGTTTTAACTCATCTTTCAGAATTGCACCGGCATAGCTGGCTCCATCCTGCACGGCAAAAGCCAACGGGAGCGGCTCAGAACGTTGTGGCAGGCATCCGGTCAGCGTAAAGCGGTTCAGGTCGCCTGGCACCACATCCAGCTCGCAGTATTGCGCTTCGGCAGAACCACGGGGGAGGGTGCGTACCTGGCTGAACATCGTAACGGGGTAATAAGATGCCACGCGTATAAAAGCCATATCACCAGGTTTTGGGGCACTGTAGAGCGAGACGGAGAAACAGTTGCGGTCAACTATGGCGGCGGCAGGCGGAGCGCTAAAGCATTGTGTCATGTCATTCCATGGCCAGCCGGGGGCTTTATCGTGGCTGGCGAAAATGGAGGTATCTATCAACACATTGCCATCGATTTGGTTGACGCCAGATTTTTTCAAAGTCGCGACCATATTGCGAATATCCTGACGTCTTAACGTCGGATCGGCACCAAATCGCGCCACTAAGTCACCCTTAAGTACGCCGTTTTCCACATTGCCTTTGGTTTCAAGCGTCGTGGTAAAACGAAAATCGGGGCCGAGTTGAATCAACGCCGCCAGTGCAGTAATCACTTTCTGCGTACTGGCGGGCAGCGCCATCTGCTGACTGTGGTAATCAATAGCGGGGGCCGACGCGCCGACTTTTTGCACCATCAGGGCAAGGTTGGCACCAGCGGGGAGTTGAGTAATGTACTCATCAACATTTGCGGCCTGAACACTGAACGCTATACAGCTGGTCAATCCGATGATAAATCTGGAAAATCGCATAATCTCGCGCTAACAACCTGGAATCGAGCCGTCATACTACGGCGCAACGCCCTATAAAGTAAACGATGACCCTTCGGGAACTTCAGGGTAAAATGACTATCAAAATGTGAATTGTAGCTGACCTGGGACTTGTACCCGGGTCGGTATTTTTTTGCTTCTGGTCCCGGTGAGGAGTTATGCCGGGCAGGCCGAACAGCCGGGGTGGGTGAAGACTTGCCCCATCAGGAATATTCAAGAGGTATAACAAATGCAAGCTATTCCGATGACCTTACGCGGCGCTGAAAAATTACGCGAAGAGCTGGATTTTCTGAAATCTGTGCGCCGTCCTGAAATCATTGCTGCTATCGCGGAAGCGCGTGAGCATGGCGACCTGAAAGAAAACGCCGAATACCACGCAGCTCGTGAACAGCAGGGCTTTTGCGAAGGCCGTATCAAAGACATCGAAGCCAAGCTGTCGAACGCGCAGGTGATTGATGTCACCAAAATGCCCAACAATGGGCGCGTTATTTTTGGTGCTACCGTAACGGTGCTGAATCTCGATTCTGACGAAGAACAGACTTATCGCATCGTTGGCGATGACGAAGCTGACTTTAAACAAAACCTGATTTCCGTAAACTCGCCTATTGCTCGTGGCCTGATCGGCAAAGAAGAAGATGATGTTGTGGTCATCAAAACGCCGGGCGGCGAAGTAGAATTTGAAGTAATTAAGGTGGAATACCTGTAAGAATTACCCAATACTCAAGATGTTGATGTATTGTAAAGAAAGGAAAAAGGCCGCTATGCGGCCTTTTATCAACGAACAGAGCGTGGCATTTTGCTCTCCTGCCTGCGGAAAACCCCTCGTTTTACACAGCGAATGTGTGTAACTTTAGGATAATCTTAGCGTGGCAGCGAGATTTTACGTTCTTTAGTTGGGCGATAAAGCACCAGCGTTTTACCGATGACCTGTACATTACAGGCGCCGGTTTCGCGCACGATAGCTTCCACGATCAAGGTTTTAGTTTCGCGATCTTCGGTGGCGATTTTCACCTTGATGAGTTCATGGTGCTCTAACGCTTGTTCAATCTCGGCCAGCACCCCTTCGGTCAAACCATTACTGCCAAGCAGAACAACTGGCTTGAGCGGATGTGCCAGACCTTTCAGGTGCTGTTTTTGTTTAGTACTCAGATTCATCGTATTTTTTGCTTACGTTGGGATTGAAAACGGGTCATTCTACCGCCATCTCCCATATATCACCAAATAGGCGCGTAAAAATTTACGCAATTGGTTACGATGAGTTATCCCCATGGGAAAGTTAAATGACAGGTAAGAAGCGTTCTGCCAGCTCCAGCCGCTGGCTTCAGGAACACTTTAGCGATAAATATGTTCAACAGGCACAGAAAAAGGGGTTACGTTCCCGTGCCTGGTTTAAACTTGATGAAATACAGCAAAGTGACAAACTCTTTAAACCGGGAATGACGGTTGTCGACCTTGGTGCTGCTCCGGGTGGTTGGTCACAATATGTGGTCAACCAAATTGGCGGCAAAGGCCGCATCATCGCTTGCGATCTTTTACCTATGGATCCTATCGTTGGTGTGGACTTTCTTCAGGGCGATTTTCGTGATGAACTGGTGATGAAAGCACTGCTGGAGCGCGTTGGCGACAGCAAAGTCCAGGTTGTCATGTCCGATATGGCACCAAACATGAGCGGAACACCGGCGGTGGATATCCCCCGTGCCATGTATCTGGTGGAACTGGCGCTAGAAATGTGTCGTGATGTATTAGCGCCAGGTGGCAGTTTTGTAGTGAAGGTGTTCCAGGGCGAAGGTTTCGATGAGTATCTAAGGGAAATTCGCTCCCTGTTTACGAAGGTCAAAGTTCGTAAGCCGGACTCTTCTCGTGCACGTTCGCGGGAAGTGTATATTGTAGCGACCGGGCGTAAACCCTAACCGGGAGATTTCAGACGAAAGTTTGAAAGATGCTGGATATAGAGTATCCTGACGCTGTTTTTAACACAGTTGTAATAAGAGGTTAATCCCTTGAGTGACATGGCGAAAAACCTAATACTCTGGCTGGTCATTGCCGTTGTGCTGATGTCAGTATTCCAGAGCTTTGGGCCCAGCGAGTCTAATGGCCGTAAGGTGGATTACTCTACCTTCCTACAAGAGGTCAATAACGACCAGGTTCGTGAAGCGCGTATCAACGGACGTGAAATCAACGTTACCAAGAAAGATAGTAACCGTTATACCACTTACATTCCGGTTCAGGATCCGAAATTACTGGATAACCTGTTGACCAAGAACGTCAAGGTTGTCGGTGAACCGCCTGAAGAACCAAGCCTGCTGGCTTCTATCTTCATCTCCTGGTTCCCGATGTTGTTGCTGATTGGTGTCTGGATCTTCTTCATGCGTCAAATGCAGGGCGGCGGTGGCAAAGGTGCCATGTCGTTTGGTAAGAGCAAAGCGCGCATGCTGACTGAAGATCAGATCAAAACGACCTTTGCTGACGTTGCGGGCTGCGACGAAGCAAAAGAAGAAGTTGCTGAACTGGTTGAGTATCTGCGCGAGCCGAGCCGCTTCCAGAAACTCGGCGGTAAGATCCCGAAAGGCGTCCTGATGGTCGGTCCTCCGGGTACCGGTAAAACGCTGCTGGCGAAAGCGATTGCAGGCGAAGCGAAAGTTCCGTTCTTTACTATCTCCGGTTCTGACTTCGTAGAAATGTTCGTCGGTGTGGGTGCATCCCGTGTTCGTGACATGTTCGAACAGGCGAAGAAAGCGGCACCGTGCATCATCTTTATCGATGAAATCGACGCCGTAGGCCGCCAGCGTGGCGCAGGTCTGGGCGGTGGTCACGATGAACGTGAACAGACTCTGAACCAGATGCTGGTTGAGATGGATGGCTTCGAAGGTAACGAAGGTATCATCGTTATCGCCGCGACTAACCGTCCGGACGTTCTCGACCCAGCGCTGCTGCGTCCTGGCCGTTTCGACCGTCAGGTTGTGGTTGGCTTGCCAGATGTTCGCGGTCGTGAGCAGATCCTGAAGGTTCACATGCGTCGCGTACCATTGGCACCCGATATCGACGCGGCAATCATTGCCCGTGGTACTCCTGGTTTCTCCGGTGCTGACCTGGCGAACCTGGTGAACGAAGCGGCACTGTTCGCTGCTCGTGGCAACAAACGCGTTGTGTCGATGGTTGAGTTCGAGAAAGCGAAAGACAAAATCATGATGGGTGCGGAACGTCGCTCCATGGTGATGACGGAAGCGCAGAAAGAATCGACGGCTTACCACGAAGCGGGTCACGCAATTATCGGTCGCCTGGTGCCGGAACACGATCCGGTGCACAAAGTGACGATTATCCCACGCGGTCGTGCGCTGGGTGTGACTTTCTTCTTGCCTGAGGGCGACGCAATCAGCGCCAGCCGTCAGAAACTGGAAAGCCAGATTTCTACGCTGTACGGTGGTCGTCTGGCGGAAGAGATCATCTACGGGCCGGAACATGTTTCTACCGGTGCGTCCAACGATATTAAAGTTGCGACCAACCTGGCACGTAACATGGTGACTCAGTGGGGCTTCTCTGAGAAATTGGGTCCACTGCTGTACGCGGAAGAAGAAGGTGAAGTGTTCCTCGGCCGTAGCGTAGCGAAAGCGAAACATATGTCCGATGAAACTGCACGTATCATCGACCAGGAAGTGAAAGCACTGATTGAGCGTAACTATAATCGTGCGCGTCAGCTTCTGACCGACAATATGGATATTCTGCATGCGATGAAAGATGCTCTCATGAAATATGAGACTATCGACGCACCGCAGATTGATGACCTGATGGCACGTCGCGATGTACGTCCGCCAGCGGGCTGGGAAGAACCAGGCGCTTCTAACAATTCTGGCGATAATGGTAGTCCAAAGGCTCCTCGTCCGGTTGATGAACCGCGTACGCCGAACCCGGGTAACACCATGTCAGAGCAGTTAGGCGACAAATAAGTTCCCGCATCAGATGACTGTATTTGTACCGAAAACCCCGGGGCGTGCTCCGGGGTTTTTTCTTATCAATTCATACCAGGGATAACACCATGAAACTCTTTGCCCAGGGCACTTCACTGGACCTTAGCCATCCTCACGTAATGGGGATCCTCAACGTCACGCCTGATTCCTTTTCGGATGGCGGTACGCATAACTCGCTGATAGATGCGGTGAAACATGCGAATCTGATGATCAACGCTGGCGCGACGATCATTGACGTTGGTGGCGAGTCCACGCGCCCAGGAGCGGCGGAAGTTAGCGTTGAAGAAGAGTTGCAACGTGTTATTCCTGTGGTTGAGGCAATTGCTCAACGCTTCGAAGTCTGGATCTCGGTCGATACATCCAAACCAGAAGTCATCCGTGAGTCAGCGAAAGTTGGCGCTCACATTATTAACGATATCCGCTCCCTTTCCGAACCAGGGGCTCTGGAGGCAGCTGCAGAAACCGGTTTACCGGTTTGTCTGATGCATATGCAGGGAAATCCAAAGACCATGCAGGAAGCCCCGAAGTATGACGATGTCTTTGCAGAAGTGAATCGCTATTTTATTGAGCAAATAGCACGTTGCGAGCAGGCGGGTATCGCAAAAGAGAAATTGTTGCTCGACCCCGGATTCGGTTTCGGTAAAAATCTCTCCCATAACTATTCATTACTGGCGCGCCTGGCTGAATTTCACCATTTCAACCTGCCGCTGTTGGTGGGTATGTCACGAAAATCGATGATTGGGCAGCTGCTGAACGTGGGGCCGTCCGAGCGTCTGAGCGGTAGTCTGGCTTGTGCGGTCATTGCCGCTATGCAAGGCGCGCATATCATTCGTGTTCATGACGTCAAAGAAACCGTAGAAGCGATGCGGGTGGTGGAAGCCACTCTGTCTGCAAAGGAAAACAAACGCTATGAGTAATCGTAAATATTTCGGTACCGATGGGATTCGTGGTCGTGTAGGGGATGCGCCGATCACCCCTGATTTTGTGCTTAAGCTGGGTTGGGCCGCGGGTAAAGTGCTGGCGCGCCACGGCTCCCGTAAGATCATCATTGGTAAAGACACGCGTATTTCTGGCTACATGCTGGAGTCAGCACTGGAAGCGGGTCTGGCGGCTGCGGGCCTTTCCGCACTCTTCACTGGTCCGATGCCAACACCGGCCGTGGCTTATCTGACGCGTACCTTCCGCGCAGAGGCCGGAATTGTGATATCTGCATCGCATAACCCGTTCTACGATAATGGCATTAAATTTTTCTCTATCGACGGCACCAAACTACCGGATGCAGTAGAAGAGGCCATCGAAGCGGAAATGGAAAAAGAGATCAGCTGTGTTGATTCGGCAGAACTGGGTAAAGCCAGCCGTATCGTTGATGCTGCGGGTCGCTATATCGAGTTTTGCAAAGCCACGTTCCCAAACGAACTTAGCCTCAGTGAACTGAAGATTGTGGTGGATTGTGCAAACGGTGCGACTTATCACATCGCGCCGAACGTGCTGCGTGAACTGGGAGCGAACGTTATCGCTATCGGTTGTGAGCCGAACGGTGTAAACATCAATGCCGAAGTGGGGGCTACCGACGTTCGCGCGCTCCAGGCTCGTGTGCTGGCTGAAAAAGCGGATCTCGGTATTGCCTTCGACGGCGACGGCGATCGCGTGATTATGGTTGACCATGAAGGCAATAAAGTCGATGGCGATCAGATCATGTATATCATCGCGCGTGAAGGTCTTCGTCAGGGCCAGCTGCGTGGTGGCGCTGTGGGTACATTGATGAGCAACATGGGGCTTGAACTGGCGCTGAAACAGTTAGGAATTCCATTTGCGCGCGCGAAAGTGGGTGACCGCTACGTACTGGAAAAAATGCAGGAGAAAGGCTGGCGTATCGGTGCAGAGAATTCCGGTCATGTGATCCTGCTGGATAAAACCACTACCGGTGACGGCATCGTTGCTGGTTTGCAGGTGCTGGCGGCGATGGCGCGTAATCATATGAGCCTGCACGACCTTTGCAGCGGCATGAAAATGTTCCCGCAAATCCTGGTAAACGTGCGTTACACCGCAGGTAGCGGCGATCCGCTGGAGCATGAATCAGTCAAAGCTGTGACCGCAGAAGTTGAAGCGGCGCTGGGTAGCCGTGGACGTGTGCTGTTGCGTAAATCCGGCACCGAACCGTTAATTCGCGTGATGGTGGAAGGCGAAGACGAAGCGCAGGTGACTGAATTTGCACACCGCATCGCCGATGCAGTAAAAGCCGTTTAAAGCGTTAGATAACTGGCTAAAAAGGCGGCGATCGTCGCCTTTTTTCTCAGCGAACACATCGGTTTTGCTGTTTTTTTCCGCAGTTGATACAATGCAATAAAATTGCCCTTGCGAAGGTCATTCGCTTTGGTTAGTATTCACACCCGCTTCAGTGGGAAAGATTAAAAACTCCCGCTTTATTGGTTGAAGCATTGGTACGCGGCAACTCCGCAAGGAACAGGTTGATTATGTACGAAGCTCTTTTAGTAGTTTTCCTTATTGTGGCAATTGGCCTTGTTGGTCTGATCATGCTGCAGCAAGGTAAAGGCGCTGATATGGGAGCCTCCTTCGGAGCAGGCGCTTCCGCTACGCTGTTTGGTTCAAGTGGTTCTGGTAACTTCATGACCCGCATGACAGCGCTGCTGGCAACGTTATTCTTCATCATCAGTCTGGTGCTGGGTAACATCAATAGCAACAAAACCAATAAAGGTAGCGAATGGGAAAACCTGAGTGCGCCGGCGAAAACCGAACAAACTCAGCCAGCTGCTCCGGCTAAGCCGACCAGCGATATCCCGAACTAAAAAGTAGTATCCGTGCCGAGGTGGTGGAATTGGTAGACACGCTACCTTGAGGTGGTAGTGCCCAATAGGGCTTACGGGTTCAAGTCCCGTCCTCGGTACCAAATTCCAGAAAGACGCTGAAAAGCGTCTTTTTTCGTTTTGGTCCTGGTCTGAGGAATGGTTGTCAGGTATCTGTATCTCGTCCAGTTGTTTTACTCGTAGCTGGTACCTTGAAACGATGGTGCCGGTATGCCTTAGTTATAAGCTTTTCCCTTCTGCTGACATAATTGGCACTTTATTGTGTCAACTCCATTTCCGGTACGAATACGGATATGTTTACTCCTCGATAAACCATCCTGCCCCTGTCAGTATAACTACTGATGGCTACGTTCTGCGTAATGTTTAGAGACGCATTGATAATGTTATTTAATTACTGAGAACGCAATGGCCGCATCATTTAAAAAGAAAAAATCTAACAGTGTTTCGGTCTGATATGGATCAGAGTTGAAAAACATGTCTGATATAAAATTGAACATTGTTGATAATTGTTTATATTGGTTGTGAACTTGGATTTCTGGATGACAGTATTCAACAAATTTGTTAAAAGTTTTAAATCTCATTGGTTGTTGTATCTTTGTGTTATTGTTTTTGGTATTACGAACTTAGTCGCTTCTTCCGGAGCGCATATGGTTCAGCGATTGCTGTTCTTCGTTCTGACCATCCTGGTTGTTAAACGTATATCATCCCTTCCGCTTCGCCTGCTTATTGCCGTACCATTTGTGTTACTGATTGCGGCAGATATGAGTATTAGCCTCTATTCATGGTGTATCTTTGGTACAACTTTCAATGATGGATTTGCGATTAGTGTGCTGCAGAGTGATCCGGATGAAGTTGTCAAAATGCTGGGAATGTATATCCCTTATCTATGTGCTTTTGCCTTTTTATCCCTTCTTTTTTTTGCAGTAATAATAAAATATGATGTTTCCTTGCCGACAAAAAAAGTGACAGGAATATTATTGCTGATTGTCATTTCGGGCAGTTTATTTTCCGCTTGTCAATTTGCTTATAAAGATGCAAAAAATAAAGAGGCGTTCAGTCCATATATACTAGCGTCGCGATTTGCTACCTATACGCCGTTTTTCAATCTCAATTATTTTGCTTTAGCAGCGAAAGAGCATCAAAGATTACTCTCAATTGCAAACACGGTGCCGTATTTTCAACTATCAGTCAGGGATACAGGTATTGATACCTACGTGTTGATTGTGGGGGAGTCTGTACGTGTCGACAATATGTCTTTGTATGGATATACACGCTCTACGACACCGCAAGTCGAAGCACAAAGAAAGCAGATCAAACTGTTTAATCAAGCAATAAGCGGTGCACCTTACACTGCGCTGTCGGTTCCCCTTTCTTTAACTGCTGATTCTGTTTTGAGTCATGACATTCATAATTACCCGGACAACATTATTAATATGGCTAATCAAGCAGGATTTCAGACTTTCTGGCTAAGCTCGCAATCCGCTTTTCGGCAGAATGGTACAGCAGTTACCAGTATCGCCATGCGCGCCATGGAAACAGTCTATGTCAGAGGATTTGATGAATTGTTGTTGCCGCATTTATCGCAAGCGTTACAGCAAAAGACGCAGCAAAAGAAACTGATTGTTCTTCATTTAAATGGAAGCCATGAACCGGCTTGTAGCGCCTATCCGCAATCCAGCGCTGTGTTTCAACCGCAGGACGATCAGGATGCCTGCTATGACAACTCCATTCATTACACAGATAGTTTGCTAGGTCAGGTTTTTGAATTATTAAAAGATCGCCGCGCCTCGGTCATGTATTTTGCCGACCACGGCCTGGAACGCGACCCTACGAAGAAGAACGTCTATTTTCATGGAGGCAGGGAGGCTAGCCAGCAGGCGTATCATGTCCCGATGTTTATCTGGTATAGCCCCGTTCTAGGGGATGGCGTGGATCGCACAACGGAAAACAACATCTTTTCGACAGCTTACAATAATTACCTTATTAATGCGTGGATGGGGGTAACAAAGCCGGAACAGCCGCAAACGCTTGAGGAAGTGATTGCACACTATAAAGGAGACTCACGGGTTGTGGATGCAAACCATGATGTTTTCGATTATGTGATGCTCAGAAAGGAGTTTACAGAGGATAATCAAGGTAACCCCACCCCTGAAGGGCAGGGTTGATGTCGAATTACTGGCCTTTATTTTCCAGATTCTCCACCTGCGGCACCCCTGAAGCGGCAGAGGAGGAGAGCAGGCCAGTTTTGGCATAACCGAAAAGTTTCTCGCGGGTATCGGTGATATCCAGGTTACGCATGGTCAGTTGACCGATACGATCATCTGGCGAGAACACCGAGTCGCCTTTTTCCATCGTCAGACGCTCTGGCTTGTAGGTCAGGTTCTCTGAGACGGTATTCAGGATTGAATAATCGTTCCCGCGGCGCAGCTCCAGAGTAACTTCACCAGTGATCTGGCTGGCAACCCAGCGTTGCAGAGAGTCACGCAGCATCAGCGCCTGGGAATCAAACCAACGTCCCTGGTACAGCAGGCGGCCCAACTGACGACCATGCGCGTGATACTGCTCAATGGTGTCTTCGTTGTGAATACCGGTCAACAAACGTTCATACGCAATGTGCAGCAGTGCCATCCCAGGGGCTTCATAAATGCCGCGGCTTTTTGCTTCGATGATACGGTTTTCAATCTGGTCGCTCATGCCCAGGCCGTGACGACCGCCGATGCGGTTAGCTTCCAGCATCATTTCTACGTCGTCGCTAAAGGTTTTACCGTTCAGCGCCACCGGATGACCTTGCTCAAAGCGTACTGTGACTTCTTCTGCCGGGATTTTCACGCTCTCATCCCAAAACTTCACGCCCATAATTGGGTTGACGATTTTGACGCTGGAGTTGAGGTATTCCAGATCCTTCGCTTCATGCGTTGCACCAAGCATGTTGGAGTCCGTGGAGTAAGCTTTTTCGACAGACATTTTGTAGTCGAAACCGCAGGCAATCATAAATTCAGACATCTCATGACGGCCACCCAGTTCATCAATAAAGTCAGTATCAAGCCACGGTTTGTAAATCTGCAGTTCAGCATTGGTCAGCAGACCGTAACGGTAGAAACGTTCGATATCGTTTCCTTTATAGGTGCTGCCGTCACCCCAGATATTCACGCCATCTTCTTTCATAGCAGCAACCAGCATGGTGCCGGTCACGGCGCGGCCCAGCGGCGTCGTGTTGAAATAGGTCAGTCCACCAGTGGTGTTATGAAATGCGCCACACTGAATAGCGGCAATACCTTCGGCCACCAGTTGTTTGCGGCAGTCGATCAGACGTGCGTTCTCCGCGCCGTATTCCATGGCACGACGAGGGATCGCATCATAATCCTCTTCGTCTGGCTGGCCCAGGTTTGCAGTATATGCATAAGGAACAGCTCCCTTTTGTCGCATCCACAGCAGTGCGGCACTGGTGTCCAGACCGCCGGAAAAAGCGATACCAATACGTTGACCTACCGGGAGATGCTTGAGAATCGTCGTCATAAAATAACACCCTGCTTAATTAACTGATGATGAGCCTGGATTTCTGCTCTCACTGAATTTTTATGCAAAATAAATGAGTTTTCATTTAATCATCTTTTATCGGAGACAGGAAGAGTTTAGTGTGTTTTTTGTAAAATAATGCGCTTAAGGGAAAGCAGGAGAAGGTAAAAGTATTCAACAAATGAAAGTGAACTGGATATTCATTCACGTGATTAGCAATAAACGTTGACAAAATGTGGCGTGGATCACTATAATGCCTGCAGATTTTACGTCCCGTCTCGGTACACCAAATCCCAGCAGTATTTGCATTTTTTACCCAAAACGAGTAGAATTTGCCACGTTTCAGGCGCGGGGTGGAGCAGCCTGGTAGCTCGTCGGGCTCATAACCCGAAGGTCGTCGGTTCAAATCCGGCCCCCGCAACCACTTTCCCTTAGAGTCCTTTTTCAAATATACTGTGAAGACTTCGGCCTTCGTAGTGGGATTTGAAAAAATCCTTCTGGAAAGTGCTCCAGACCGCAGTTGCGGTTATAGGGTTCAGTTATATAAAGCCCCGATTTATCGGGGTTTTTTGTTATCTGACTACAGAATAACTGGGCTTTAGGCCCTTTTTTTATGTCTTGGGGGTGGGCTTGTCCACATTAGAGCAAAAATTAACAGAGATGATTACTGCGCCAGTTGAGGCCCTGGGTTTTGAACTGGTTGGCATCGAATTTATTCGCGGTCGCACATCCACACTGCGCATCTATATTGATAGTGAAGATGGCATCAATGTTGATGATTGTGCTGATGTGAGCCACCAGGTAAGTGCTGTGCTGGATGTTGAAGATCCCATCACCGTTGCTTATAACCTGGAAGTCTCCTCACCGGGTCTCGATCGCCCACTGTTCACGGCTGAACACTACGCCCGTTTTGTCGGAGAAGAGGTGACTCTGGTTCTCCGTATGGCGGTACAAAACCGTCGTAAATGGCAGGGCGTTATCAAAGCGGTAGACGGTGAAATGATCACAGTTACCGTCGAAGGTAAAGATGAAGTGTTCGCGCTGAGTAATATCCAGAAGGCGAACCTGGTTCCCCACTTTTAATAGTCTGGATGAGGTGAAAAGCCCGCGATGAACAAAGAAATTTTGGCTGTAGTTGAAGCCGTATCCAATGAAAAGGCGCTACCTCGCGAGAAGATTTTCGAAGCATTGGAAAGCGCGCTGGCGACAGCAACAAAGAAAAAATATGAACAAGAGATCGACGTCCGCGTACAGATCGATCGCAAAAGCGGTGATTTTGACACTTTCCGTCGCTGGTTAGTTGTTGATGAAGTCACCCAGCCGACCAAGGAAATCACCCTTGAAGCCGCACGTTATGAAGATGAAAGCCTGAACCTGGGCGATTACGTTGAAGATCAGATTGAGTCTGTTACCTTTGACCGTATCACTACCCAGACGGCAAAACAGGTTATCGTGCAGAAAGTGCGTGAAGCCGAACGTGCGATGGTGGTTGATCAGTTCCGTGAACACGAAGGTGAAATCATCACCGGCGTGGTGAAAAAAGTAAACCGCGACAACATCTCTCTGGATCTGGGCAACAACGCTGAAGCCGTGATCCTGCGCGAAGATATGCTGCCGCGTGAAAACTTCCGCCCTGGCGACCGCGTTCGTGGCGTGCTCTATTCCGTTCGCCCGGAAGCGCGTGGCGCGCAACTGTTCGTCACTCGTTCCAAGCCGGAAATGCTGATCGAACTGTTCCGTATTGAAGTGCCAGAAATCGGCGAAGAAGTGATTGAAATTAAAGCAGCGGCTCGCGATCCGGGTTCTCGTGCGAAAATCGCGGTGAAAACCAACGATAAACGTATCGATCCGGTAGGTGCTTGCGTAGGTATGCGTGGCGCGCGTGTTCAGGCGGTGTCTACTGAACTGGGTGGCGAGCGTATCGATATCGTCCTGTGGGATGATAACCCGGCGCAGTTCGTGATTAACGCAATGGCACCGGCAGACGTTGCTTCTATCGTGGTGGATGAAGATAAACACACCATGGATATCGCCGTTGAAGCCGGTAACCTGGCGCAGGCGATTGGCCGTAACGGTCAGAACGTGCGTCTGGCTTCGCAGCTGAGCGGTTGGGAACTCAACGTGATGACCGTTGACGACCTGCAGGCTAAGCATCAGGCGGAAGCGCACGCAGCGATCGACACCTTCACCAAATATCTCGACATCGACGAAGACTTCGCGACTGTTCTGGTAGAAGAAGGCTTCTCGACGCTGGAAGAACTGGCCTATGTGCCGATGAAAGAGCTGTTGGAAATCGAAGGCCTTGATGAGCCGACCGTTGAAGCACTGCGCGAGCGTGCTAAAAATGCACTGGCCACCATTGCACAGGCCCAGGAAGAAAGCCTCGGTGATAACAAACCGGCTGACGATCTGCTGAACCTTGAAGGGGTAGATCGTGATTTGGCATTCAAACTGGCCGCCCGTGGCGTTTGTACGCTGGAAGATCTCGCCGAACAGGGCATTGATGATCTGGCTGATATCGAAGGGTTGACCGACGAAAAAGCCGGAGCACTGATTATGGCTGCCCGTAATATTTGCTGGTTCGGTGACGAAGCGTAATAAACTGTAGCAGGAAGGAACAGCATGACAGATGTAACGATTAAAACGCTGGCCGCAGAGCGACAGACCTCCGTGGAACGCCTGGTACAGCAATTTGCTGATGCAGGTATCCGGAAGTCTGCTGACGACTCTGTGTCTGCACAAGAGAAACAGACTTTGATTGACCACCTGAATCAGAAAAATTCAGGCCCGGACAAATTGACGCTGCAACGTAAAACACGCAGCACCCTTAACATTCCTGGTACCGGTGGAAAAAGCAAATCGGTACAAATCGAAGTCCGCAAGAAACGCACCTTTGTGAAACGCGATCCGCAAGAGGCTGAACGCCTTGCAGCGGAAGAGCAAGCGCAGCGTGAAGCGGAAGAGCAAGCCCGTCGTGAGGCAGAAGAATCGGCTAAACGCGAGGCGCAACAAAAAGCTGAACGTGAGGCCGCAGAACAAGCTAAGCGTGAAGCTGCTGAACAAGCGAAACGTGAAGCTGCGGAAAAAGACAAAGTGAGCAATCAACAAGACGATATGACTAAAAACGCCCAGGCTGAAAAAGCCCGCCGTGAGCAGGAAGCTGCAGAGCTCAAGCGTAAAGCTGAAGAAGAAGCGCGTCGTAAACTCGAAGAAGAAGCACGTCGCGTTGCTGAAGAAGCACGTCGTATGGCGGAAGAAAACAAATGGACTGATAACGCGGAACCGACTGAAGATTCCAGCGATTATCACGTCACTACTTCTCAACATGCTCGCCAGGCAGAAGACGAAAGCGATCGTGAAGTCGAAGGCGGCCGTGGCCGTGGTCGTAACGCGAAAGCAGCGCGTCCGAAGAAAGGCAACAAACACGCTGAATCAAAAGCTGATCGTGAAGAAGCACGCGCAGCAGTACGTGGCGGTAAAGGCGGAAAACGTAAAGGTTCTTCGCTGCAGCAAGGCTTCCAGAAGCCTGCTCAGGCCGTTAACCGTGACGTTGTGATCGGCGAAACTATCACCGTTGGCGAACTGGCGAACAAGATGGCGGTTAAAGGCTCTCAGGTCATCAAAGCGATGATGAAACTGGGCGCAATGGCAACCATCAACCAGGTTATCGATCAGGAAACCGCACAGCTGGTTGCTGAAGAGATGGGCCATAAAGTTATCCTGCGTCGTGAAAACGAGCTGGAAGAGGCGGTAATGAGCGACCGTGACACGGGTGCTGCGGCTGAACCGCGCGCGCCGGTTGTGACCATCATGGGTCACGTTGACCACGGTAAAACCTCTCTGCTGGACTACATTCGTTCAACGAAAGTGGCCTCTGGCGAAGCGGGCGGCATTACCCAGCACATTGGTGCATACCACGTTGAAACTGAAAACGGCATGATCACCTTCCTGGACACCCCGGGGCACGCCGCGTTTACTTCAATGCGTGCTCGTGGTGCGCAGGCAACGGACATCGTAGTCCTGGTTGTTGCTGCCGACGACGGTGTGATGCCGCAGACCATCGAAGCAATCCAGCACGCGAAAGCGGCGCAGGTACCGGTGGTGGTTGCAGTGAACAAGATCGATAAACCAGAAGCTGATCCGGATCGCGTTAAGAACGAACTCTCCCAGTACGGCATCCTGCCGGAAGAGTGGGGCGGTGAAAGCCAGTTCGTACACGTATCTGCGAAAGCGGGTACCGGTATCGATGAACTGCTGGACGCTATCCTGCTGCAGGCGGAAGTTCTGGAGCTGAAAGCGGTACGTAAAGGTATGGCGAGCGGTGCGGTTATCGAATCCTTCCTCGATAAAGGTCGTGGTCCGGTTGCTACCGTTCTGGTACGTGAAGGTACTCTGCACAAGGGCGATATCGTTCTGTGTGGCTTCGAATACGGTCGTGTTCGTGCGATGCGTAACGAACTGGGTCAGGAAGTGCTGGAAGCGGGTCCGTCCATTCCGGTGGAAATCCTCGGCCTGTCCGGCGTACCGGCTGCGGGTGATGAAGTTACCGTTGTACGTGACGAGAAGAAAGCGCGTGAAGTTGCACTCTATCGTCAGGGTAAATTCCGCGAAGTTAAACTGGCGCGTCAGCAGAAATCTAAACTCGAGAACATGTTCGCCAACATGACCGAAGGCGAAGTTCACGAAGTGAATATCGTCCTGAAGGCAGACGTACAGGGTTCTGTCGAAGCGATCTCCGACTCCTTGCTGAAACTGTCTACTGACGAAGTTAAAGTGAAGATCATCGGTTCTGGCGTAGGTGGTATCACCGAAACCGACGCCACCCTGGCTGCGGCGTCCAACGCCATCCTGGTTGGCTTTAACGTACGTGCTGATGCCTCTGCACGTAAAGTGATTGAAGCGGAAAGCCTGGATCTGCGTTACTACTCCGTCATCTATAACCTGATTGACGAAGTGAAAGCGGCGATGAGCGGTATGCTGTCTCCGGAACTGAAACAGCAGATTATCGGTCTGGCGGAAGTTCGTGACGTGTTCAAATCGCCGAAATTTGGTGCCATCGCAGGCTGTATGGTTACCGAAGGTGTGGTTAAACGTCACAACCCGATCCGCGTTCTGCGTGACAACGTGGTTATCTACGAAGGCGAGCTGGAGTCCCTGCGCCGCTTCAAAGATGACGTTAACGAAGTCCGTAACGGTATGGAATGTGGTATCGGCGTTAAGAACTACAACGACGTCCGCACTGGCGATGTGATCGAAGTATTCGAAATCATCGAGATCCAACGTACCATTGCTTAAGGTTTTTAGGGTTCCATGCGGGATAAGGCGTTTACGCTGCATCCGGCATGGATTGCCTGATGTGACGCTGGCGCGTCTTATCAGGTCAACGTGAACAGCCCTTCCACCTGAAATTAATTTTAAAAAGGGGCTAACAGCCCCTTTTTTGTCAGGAGAATTTATTATGGCGAAAGAATTTGGTCGCCCGCAGCGCGTAGCGCAGGAAATGCAAAAAGAGATCGCTCTCATCCTGCAGCGTGAAATTAAAGATCCTCGTCTGGGCATGATGACCACCGTTTCCGGTGTCGAAATGTCTCGCGACCTGGCGTATGCCAAAGTATATGTGACGTTCCTCAACGACAAAGATGAAGACGCGGTTAAAGCGGGCATCAAAGCGTTGCAGGAAGCTTCTGGTTTCATCCGCAGCCTGCTGGGGAAAGCGATGCGCCTGCGTATCGTGCCGGAACTGACCTTCTTCTACGACAACTCTCTGGTTGAAGGGATGCGCATGTCAAACCTGGTGACCAGCGTGGTCAAACATGACGAAGAACGTCGTGTTAACCCGGACGACAGCAAGGAGGACTAATGAGTCGTCCTCGTCGTCGCGGTCGCGACATTAACGGCGTTTTGTTGCTGGATAAACCGCAGGGGATGTCCAGCAACGATGCGCTGCAAAAAGTGAAACGGATTTATAACGCCAACCGTGCCGGGCATACCGGTGCGCTGGACCCGCTGGCGACCGGCATGTTGCCAATTTGCCTCGGGGAAGCGACGAAGTTTTCCCAGTATCTGCTGGACTCCGACAAACGCTATCGGGTCATTGCGCGTCTTGGGCAGCGTACCGATACTTCTGATGCCGACGGACAAATCGTTGAAGAACGTCCGGTAACCTTTAGTGCAGAGCAACTGGCGGCGGCGCTGGATACCTTCCGTGGCGATATCGAACAGATCCCTTCGATGTATTCAGCACTGAAATATCAGGGCAAAAAACTGTACGAATACGCGCGTCAGGGCATTGAAGTTCCACGTGAAGCGCGCCCGATTACCGTTTATGAATTGCTGTTTATTCGCCATGAAGGCAATGAGCTGGAGCTGGAAATTCACTGCTCAAAAGGCACTTATATCCGCACTATCATTGACGATCTCGGCGAAAAACTCGGTTGTGGCGCGCATGTTATTTACTTGCGTCGTCTGGCGGTAAGTAAATATCCGGTTGAACGGATGGTGACCCTGGAACATCTGCGTGAACTGGTTGAGCAAGCCGAACAGCAGGATATTCCGGCTGCGGAGTTACTTGATCCATTACTGATGCCAATGGACAGTCCAGCTTCGGACTACCCGGTGGTGAATCTTCCGTTAACGTCTTCTGTTTACTTCAAAAATGGTAACCCAGTTCGTACATCCGGTGCGCCGCTGGAAGGACTGGTTCGCGTTACAGAGGGTGAGAACGGCAAGTTTATCGGTATGGGCGAAATTGACGATGAAGGCCGCGTTGCGCCTCGTCGCCTGGTGGTTGAATACCCGGCGTAATGTTAACCGTCTTGCGATAACAGGTCGCTACGAGTAGAATACTGCCGCTTAACGTCGCGTAAATTGTTTAACACTTTGCGTAACGTACACTGGGATCGCTGAATTAGAGATCGGCGTCCTTTCATTCTATATACTTTGGAGTTTTAAAATGTCTCTAAGTACTGAAGCAACAGCTAAAATCGTTTCTGAGTTTGGTCGTGACGCAAACGACACCGGTTCTACCGAAGTTCAGGTAGCACTGCTGACTGCACAGATCAACCACCTGCAGGGCCACTTTGCAGAGCACAAAAAAGATCACCACAGCCGTCGTGGTCTGCTGCGCATGGTTTCTCAGCGTCGTAAACTGCTCGACTACCTGAAACGTAAAGACGTAGCACGTTACACCCAGCTCATCGAGCGCCTGGGTCTGCGTCGCTAATTCTTGCGAGTTTCAGAAAAGGGGGCCTGAGTGGCCCCTTTTTTCAAGCTGACGGCAGCAATTCACTGGAAACTAATGTATTGTTGCTATGAATGATCTTCCGTTGCAGAGGTTCGCGCGGCTAATGAGAGGCTTTACCCACATAGAGCTGGGTTAGGGTTGTCATTAGTCGCGAGGATGCGCAGAAGATCGGGTATTAACACCAGTACCGTAAGGTACTGTCCAAGAAAGAGAAAGGATATTACATTGCTTAATCCGATCGTTCGTAAATTCCAGTACGGCCAACACACCGTGACTCTGGAAACCGGCATGATGGCTCGTCAGGCTACTGCCGCTGTTATGGTTAGCATGGATGACACCGCGGTATTTGTTACCGTTGTTGGTCAGAAAAAAGCCAAACCAGGTCAGGACTTCTTCCCGCTGACCGTTAACTATCAGGAGCGTACCTACGCTGCTGGTCGTATCCCGGGTAGCTTCTTCCGTCGTGAAGGCCGCCCAAGCGAAGGCGAAACCCTGATCGCGCGTCTGATTGACCGCCCGATTCGCCCGCTGTTCCCGGAAGGCTTCGTCAACGAAGTTCAGGTTATCGCCACCGTGGTTTCTGTTAACCCGCAGGTTAACCCGGATATCGTCGCGATGATTGGTGCTTCCGCAGCACTGTCTCTGTCTGGTATTCCGTTCAATGGCCCGATTGGTGCTGCCCGTGTAGGTTACATCAATGACCAGTACGTACTGAACCCGACTCAGGATGAACTGAAAGAGAGCAAACTGGACTTGGTTGTTGCCGGTACAGAAGCTGCCGTGCTGATGGTTGAATCTGAAGCTGAACTGCTGAGCGAAGATCAGATGCTGGGCGCAGTAGTGTTCGGTCATGAACAACAGCAGGTTGTTATTCAGAACATCAATGAACTGGTGAAAGAAGCCGGTAAACCGCGTTGGGACTGGCAGCCGGAGCCGGTAAACGAAGCGCTGAACGCGCGCGTTGCTGCGCTGGCTGAAGCTCGTCTGAGCGATGCTTACCGCATCACCGACAAACAAGAGCGTTATGCGCAGGTTGATGTCATCAAATCTGAAACCATCGCGACACTGCTTGCTGAAGACGAAACCCTGGACGAAAACGAACTGGGTGAAATTCTGCACGCTATCGAGAAAAATGTTGTTCGTAGCCGCGTACTGGCAGGCGAACCGCGTATCGACGGTCGTGAAAAAGATATGATCCGTGGTCTGGATGTGCGTACTGGTGTGCTGCCGCGTACTCACGGTTCTGCGCTGTTCACCCGTGGTGAAACGCAGGCGCTGGTTACCGCAACGCTGGGTACTGCTCGTGACGCGCAGGTTCTTGATGAACTGATGGGCGAACGTACCGATACCTTCCTGTTCCACTACAACTTCCCTCCGTACTCCGTAGGCGAAACCGGCATGGTCGGTTCTCCGAAGCGTCGTGAAATTGGTCACGGTCGTCTGGCGAAGCGCGGCGTGCTGGCAGTAATGCCGGATATGGACAAATTCCCGTACACCGTACGTGTTGTGTCTGAAATTACCGAATCCAACGGTTCCTCTTCTATGGCTTCCGTGTGCGGCGCGTCTCTGGCGCTGATGGACGCAGGTGTGCCGATCAAAGCTGCCGTTGCGGGTATCGCAATGGGTCTGGTGAAAGAAGGCGACAACTACGTTGTACTGTCTGACATTTTGGGCGACGAAGATCACCTGGGCGATATGGACTTCAAAGTTGCGGGTTCCCGTGACGGTATATCTGCATTGCAGATGGATATCAAAATTGAAGGTATCACCAAAGAGATCATGCAGGTTGCACTGAACCAGGCTAAAGGTGCGCGTCTGCATATCCTGGGGGTAATGGAACAGGCGATCAACGCGCCGCGTGGCGATATCTCTGAGTTCGCACCGCGTATCCATACCATCAAGATCAACCCGGACAAGATCAAAGATGTTATCGGTAAAGGCGGTTCTGTAATCCGTGCTCTGACCGAAGAAACCGGCACCACCATCGAAATTGAAGATGACGGTACTGTGAAGATCGCAGCGACCGGCGGCGAGAAAGCGAAACACGCGATTCGTCGTATCGAAGAGATCACTGCAGAAATCGAAGTGGGCCGCGTCTACAATGGTAAAGTGACCCGTATCGTTGACTTTGGCGCATTTGTTGCCATTGGTGGCGGTAAAGAAGGTCTGGTCCACATCTCTCAAATCGCTGATAAACGCGTTGAGAAAGTGACCGATTACCTGCAGATGGGTCAGGAAGTACCGGTGAAAGTGCTGGAAGTTGATCGCCAGGGCCGTATCCGTCTGAGCATTAAAGAAGCGACTGAGCAGTCTCAACCTGCTGCAGCACCGGAAGCTCCGGCTGCTGAACAGGGCGAGTAAGGTTGCCATTTGCCCTCCGCTGCGGCGGGGGGCTTTTAACCGGGCAGGACGCCTTGTTAGCAACCGGGAACAGGACGTTCATTCAACCGTGGTCTT
Source organism: Escherichia sp. R1 (assembly GCF_003000935.1). Lineage (NCBI taxonomy): Bacteria > Pseudomonadati > Pseudomonadota > Gammaproteobacteria > Enterobacterales > Enterobacteriaceae > Escherichia > Escherichia sp. R1. The sequence goes on from NZ_PSRU01000017.1 coordinate 112,822, forward strand.
CGGGAGTGGGAAATGAAGCCTTTTTTGCGCTGGTGTTTCGTTGCGACAGCACTTACGCTTGCAGGATGCAGTAATACTTCCTGGCGTAAAAGTGAAGTCCTCGCGGTACCATTGCAACCGACTTTACAGCAGGAAGTGATTCTGGCACGTATGGAACAGATCCTTGCCAGTCGGGCTTTAACCGATGACGAACGCGCACAGCTTTTATATGAGCGCGGAGTGTTGTATGATAGTCTCGGTCTGAGGGCATTAGCGCGTAACGATTTTTCGCAAGCGCTGGCAATCCGACCGGATATGCCTGAAGTATTCAATTACTTAGGCATATATTTAACGCAGGCAGGCAATTTTGATGCTGCCTATGAAGCGTTTGATTCTGTACTTGAGCTTGATCCAACTTACAACTACGCGCACTTGAATCGCGGGATCGCATTATATTACGGCGGTCGTGACAAGTTAGCGCAAGATGATCTGCTGGCGTTTTATCAAGACGATCCCAATGATCCTTTCCGTAGTCTGTGGCTTTATCTCGCCGAGCAGAAGCTCGATGAGAAGCAGGCTAAAGAAGTGTTGAAACAGCACTTCGAAAAATCGGATAAGGAACAGTGGGGATGGAACATTGTCGAGTTCTACCTGGGCAACATTAGCGAACAAACGTTAATGGAAAGGCTCAAGGCGGACGCAACGGATAACACCTCGCTCGCTGAGCATCTCAGTGAAACCAACTTCTATTTAGGTAAGTACTACCTAAGTCTGGGGGATTTGGACAGCGCCACGGCACTGTTCAAACTGGCGGTTGCCAACAACGTTCATAACTTTGTTGAGCACCGATACGCATTGTTGGAATTATCGCTCCTGGGCCAGGACCAAGATGACCTGGCAGAATCGGACCAGCAATAGCTGACGTACACATCAGCCCGTAATCTTTTTTGATTGCCATCACCTTAACGGGTGAGGGCGTTGTTGTTCGTTAATACACCTACTTTGAGCCGGTTCACACTTTTCAATGAAAATTGCTGATCAATTTCATGATGAGTTATGTAGACTGGCCGCCATTAATTTTGAGGCACACGTACTACATGGCTGAATTCGAAACCACTTTTGCAGATCTGGGCCTGAAGGCTCCTATCCTTGAAGCCCTTAACGATCTGGGTTACGAAAAACCATCTCCAATTCAGGCAGAGTGTATTCCACATCTGCTGAATGGCCGCGACGTTCTGGGTATGGCCCAGACGGGGAGCGGAAAAACTGCAGCATTCTCTCTACCTCTGCTGCAGAATCTTGATCCTGAGCTGAAAGCACCACAGATTCTGGTGCTGGCACCGACCCGCGAACTGGCGGTACAGGTTGCTGAAGCAATGACGGATTTCTCTAAACACATGCGCGGCGTAAACGTGGTTGCCCTGTACGGCGGCCAACGTTATGACGTGCAATTACGCGCCCTGCGTCAGGGGCCGCAGATCGTTGTCGGTACTCCGGGCCGTCTGCTGGACCACCTGAAACGTGGCACTCTGGACCTCTCTAAACTGAGCGGTCTGGTTCTGGATGAAGCTGACGAAATGCTGCGCATGGGCTTCATCGAAGACGTTGAAACCATTATGGCGCAGATCCCGGAAGGTCATCAGACCGCTCTGTTCTCTGCAACCATGCCGGAAGCGATTCGTCGCATTACCCGCCGCTTTATGAAAGAGCCGCAGGAAGTGCGCATTCAGTCCAGCGTGACTACCCGTCCTGACATCAGCCAGAGCTACTGGACTGTCTGGGGTATGCGTAAAAACGAAGCACTGGTACGTTTCCTGGAAGCGGAAGATTTTGATGCGGCGATTATCTTCGTTCGTACCAAAAACGCGACTCTGGAAGTGGCAGAAGCTCTTGAGCGTAACGGCTACAACAGCGCCGCGCTGAACGGTGACATGAACCAGGCGCTGCGTGAGCAGACACTGGAACGACTGAAAGATGGTCGTCTGGACATCCTGATTGCGACCGACGTTGCGGCCCGTGGCCTGGACGTTGAGCGTATCAGCCTGGTGGTTAACTACGATATCCCGATGGATTCTGAGTCTTACGTTCACCGTATCGGTCGTACCGGTCGTGCGGGTCGTGCTGGCCGTGCGCTGCTGTTCGTTGAGAACCGTGAGCGTCGTCTGCTGCGTAACATTGAACGCACCATGAAGCTGACCATTCCGGAAGTTGAACTGCCGAACGCAGAACTGCTGGGCAAACGTCGTCTGGAAAAATTCGCCGCTAAAGTACAGCAGCAGCTGGAAAGCAGCGATCTGGATCAATACCGTGCACTGCTGAGCAAAATTCAGCCGACGGCAGAAGGTGAAGAGCTGGATCTCGAAACTCTGGCCGCCGCACTGCTGAAAATGGCACAGGGTGAACGTACTCTGATTGTTCCGCCAGATGCGCCGATGCGTCCGAAACGTGAATTCCGTGACCGTGATGACCGTGGTCCGCGCGATCGTAACGACCGTGGCCCGCGTGGCGACCGTGAAGATCGTCCGCGTCGCGAACGTCGTGATGTTGGCGATATGCAGTTGTACCGTATTGAAGTGGGCCGCGATGATGGTGTTGAAGTTCGTCATATCGTTGGCGCGATTGCTAACGAAGGCGACATCAGCAGCCGTTACATCGGTAACATCAAGCTGTTTGCTTCTCACTCCACCATCGAACTGCCGAAAGGTATGCCGGGTGAAGTGCTGCAACACTTTACGCGTACTCGCATTCTCAACAAGCCGATGAACATGCAGTTACTGGGCGATGCACAGCCGCATACTGGCGGTGAGCGTCGTGGCGGTGGTCGTGGTTTCGGTGGCGAACGTCGTGAAGGCGGTCGTAACTTCAGCGGTGAACGCCGTGAAGGGGGTCGTGGTGATGGGCGTCGTTTTAGCGGCGAACGTCGTGAAGGCCGCGCACCGCGTCGTGATGACTCTACCGGTCGTCGTCGTTTCGGTGGTGATGCGTAATCATCGCTGAACAGCGAACACAGTCTGTAAAATAATATATACAGCCCCGATTTTAACCATCGGGGCTTTTTTTCTGTCTTTTGTACTCATGTACTGGTACAGTGCAATGCATAACAACGCAGTCGCACTATTTTTCACTGGAGAGAAGCCCTCATGGCAACACTAACCACCACCCAAACGTCACCGTCGCTGCTTGGCGGCGTGGTGATTATCGGCGGCACCATTATTGGCGCAGGGATGTTTTCTCTGCCAGTGGTCATGTCCGGGGCGTGGTTCTTCTGGTCAATGGCGGCGCTGATTTTCACCTGGTTCTGTATGCTGCATTCCGGCTTGATGATTCTGGAAGCTAACCTGAATTACCGAATCGGTTCGAGCTTTGACACCATCACCAAAGACCTGCTCGGCAAAGGCTGGAACGTGGTCAACGGCATTTCTATTGCCTTTGTGCTCTACATCCTGACCTATGCCTATATTTCTGCCAGTGGTTCGATTCTGCATCACACCTTCGCAGAGATGTCGCTAAACGTCCCGGCACGGGCAGCGGGTTTTGGTTTTGCACTGTTGGTGGCGTTTGTGGTGTGGTTGAGCACCAAAGCCGTCAGTCGCATGACAGCGATTGTGCTGGGGGCGAAAGTCATTACCTTCTTCCTCACCTTCGGTAGCCTGCTGGGGCATGTGCAGCCTGCGACATTGTTCAACGTCGCCGAAAGCAATGCGTCTTATGCACCGTATCTGTTGATGACGCTGCCGTTCTGTCTGGCATCGTTTGGTTATCACGGTAACGTACCGAGCCTGATGAAGTATTACGGCAAAGATCCGAAAACCATCGTGAAATGCCTGGTGTACGGTACGCTGATGGCGCTGGCGCTGTATACCATCTGGTTGCTGGCGACGATGGGTAACATCCCGCGTCCGGAGTTTATCGGCATCGCCGAGAAGGGCGGTAATATTGATGTGCTGGTACAGGCGTTAAGCGGCGTACTGAACAGCCGTAGTCTGGATCTTCTACTGGTCGTGTTCTCAAACTTTGCGGTAGCGAGTTCGTTCCTTGGCGTAACGCTGGGTTTGTTTGACTATCTGGCAGATCTGTTTGGTTTCGACGACTCGGCTGTGGGCCGCTTGAAAACGGCATTGCTGACCTTTGCCCCGCCAGTTGTGGGGGGGCTGTTGTTCCCGAACGGATTCCTGTACGCCATTGGTTATGCTGGTTTAGCGGCTACCATCTGGGCGGCAATTGTTCCGGCGCTGTTAGCCCGTGCATCGCGTAAACGCTTTGGCAGCCCGAAATTCCGCGTCTGGGGTGGCAAGCCGATGATTGCGCTGATTCTGGTGTTTGGCGTCGGCAACGCACTGGTGCATATTTTATCGAGCTTTAATTTACTGCCGGTGTATCAGTAATCAGCGGTGCCTTATCCGACATTTCTGCTGCCTACACAATGCCTGATGCGCTTCGCTTATCAGGTCTATGTAGGACAGCGTTGCCAGCTCGGATAAGGCTTCCCGCGTTAAGACACACTATCCCAACAACTCTTCCTTAACATCCATCGCCAGCTCAAATGAATGCAGGCGTGCCTGGTGGTCGAAAATCTGCCCGTTAACCATAATTTCATCGGCGTCGGTTTCGCGCAGGATCGACTGCAAGCCATGACGCACTTTCGCTTTATCGCCCACCAGCGACATACTCAGCGCCTGCTGCACACCATACTGTTCGGACGGCGACCAGAACTGATCCATATTTTGAATCGGTGGCGGCAGTTGCCCGGTTTCGCCGCGGCGCAGCTTCACAAAGGCTTGCTGCATTGAGGTAAACAGGAATTCGGCATCGCGGTTGCTGTCGGCGGCGATAATATTGATGCACACCATCGCATACGGTTTCTCCAACCGTGCCGACGGTTTGAAGTTGCTGCGATAAAGATGCAGCGCCTGGAACAACATATCCGGCGCGAAGTGTGAGGCAAACGCAAACGGCAGACCAAGCTGCGCCGCCAGTTGCGCGCTGTAAAGGCTGGAGCCTAACAACCACACGGGGATTTTCTCGCCATAGCCTGGTACCGGGCGCACATGCGGATTGGGATCGCGGGCGTCAAACCAGTCCACCAGTTCCGCGACATCGCGGGGGAAATTATCAATATCGCCGCTCATATGACGACGCAGCGCCATCATGGTTCGCTGATCGCTACCCGGTGCACGACCCAGCCCCAAATCGATTCGCCCCGGATAGAGCGTATTGAGCGTGCCGAACTGTTCGGCGATCACCAATGGTGAGTGGTTAGGCAACATCACGCCGCCAGACCCCAGATGCAGCGTGGTGGTATTCGCCGCCAGATAGCCAATTAACACCGACGTTGCAGCACTGGCAATGCCGGTCATATTGTGGTGTTCTGCCAGCCAGTAGCGATGATAGCCGCGCTTTTCAGCCAGACGGGCGAGGTCGAGAGAGTGGGAGAACGCTTCCCGCGCTGAAGAACCTTCGGGGATGGGGGCCAGATCGAGTAGCGAAAACGCAATGGTTTTATCAGTCATAACAGCTCACTTTGTTACCGATTAGTCTTTAATACTGCATTAAAGAGTAGTTAAAGTTGTTAACAAAGTGAGCTATATACTTACGCTTGCAGCTCCAGCCCGGCCAGCCGCCGCCAGTAGCCGTTACAGTCGCTGTTTGCCGTCAACGGGAGTGGCGCAGCGCCATTTTCATTAGCGCGGAAGGCGTCGAGCATCGCGAAAGTGTCGGTACCCTGCGGTGACAGGCGGACCACATCGACCAGCCCCTGCATGGATGCCAGCTCGTTACCGAGGTTGTAAACGTAGCCGCTCATGGTCTGAATGCCGTTGAGTACAAACACTTGTTGGTTTTCCTGCGACAGTACGTTGCGCCCGTTCGGATATTTAATGCAGCAGGTTTCACACTCATCTTTCGGGCGGTCTTCCGAACGCGCGGTAAAGCAGCGGGCGGAGTAGGCCAGAGGTAGATGACCGTAGCTCAGGACTTCCACTTCAAACTGGTTGCGAATGCCCAACTCATCGCACTGATTAAGCAGATTCACCAGCCAGTCGCGGGAAAGCTCCACCGGCATACACCAGCGCATCATGCCCTGTTTGAGCAATATTTTCAGCGTCACCGCGTTGTAGCAGTTCAGCGCGTGCCCGGCGACGAACGGCAGTTTGCGTTCAGCGCACATATTCACCACGCCGAGATCGCTGGCTTCAATCAGAAACTCACCGTTCTCAACATAGCGTTTCAGTTCGCCCAGTTCGGAGGATGCCTGCACCAGCGCCAGCGTGGAGAGCACAATCTGCTTGCCACTTCCGGCGAGCGATTTTGCCATCTCCAGCCAGTCGCCAACTTTGGTTGCCCGGCGTTTGCTACAGACCGCTTCACCAAGATAAATCACGTCTGCGCTGCTGGCGGCGGCCTGCTGATAAAATTCTTCCAGCGTCTCTTTTGGCCAGTACCATAGCACCGGCCCTAAGGAATATTTCATTGCTTTTCTCACTGCCATTTACGGTGATACGCGCCAAGGGTAGTTTGCGTGCCTTCGGACATCGACCCGAGCGTCTCCATCCACGCGCTTTGCGGCACGAAGTTTTGCGGATCGGCCTTACAACGGTCGATAGCCTGACGCCAGACTTTCGCCACCTGGCTGACATACGCCGGGCTACGCTGGCGGCCTTCAATTTTCACCGAAGCGATATTCGCCGCCATTAACTCCGGCAGCAGCTCAAGGGTATTGAGACTGGTTGGTTCTTCCAGCGCGTGATAGCGCTCGCCGTCCACCAGATAACGCCCTTTACACAGCGTCGGATAACCTGCGTTTTCGCCGTCCTGATAACGGTCGATCAGCACTTCGTTCAGGCGGGATTCCAGCCCCTGCGGCGTTTGTTGCCAGCGCACGAAACGGGCCGGAGAACACGCACCCACGGTGTTGGGCGATTCACCCGTCAGATACGACGACAGATAGCAACGACCTTCCGACATAATGCACAGGCTGCCGAAAGCAAAGACTTCCAGTGGTACAGGTGTGACCCGTGCCAGTTGTTTCACCTGATGAATCGACAACACGCGCGGCAGCACCACGCGAGCAACGTCAAAATGGCGATGATAAAAGTTAATCGCCTCTTCATTGGTCGCCGAAGCCTGCACCGATACGTGGCGCTCAATATGCGGATAACGCTCGGCGGCGTACTCCAGCATGGCGAGGTCGGCGAGGATCAGCGCGTCGGCACCCAGCTGCGCCGCCATATCCACGGCGCGCTGCCAACGGGCGTAACCGTCCGGATGCGCAAAAGTGTTAATCGCGATGTGAAGTTTGCGGCGATGTTGATGGACAAAACTCACCGCTTCCTGCAATTTTTTCTCGGTAAAGTTAAGGCCGGCGAAGTGACGGGCATTGGTATCATCTTTTAGCCCGATATAAACAGCATCTGCGCCGTTTTCGATGGCCGCCTTAAGCGCCGGGAGATTTCCGGCAGGGCAGAGCAGCTCCATAATTTTTCCTGAAGGTTGCGCTATCAAAACGCAAAAATGTTAACGAACTGGGATTTTAGTTAACCTTGCTGCGACAATTTTTGATTTAAGGCAGTTAAAGTTGTATTGGTGGTAGCAGCAATTTCATATGGAATTGTTGATTTATACCGCTATGTTATTTTTCTGATATGGCAAAATAGGATGATTGTTGAAACAGGGAGTAAAACTCGTGTTGGATAAACTGCGTTCCCGTATTGTGCATTTGGGGCCATCTCTGTTGAGTGTACCGGTAAAACTGACGCCATTTGCGCTAAAACGCCAGGTTCTTGAGCAGGTCTTAAGCTGGCAATTCCGCCAGGCGCTGGATGATGGCGAGCTGGAGTTTCTTGAAGGCCGCTGGTTAAGTATTCATGTGCGTGATATTGACCTGCAATGGTTTACCTCGGTGGTGAATGGCAAACTGGTCGTTAGCCAGAACGCGCAAGCTGATGTGAGTTTTAGTGCCGACGCCAGCGATCTGCTGATGATTGCGGCGCGTAAACAAGATCCGGATACGCTCTTCTTCCAGCGTCGGCTGGTGATTGAAGGCGATACGGAGCTGGGGCTGTATGTGAAAAACCTGATGGACGCCATTGAACTGGAGCAAATGCCGAAAGCCTTACGCATGATGCTGCTGCAACTGGCGGATTTTGTTGAGGCGGGAATGAAAACCGCGCCTGAAACCAAACAGACATCGGTAGGTGAACCATGCTAATTCGAGTAGAAATTCCCATTGATGCGCCGGGTATTGATGCCCTGCTGCGTCGCTCATTCGAAAGTGATGCGGAAGCGAAGCTGGTTCACGATCTGCGTGAAGATGGCTTTCTGACGCTGGGGCTGGTGGCGACAGATGACGAAGGTCAGGTCATTGGCTATGTGGCATTTAGTCCGGTTGATGTGCAGGGCGAAGACCTGCAATGGGTCGGCATGGCACCGTTGGCGGTTGATGAAAAATACCGTGGACAGGGGCTGGCACGCCAACTGGTCTATGAAGGACTCGATTCGCTTAATGAGTTCGGCTATGCCGCAGTGGTGACGCTGGGCGATCCGGCGCTGTACAGTCGTTTCGGCTTTGAACTGGCGGCGCATCACGATCTGCGTTGCCGCTGGCCGGGCACTGAAAGCGCCTTCCAGGTACATCGTTTAGCGGATGACGCGCTGAATGGCGTTACCGGCCTGGTTGAGTATCACGAGCATTTCAATCGCTTTTAATCTCCGGGGTTTGCAGACTGCTTAACAGCTCTGCAAACCCTGCGCCTTCCGCTACCAGACGCTCTTTTTGCCGTTTGGTCAGTTGCTTAACGCGATATTCCGCCCGTAACGCCAGCGAACGATCGCCCACTGGCGCGGAAAACACCAGCGTTAGTTCTCCTTTCCCGCGCAGTGCTTTCGCCCCTTTGCCGCTTTGGTGCTGCTGATAGCGGCGTTCGACATCCGTGGTGATCCCGGTATAAAGCTTATTGTCGGCGGTACGGATCAAGTAAAGAAACCAGGGTGTCATCGTCTGCGTCGCATGTTAAGGTCAGGCCCACAGTATAAAAGAGAACAGCAATGGAAACACTCATCGCCATCAGCCGTTGGCTGGCAAAACAACATGTTGTCACTTGGTGTGTGCAGCAGGAAGGGGAACTCTGGTGCGCTAATGCCTTTTATCTTTTTGATGCGCAGAAAGTCGCCTTCTACATTTTGACGGAAGAAAAAACGCGCCACGCGCAGATGAGTGGGCCGCAGGCTGCGGTTGCCGGAACGGTAAACGGTCAGCCGAAAACGGTAGCGTTAATTCGCGGTGTGCAGTTTAAAGGTGAGATCCGCAGGCTGGAAGGTGAGGAAAGCGACCTCGCGCGCAAGGCGTACAATCGTCGCTTTCCGGTTGCCAGAATGCTGTCGGCCCCGGTGTGGGAAATCCGGCTCGATGAAATCAAATTCACCGACAACACGCTGGGCTTTGGTAAAAAAATGATTTGGCTACGCGACTCAGGCACCGAGCAGGCGTAACGCCTCGCGGTTAAACGCTGGCAGATCGTCCGGTGTCCGGCTGGTAACCAGCTGATCTTTATCAACCACGACTTCCTGATCGTAAAATTCCGCGCCCGCATTTTTAACATCAATAATGATCGGTTTAACTGCGGTCAGTTTGCGCCCCCGAATCACATCGGCGCTGATCAGCAACTGCGGGCCGTGACAGATGGCAAACACCGGTTTGCCACTATTCACAAAATCACGGGTAAAGGTGACAAAACGGTTGTCCCCACGCAGATAATCCGGTGAATGGCCGCCCGGTAGCAGCAGGGCATCAAACTCCGCAGGCGTCACTTCATCGATGGATTTATCGATGGTCACGCTGGCTTCTCCTTTTTTGCCTTTCACCGTTTTACCCGCTTGTTTTTCAATGGTAATCACTTCGTGTCCGGCTTTACGGAACTCGTCTGCGGGTGAAGTAAATTCTGAATCCTCAAATTCATCAGTGATTAAAACGGCAATTTTCTTACTCATGCTTCCTCCGCGTTGTTGCATTGGATGAGGCGAATTTCCCACAATCGGGGATAATTACCTCATGGTCTATTAAGCCTGGTGCATGAGCCGTGGAGCGCAAGGCAGACAATTCTGTAAAGGAGCGAAGATGAGTCAGGTACTGATTACAGGCGCAACGGGGCTGGTGGGCGGTCACCTGCTGCGGATGTTGATTAACGAACCGAAAGTTAACGCCATTGCTGCGCCGACGCGACGTCCGTTGGGCGATATGCCCGGGGTGTTTAATCCCCATGATCCGCAACTGAGTGACGCGTTGGCGCAGGTCACCGATCCCATCGACATTGTGTTTTGTTGTCTCGGCACCACGCGGCGAGAAGCGGGGAGCAAAGAGGCGTTTATTCATGCCGATTACACGCTGGTAGTGGATACCGCATTAACCGGGCGGCGACTGGGCGCGCAGCATATGTTGGTAGTCAGTGCGATGGGTGCCAATGCCCACTCGCCGTTTTTCTATAACCGCGTCAAAGGGGAGATGGAAGAAGCATTAATCGCCCAGAACTGGCCGAAATTGACCATTGCTCGCCCGTCGATGTTACTGGGCGATCGTAGCAAACAGCGGATGAACGAAACGCTTTTTGCGCCGCTGTTCCGTTTGTTACCAGGTAACTGGAAATCCATTGATGCGAGAGACGTGGCGCGGGTCATGCTGGCAGAGTCGATGCGGCCTGAGCATGAAGGCGTGACGATTTTAAGCTCTTCAGAATTACGCAAAAGAGCTGAATAATTATTCCCAAGAATTGATAGTGAGCGTAATATTCACGCGCTCAATTATCATAACTTATTCCTGGGGAATGCTATGACTGGTCAGTCTTCATCTCAGGCGGCAACGCCCATTCAGTGGTGGAAACCCGCGCTTTTCTTTCTCGTTGTCATTGCCGGTCTCTGGTATGTGAAATGGGAACCTTACTACGGCAAAGCGTTTACTGCTGCCGAAACCCACAGTATCGGTAAATCTATCCTTGCGCAGGCGGATGCTAACCCATGGCAGGCGGCGTTGGATTACGCGATGATCTATTTCCTCGCGGTATGGAAAGCGGCGGTGCTGGGGGTGATCCTCGGTTCGTTGATTCAGGTGCTGATCCCGCGTGACTGGTTGTTGCGTACGCTTGGGCAATCGCGCTTTCGCGGCACGCTGCTGGGAACGCTGTTTTCGTTGCCGGGCATGATGTGTACCTGCTGTGCGGCTCCGGTCGCGGCGGGAATGCGTCGCCAACAGGTGTCGATGGGCGGTGCGCTGGCATTCTGGATGGGCAATCCGGTGTTAAACCCGGCGACGCTGGTGTTTATGGGCTTTGTCCTCGGCTGGGGTTTTGCGGCGATTCGTCTGGTGGCCGGGCTGGTGATGGTGTTGCTGATTGCGACGCTGGTGCAAAAATGGGTGCGTGAAACACCGCAAACGCAGGCACCGGTCGAAATTGACATACCGGAAGCACAGGGCGGGTTTTTTAGCCGCTGGGGCAGGGCGCTATGGACGCTTTTCTGGAGTACGATCCCGGTTTACATCCTTGCAGTACTGGTGTTGGGTGCCGCTCGCGTCTGGTTATTCCCCCATGCCGATGGTGCTGTCGATAACAGCCTGATGTGGGTGGTGGCGATGGCGGTAGCAGGATGCTTGTTTGTCATTCCCACGGCAGCAGAAATTCCGATTGTACAAACGATGATGCTGGCAGGTATGGGAACCGCTCCGGCGCTGGCATTGTTGATGACGCTCCCGGCAGTGAGTTTGCCGTCACTGATTATGCTGCGCAAAGCGTTCCCGGCGAAAGCCTTATGGCTGACAGGGGCGATGGTGGCAGTGTCTGGTGTGATTGTCGGCGGGCTGGCGCTGTTGTTCTGATTTGAGGGAAAACATGTCGGATGCGGCGTAAACGCCTTATCTGACCTACGGTTTGTATCGTTGTAGGCCTGATAAGACGCGGCAAGCGTCGCATCAGGCATTACAAGGGGCTGCTATTTAATAAACGTAAACGCCGTAGTTACCCGCTTCACGCCGCTCACCCGGCTGGCAATATCTGCCGCCGCTTTCGCTTCACGTTCAGTCACCAGCCCCATCAGGAACACTTCACCGTTTTCGGTGGTCACTTTCACGTTGGACGATTTCACCAGGTCGCTGGTTAAGAGCTGCGAACGCACTTTGGTGGTGATCCACGTATCGTTAGATGCTTCGCCTAGACCAATCGGCTGGCCCTGACGAATCTCGTTATACACTTCGTTGGCACCGTCTACGCCCATAGCAATCTGTTTGGCGCGAGCCGAAAGTTCAGCATTTGGTGACTGCCCAACCAGCAGCACTTTGCCCTGATAGGCCGTTACATTAATGCGCGCTTCTTTCTTAATCTGTTCGTCTTTCGACAATGCGCTGTTCACGCGCACTTCCAGGGTACCATCGTCCACCTGGGTGCCGACACTGCGTGGGTCAGTTGCGGCTTTGGTACCCACAGCAGCGGTACCCACTACGGCAGCGGCAACACAACCTTGCAACAGCAGCGCGGAAATAAGGACTGCGATTGGCGATAATGCCTTCATGTATTCTCCTTAATCATCCTGGTGAGGGAAAAGCGTGTTATCGATCAGATCGCACAGGCAATTTACCGTCAGCATATGCATTTCCTGAATGCGAGCACTACGATGCGAAGGAATGCGGATCTCCACATCCTGTGGCCCTAACAAACCTGCAAGTTCGCCGCCGTCATAGCCGGTCAATGCCACAATGGTCATATCACGCGTAACGGCGGCTTCAACTGCTTTAACAATATCGCGGCTGTTGCCACGGGTGGAAATGGCTAACAATACATCTCCCGCATGACCCAGCGCCCGCACCTGTTTTGCATACACTTCATCATGTAAGCGATCGTTGGCAATCGCCGTTAAGACAACATTATCAGTATTTAGTGCAATGGCAGGTAAGCTGGGCCGCTCCGTTTCGAAACGGTTGATCATGCTGGCAGCAAAATGCTGTGCATTGGCAGCGGAAGTTCCATTACCACAACAGAGGATTTTGTTGCCATTGAGCAGAGACTGAACCAGCGTCATGGCTGCACGGGAGATGGCATCCGGAAGCGCCTCTGCCGCCGCAATTTGAGTTTGAATGCTTTCAGTGAAGCAAGCTTTAATTCTTTCTTGCACGCTAATCCTTAAACCTTAATTATGAGTGGTCATTAAAGGCATCCTTAATCCACTCAACCTCATTCCCGGTGAAGGCTACCACATCGAACCGGCAATCCACAGTATCAAAACTCCCATTATGACGCGCGAGCCACAAGCGGGCAGTCTGTAATAATTTGTGTTGTTTGCTGCGGGTCACACTGGCTGCCGCGCCGCCATAAAGCGCAGAGCGGCGATAGCGTACCTCGACAAAAATGGTGGTCCGGCCTTCACGCATTATCAGATCGATCTCGCCGCCACGCTCGTTCACGTTAGCGGCGATAAACCGCAGTCCTTTGCCTTCCAGCCAGCGACGCGCTTGTGCTTCCCACGCATCGCCGGTCTGTTTGGTGGTTAACTGACGGGGACTACCTGACCTTGTTGGTACTGTAGCCATGATAAGTTCCTGTTAATCACGCAATCCGGGTTAGCCGTCAGGCTTCCGGTATTACCGTTGATTTCAAAACCCTGAACCTGGCGCATTTGTGAGAAATGATTTGCCAGCGACCAGGCATCGACGCCCATCGCATACATGCGAGCCAGTGAATAATCGTTATTCACCGCGCTGAGTGCCTGCTGCATTAACGGTAGATTACCGCCTGCCAGCATCGGGATTTCGCTGTACTGCAAGCCTTCCATCTCCAGTCGGAAATCCGGGCCAGCGGTCCCTTGCGCACTGCGGGAGCTGGCGTACAGCGTTGCACCGCTCTGGCTACCGTTACGCATGGCGATCATCGGTTTGATAAAAGCGATTTCACCCGGCGTTGCCACAATGTACACCGCATCGACACGACCGCCATTATTGGTGAACTGGTCATCGGTTGGCGTGGTTTGCAGCGTTGGATTGTTGGTCGTCATGCCGGAGTCGGTTGTCGCTCTGAGAGTAATCGGGCTACCCGTTAAAGCAATACCAGAACCGCCGTTAACACCCGCGCGTAATTCGCTGGTGGAACCAAATTTTTGTTGCAGAACGGTGCCGCCGCCCAGTTTCTGCCACTCTTGCGCAAACGCATTGGCTACGCGATCGCCCAATGAACTGCGTGGGATCAGCACCAGCGGCGCTTGTTTACCCTGGTCACGAATATGACGCGCTGCATCGCGCGCTTCGTCTTCCGGTGAAAGCGCGAAGTAACAAATATTGACGCGATTTTCGATATTCTCCGGCTGGTTCAGTGCCAGTACGTTCAGCGGAGTGTTGCTCTTCAGCAACTCTTCAACGTTATTTTTCAGCAACGGACCGACCACAATACTCGCGCCATCCTGCTGAACCTGGCTTAAGATCTGGCTAAGTGGTTGTGATGAGGTATCGTAGATTTTCAGCTCTGCGGATGGATTTGCGGGTGCGCTTACCGCTGCGGTGCTTGTCGCCGGGGCGCTTACAGGCACCGGCTGGGCTGCAGGCTGTTCACCGGTCAGATCGCTAACCGAGGCTTGTGCCGGGCTGGCAACGCCATCCACGGTTTGCGGCTGAGGTTGTTCAGCTACGTCTGCGGCAGGTGCGGCAGCTACCTGAGCTGCCACTGGCTGAGTGCCGATATTTTTCGCCGCTTCAAAGCCTTGCTGAATAGTGCGACCAAATACCGCTGCCTGGCCATTCAGTGGCAACAGCAGGGCGATTTTGTTGGTCGAGGCTGGTTTAAACGCTTTTACGTTAACCAACTGCGTTGGCAGCATTTTCGCGCCCGGATTGTTCGGATAACGTTTCTGCCAGTCGGCGATCCCGGCTTTCATCATGTCGGGATCGTTACGGTTATCAAACCAGACGCGCTGCAGATCCAGCCAGCCTTGCAGAATATTTTCGTCGGCGTTGATCACCAGCGTATTCGCCTGTTCCTGAGTCATGGAGGAGAGCGCCTGCCAGGTGGCATCAATATTCTGCTGTTTTTCTTTCGCGCCAAGCAGCGGTTCCTGAGCAATTAACGCGCGCAGTAAATCAATGGAAGGACGCCCCTGGCTGGCATCGATTTTTGCCTGCCAGTAACGCGCTTGCTGGTTTTGTTCTAAATCGGCAGGTGTGATTTTCGCCAGCAAGTTTTGCGCGCCAGCAAAATCTTTCTGCGCCAGTTTAATCTCTACCGCCAGCAGTGTTTTCTCGCGACGCTGAGCATCGTTCAGTTCTTGCGGTAGTTGGTTAAACAACTCAACCGCCTGCCCGGTTTTACCTTCTTTCACCAGTGCACGAATGGCGAGTAATTGCCAGTTGATCCTGGTATCATCAGAGCTTTGCTGCATCTGCTGAAGATAAAAGGCAGAATCAGCCTGCGCCGTGCCCTGCATATAAGCAGTGGACTGATCGGGAGTATGGGTGCCACAACCGGCGAAAATCAGGGCTGCCAGAACAACAGGCAGACAACGCGCGGCTTTCAAACGAGAAAATGTTGAGGGTACCATAATGTATCCAGTGATATTTTTTTTACGCAATGCTCAATATTAAATCGGCAATACGGACGACACAATGAAACAACACCAATCGGCGGATAATTCTCAGGGCCAGCTTTACATTGTACCGACGCCAATCGGCAATCTGGCGGATATCACCCAGCGTGCGTTAGAGGTATTACAGGCCGTTGATCTGATTGCCGCCGAGGATACTCGTCACACCGGTTTATTGCTGCAACATTTTGGGATTAATGCCCGGTTGTTTGCGCTGCACGACCATAACGAACAACAAAAAGCTGAAACGCTGCTGGCGAAGCTGCAAGAGGGGCAAAACATTGCGCTGGTTTCCGATGCCGGAACGCCGCTAATTAACGATCCTGGCTACCATCTGGTGCGTACCTGCCGTGAAGCGGGGATCCGCGTGGTGCCGCTACCCGGGCCGTGTGCTGCTATCACTGCGTTAAGCGCAGCGGGTTTACCCTCTGACCGTTTCTGTTACGAAGGCTTTTTACCTGCCAAATCAAAAGGCCGCCGTGATGCGCTAAAAGCCATTGAAGCGGAGCCGCGCACGCTGATTTTTTATGAATCTACCCACCGTCTGTTAGATAGCCTGGAAGATATCGTTGCGGTATTAGGCGAATCCCGCTACGTGGTTCTGGCGCGTGAGCTGACCAAAACCTGGGAAACCATTCACGGCGCGCCCGTTGGCGAGCTGCTGGCGTGGGTAAAGGAAGATGAAAACCGTCGCAAAGGCGAAATGGTGCTGATTGTCGAAGGTCATAAAGCACAGGAAGAAGACTTACCCGCCGATGCCCTGCGCACGCTGGCGCTGCTACAGGCAGAACTGCCGCTGAAAAAAGCGGCGGCGCTGGCCGCAGAAATTCACGGCGTGAAGAAAAATGCGCTGTATAAGTATGCGCTGGAGCAGCAGGGGTAACAGTGCCGAAGCGTTGCGTTAATCAAAACGCAACGTCTTCTTTTACCGCACGATGACGGTAATGGTGGCTGTGCCCTGAAATTTTCCTGTTTCCAGCTCACCACCGACCAGATTAACTGGCCAGGCGCGCATATTGACGGTGCCATGCCCGGAAGGATCAACGGGAAGGATACCGTTCTGAAAAGGAATATTTGCAACTCCGCCGCCGAGATTTTCAATACGAATACCGACATCGGGCACATTGTCTGAACTTCTTCGCCTGGCGACCAGGTTGTACTGGTCTACTACCCCAGTTGTACCGTCGATGCGCATTTGCAACGAGTTTTTAATCTTTGAAGTATCACCACAGTCATAAGTGATATCAAAGTCTACTGGAGTAAAACCGTCTGGCATGGCATTGCGGGTGGTAAACTTCTGACCATTGATGAATCCAAAATTAACCTTAATAACATCGCCCTGATTAATTTTGCACGACTGTGGGGCGGTGAGATTTCCCTGAATCGATAACTTGACTAAATCATGGAAGTCACCTGTAGACGGGCTTCCCATTCCATCGACCCACGCGCCTTTAATGACGGCAATATCCGTTTTCGGAATGGTCATCGAGCCGAGAAATGGCTTGGTGACATACAGGGTAAAGGTGGTGTTCGCACCAATATTAACGGGTCCATAACGAGACGTATCACCCTGGCAAACACCCGTTTGGGTTGCAGCAGAATATACCGTGTTGTTTTTTATCTGTGTGAATCGGGTGTTAACAGAGACAACCTGGTCGGTTGTGAGTCCTGGAATGTCGTTTGCCTGTAATGTGGTTTTAATATCCAGGCTGTCATTGAGTTTGTAATATCCTGTCTGATGTCCAGTGGTGGTAAGTACGGGGCTGACCATATAGACAAGTTTAACTGCCTTACCCGCAGAGCAGGAACAGGCGTATTGCCAGTTAGTGCTACTTAGCGTTGCAGAGGTAAACTCCCGTCCTGTCACGTTATCTGTCTGGTTCACCGTAACATCATCAACCACACTGCTGTAATTTGTCGCACCGCTAGTGCTGTCGGCTCCACACCCTCCTGAGGAGGCATAAGCGCAGGATGTGGATATCAACAAAAGACCTGTTATAAGAGGCGCTCTTTTCATTTTTTTATCCTTAATGGCACTGCGCTGTGCCTTGTAATACAGAGGTTGTAGGTTCTGAATCCGGTGTACTGAAAGCAAACTGACATTGTTGATCTGCCTGATTTCCCCAGCGTACAGTCCAGCTTTGTGATTTACTCGATATCCCAGAGAGATATAGTATGCCGCCCTCATCGACGATACTTTGTTGCCCCGTATCATCGTTGCTGGCAAGAGCGCCAAAGGGCAACGGTTTACCGTTGCGATCGCTGACTGTAACAAGTACGCGATAACCGATATTGGCGTTGAAACGCGCCGCTACCATTGCACCTCTGTTGGGCACCACAAACTGTGTTGTTTGTTCAAGATCGACGTTATCGGGCAGCTGCGTAGTATCTACCGAGAGACGGTTTTCCTGATAAGTTGTGAGATAAGGAACCACTGCATAGCCAAAAGGATCGGTAGCAATCCCCGGATAGTTTTGTATCCTCACGCCAGATGCTCCGTTAGCATCGATAAGCGCAAAAGCGTTGCCCAGATATTGCGAGAGCGTCACGCCATGAGGATGGATAACCACGCCGCCGGTAACGCCGTAATTGTATTGGCTGCTGTCATTACCGTAGCTGTATCCGGCACTGAAGGTGCCATAAGGTGAACGGTAACTGGCGTTCAGGCTACTGTTATGGTTGTTATCGTCATCCAGACTTTGTTCCAGGCTATAGCTCAGGCGACCATCATCCAGCAGTGAGCCATCAAGACGCATTTCATGTTGGGTTGGGCGATCTTTCTGGCTGGTCATCTGATAGGAAACCCGGCTACGCGGTAACCAGCGTTCTAACGGAATACTGAGATTCAAAGAGAGTGCGCGGTCATTATTTTGATCAGTGTAGCGGCTGTATTGATAATTCAGGCTGTAACCAACTCCCCATTGCTGGCCGGAAACCCCAACAGAGATATTCCTGTTTTTATCGTTATTGCCCCAATAGTCTTGCTGCGAACCGGAGGCATACAGACTTACCCCATCAAATATTGTCTGGCTGATGTTGAATTGAATTTCACTTTTTTGGCGACTGTTATAGTCCCAATTGCGGGTATTGGCTTCATTAAAACTAAAATAGCCATCGTTGGTATAGCGATAGTAGCTGACAGCGATATTGGTGTTGGTTTCCGGGATATCTTTGATGTACTGCGTACGCCATTGATAGCCATGAAAAGAGTGCTGGTTATCGAATTGGGTGTCAGCTCTGTTGATATCCATCGACAACGCGCCCAGTGCGCCAAGTGTGCCGCCGATACCGATCCCCAGCGCATAATAATCTTCAGAACCGAGCAGGCCGCCATACAGCGTAAAAGTATTATTCAAACCATATATTGCCGTGGCTTCAGCAAATTCGGGTTCCTTGCTATCACTGTTTGCATCAGCGCGATAGCGTCCAGCGGTCGCGCTATACTTTAGATGCCCAGGTCGCTGCATCATGGGTAATGAAGAATAAGGCTGGATAAAGCGACGTTGTGTACCGTCACTTTCTTCAATCGTGACTTCTAAATCGCCGCTGTTGGAAGAGGGGTAGAGATCGTTAATTTCAAAGGCACCCGCTGACACGTTGCTTTGATAGATCACATAACCATTTTGCCTGATAGTCACGATTGCACTACTGTTTGCGATACCGCGTACCGTTGGGGCAAATCCGCGCTGGCTGTTTGGCAACATATTATCGTCGGAAGCGAGTTGCACGCCAGTAAAGGTGTAGCTGGAAAAAATACTGCCGCTGGTGGCGCTTTCTCCCAGAAGCAACTGAGACTTCAACGCCTTGATATCACGTTGTAAATAACTACTGATGGTATTCCAGCTTGATGTCTGATCGTTGCGTGTCCATGTGGAATAGTTGCGTAATCGCCAGGGGCCAAAATTAGCACCATTTTGCATATTCAGGTACTGTCGTTGGCTACGATTGCCCTGGCGGTAACGGTTATCAGAACCTGTAAACGAGTAGTTGGTAAACAGCGTTGGTATACCATCGTCCCAACGAGAAGGGGAGACGTAACCTCTTGCATCACGGTACAGTGCAATTTGGGGAATGCTCAAATTAAGTTGCTGATGATTGAAATCAAATTCAGCAGCTGTACCGGGAATGATTTGTTCAAGCGAGTTGATCACGCTATCGTCATCTTTTTCAGCCAGCGCCGGGATTTCATCCACCTTAATACCCAGCTCACGTAGTTGTTCTACCGTAAACTGTGGCTGCAGAAGTTGCTCTGCATTGGCGGTAAATGTAATTTTTTTCTGTGAAACCTTCTTTTTATTCAGCCAGATATCAACCTGATAAGTTCCTGGTAGTTGTGCATATTTTTTTGAAAAACGCGACAGATCGGTTGTTTGCATACCACTTTTTGTGGTTTCCAGCATAATGGGGTCGAAATAATACTCTTCGGCGTTAGCGGTAGTGCAAAGCATGCCGCTGCCAGTGAGCACCATCGGCAAACAACGTTTGATGATGAGCGCCAACTGTTTCGGTGTGCGTTTATGTCCCTGGTGGTGTCGTTGTGGCATTCCCTGATGACCTGTGTTTTTATATTTTTTATTGCAGTGGACGAGTTTCTGTCCCGGAACTGCCGCCATAATCATTGATCGCAGCCCATTTCACGTTCTTTCCGCCAGATGCAGGAAGTGGTAACTGTTTATGTTCTCCGGGCGCGATATATTCAATTTTGCTTGTGAGATCGGTTTTATCGACTGCCAGTCCGGCAAATACGACGTAATATTCAGTTGGGTTATATATATTGAGTGAATGGTCACTACGTTTAAATTCCAGTGATTTCCACGCATCGTTTACCCGTCCCTTCAGGTGTGCGGGGCGATAAAACATTTTGATCCGTGTTTTAAATACCAGCGTCAACTCGTTAGCATTAACATCATCTGATTTTTTCTTTGCAGGAATGGCACGAACATTAATGTAGAACAGCGACTCTTTATTTTCAGGCAGGTTATCAGCTGTTTTAATAATTCGCAGTGATGAGTCATCGCCAGCCTCAAGACGAAATAGCGGTGGGGTTATAATAAATGGGGCACGGCTTTTACCATCTATATTATCTACCCATGATTGCAGTAAATAAGGCGTTTCTGCGCCTTTGTTTGCGACAGGTAACGCAGCCTCTTTGCGGCTGGCATCATAGATCACTCGCGTTCGCTGTAAAACGATTCCTCCTGCAAGCGCCTGGCCAATACAGAAGCTACACAACAAGGTTAATATCACCGCGAATGTTCGTTTTGACATAGTTATTTTTCAACCTGATACAACGAGAAAGAGGAAGGAAAAGGGCGTTATCTGACAGGTCAGATAACGCCCTAACGTATTAACGGTAATCCAGCGTTACGTTAACGATAGCGTCTGCTTCCCCTGGGGTGATTTCTGATGGAACTACGGTTGATACGTAGTAAGCGATGAGGTCAACATTGACAATACCATTGGATTCCGCCGGGATCTGATAAACCGTGTTATCATTGCCCATAGCATTCAGTGGCATAATGTTTCCGCTTTCCGCATCGTCAATACGGATACCCACACCTGTTGCCGCTATGCCAGCAAAAGAGCCTACTTTTGCCAGATTAGGGAAGTTAGGGACGGTGCCATTATCTCGCGTTTCCAGCCATAGACGGAAAGACGCTTCAACGTTGCCGTTATCGTGCTCCCACCCAGTCATTGGGCAGTTAACTAAAGGAATAGTGAATGGAATTTTTGGGCTACGCTCGCCAATATTACGAAACTGTTCGGCATTATAGTGACCAAGAGCAACTTCAATTTTCTTATCAGAGTCATTGATTTCACAAGCGGATTTTAAAATCTCGCCATCAAAAACTATTTCACCATCGGTTGCAGCGGCATTACCTGCGAAAAGCGCAAGTAAGCCCGCAATAGCTGTTTTTGTAACTTTATTCATATATAACCTTATCCTTGTAACAAGTACATAATCATATTTAATGTGAATATATGTTCAACATCTTTAAAGATTATACAGGCAGAAATATTTCATTGAACATTAAATAGACTGAACTTTAAGATTATATTTATATGCAAATATTTGATATTTTCATTATATTGATATCAATTTTCTATGTATTCAAAAGAGTATAAATGCCTGACTTTGCTGCGCCAGGGGGCGAGTCAGAATACGAGGTGATTTATTAATAGAACAAGTTATATGTATATCTAAAATTAAATTGTTGAACATAACTCCTTTTGCTATCGGCGTTATGTTCAACCCAGTCAAATGTTATTTAATATAATGCGTGACTGTTACATAAGTTAATTTAAACATTTTGAGCAAATTTTTCATCTGGTTAGGTGTTAATTAAACAAATAAAGTTACTGTGCAGCCATAAAAATGAAGCCGGGATAGCGGTAGAGACTTTAGCCGTGAGAAAACGATCTGTCGCATCCTGCTTTCCTTCGCCAGTCACCAGTAACAAAACTTCGCGGGCATTGAGAATATCCTTCAGGCCTAAGGTGATCCCACGAGTCACGGGGCGACCCGCGGTTTTTAACATCTCATGTTGCTGTGTTCTGGCATCAAGTTGACTGATATGGCAGGCCGGTTGCAGGCTTTCTCCCGGTTCGTTCAGCCCAAGATGACCGTTTTTCCCCAATCCGAGAACGCATAAATCCAGACCGCCTTTGCGCGCAATCAGGTTCGTTACCCGTTCGCACTCTGTCTCATTTATCTCTTCGGAGCGAAAGCTGATGAGCTGGTCTTCACGTAGCCCCAGCGGCTGCACGATATGCTGTTGCAGGAAAGTTTCGCAGGTGCCTGGCATCGTTAATGGCAGATCCACCCATTCGTCGAGCTTCACGAAGGTGAGCTGGCTGACATCAACCTGCTGCTGGTGGATTTTTTCTACCAGATAATGATACGTCAGTAATGGCGTGGCTCCGGTCGCCAGGCAAATCACGGCATTCGGTTTGCTACGGATCACGGCCAATAAATATTCGCTGGCACGTTCACTTAACGCCGTATAGTTTTCAACTTGCTGAAGGGTTTGCACAGGATGAAATTCCTTAAGTAAAGAGGCACCACCAGACGCAGTGCCTCGTTCCATTTACAAAATGCCGAATGCGGAACAAACAATAGAGAGCACAAAAGTCACGCCGATTAACAGCACCGGATGCGCTTTTTTCACCCGCAGGAAGTAATACATCAGCAGGGTGTAGGCCATCGGTAAAATGTTCGGGAAGACTTTATCGAAGAAATCCTGCTGCAGCGCAACGCTGTGGGTATTGTCGATGGCAAACGATGTCACCACGTTAATATGCACATACGAAGCGATCAGCCCGCCGATTACCGTGATCCCGAGGATGGTTGCCGAACGGGCAATCATCTGCGAGTTCTCTCGCACTTTATCGATCGCCTTCACGCCGACTGAATAACCGACGTGGGTCCAGCCGACGCGCAGGAAAAAGATAAGCAGGTAAACGGCGAAAAATAGAATCGGCCCCAGCAGGTTTCCCTGGCTGGCAAATGATGAGCAAATTCCCGCCATAATCGGCAACAAAGTAAACCAGAAAATCGCATCGCCAATCCCGGCGATTGGGCCAAACAGTGCCACTTTGAGGCCTTTAATGGTGTCGCGGTTTTCTCCTTTTTCTTCCATCGAAATTAATAACCCCATCAGGAATCCGACCAGATTCGGGTGGGTATTAATAAATTCGAGGTTATCTTTCATCGCCGCGCTTAAGCCCGGTTTGTCGTCCTTATAAATCTTTTTCAGGATCGGCAACATCGCCCAGGTAAAACCGCCCGCCTGCATCCTTTCGTAGTTAAAGCTCGCTTGCAGCAGCGACGAACGAAAGCCCAGACGGGTGATATCTTTTTTACTGATTTCAGATCCCATTGCTGTAGTCCTCTTCTTCATTTTTACTGGCAACGGGCTGCGGTTGCGCTTGCTGCCGGGATTTCGCATTGAAAAACTCATACACCGCAAAGCCTGCGCCCAGTACGGCAACCGGCAACAGGTTGCTGACCTGGATGTAGCAAACAAACAGGAAACCGGCGATCAGGTAAGGGATATATTGCGCTTTGAACATTACGCGCAGCAGCAAGCCAAAACCAACGGCAGGCAGAATACCGCCAGCCACTTCAAAGCCGTGGGTCAGCCAGGCGGGCATCGCTTTCACCAGCGCCTGCATCGCCCCCTGTGCCAGGTAAGTACAGAGGAAAGCAATCACCGCATACGCTGAAGCGACGATGAGCATCGTTGTCCAGTTAAGCCGGGAAAACGCTGCCGTATCCGCCTCTTTCGCGCATTTATCGGCTTTGGTCATAAATAATGAGAAAGCGGAATAGAAGAACAGAATGACGTACTGCATTAACAAACTAAACGGCAGGCCAAGACCAATTGCTGTTTTGGCATCAACGCCCGTAGACCATGCAATGACGGTGGTCATCAGACCCGCCATAATCGGGTTGGGCGGCTGAACACCACCTGCAGGGGTTAATCCGGCGAAAGCCAACTCTGTCAGACCACCGGTAATTAAGCCAGTCTGAATATCACCGAGAATAGCGCCAGTTAGGGTACAAACGATTATCGGGCGGAGGTGATGCTGCCAACTTACTGATTTAGTGTATGATGGTGTTTTTGAGGTGCTCCAGTGGCTTCTGTTTCTATCAGCTGTCCCTCCTGTTCAGCTACTGACGGGGTGGTGCGTAACGGCAAAAGCACC
>NZ_PSRU01000018.1:0-126183 GCF_003000935.1 Escherichia sp. R1
CTGGGGAAAGCCATAGACTTCGATGCCAGAACGGCTATTCCATTCGAAGGTGAGCGCCATAATGCACTTGATGACGCCCGTTACCAGGCAAAATACGTTTCAGTTATCTGGCAAAAACTGATCCCGAATCAGGCTGATTTTTAATGTTCAACCCCGGTCGTTGCCCACCAGCTATAGTGGCGGCGACCATGATTAGCGAACGACGCTCATGGCAAGACTTATTCTGCTCACTGAGTGGGCAAAAGAGGAATTCAGTGAACCGGTCCCAACTCCGAGTACGTTAAGTAAATACGCTAAAGCCGGAATGATATTTCCTCTCCCCAAAAAAGTTGGAAGACGCTGGCGAGTGGATCCGCAAGCTCGCTTTGTCGGAATGGTAAACAAGCCGGAGGTGATCGCCACAGATCACCCTGCTTTGAAGAGGATACTGGAAGATGGCGCGCCCGCGAAAATATAAAACCGATGTTCCGGGATTATCTCCGTATTTTGACAAAAGAAATAACAAAGTTTACTGGCGTTACAGGCATCCCATAACAGGCAAAAATCACGGTCTCGGCAGTATTGACCAGAAACTGGCAGAAACTATTGCAGCAGAAGCGAACAGCCGTCTTGCCCGGCAGCAAATGGAACAAATGCTCAGTCTGCAGGAGAAAATTATTAGTGATACCGGCGGTTCATCAACCGTTACCATTTTTCTGAATAATTACAGAAAAATTCAACAGGAAAGATATGAAAACGGCGAGATCAAACTCAACACGCTGAAACAGAAAGCGGCCCCTCTCAGGGTATTTGATGAACGTTTTGGCACCAGACCGTTAGATGCCATAACCGTAAAAGATGTGGTATCAGTACTGGAAGAGTACAAGGCCAGAGGACATAACAGAATGGGACAAATTTTCAGGAAAGTACTGATCGATGTTTTCCGGGAAGCTCAGCAAACGGGCGATGTCCCGCCAGGCTTTAACCCTGCAGAATCGGCAAAAAAACCGCAGGT
This sequence comes from Escherichia sp. R1, assembly GCF_003000935.1. Taxonomy (NCBI): domain Bacteria; kingdom Pseudomonadati; phylum Pseudomonadota; class Gammaproteobacteria; order Enterobacterales; family Enterobacteriaceae; genus Escherichia; species Escherichia sp. R1. The sequence goes on from NZ_PSRU01000018.1 coordinate 995, forward strand.
GCGGATATCAAGACAGCGACTGACTTTTGATGAGTGGATGATGATTTATAACGCAGCGGAAAAGGATGGTTACTTTTTACAGCGCGGTATGCTGCTGGCACTGATGACAGGCCAGCGCCTTTCAGATATTTGCAAAATGCAATTTTCGGATATCCGGGATGGTTATCTTCATGTCGAACAGCAAAAAACAGGAACCCGGATTGCCATCCCTCTGGCTCTGCGTTGCGATAAATTAAATCTCACCCTGGATGATGTAGTGTCATCCTGCCGCGATTGCGTTCTTAGTCCGTGGCTATTGCACCACCATCACGCGAAAGGGACAGCTAAGCGCGGCGGGATGGTTAAGCCAGCAACATTAACCGTTGCATTTAAAAAAGCCCGGGATTCTGTGGATTACAACTGGCGTGCTAATGGCACCCCACCCTCTTTCCATGAGCAGAGATCTTTATCAGAGCGATTGTTCAGAGAGCAGGGGGTTGATACCAAAATTTTGCTGGGCCATTCGAATCAAAAAATGACCGATATTTACAACGACGCACGCGGTAAGGAATGGAAAAAACTGGTCATTTGATGACCAGTTTTGCAGAGGGGTTTTGCAGAGGTTTTGCAGAGAAAATTAAAAACGATATCCTGCGGAGAACATAAACACCCACGGATCCAGTCGTACCGAGTCTTTTACGGTAGTAACACCAGATTTGTACTTAGCCGTGGTATCGATATCCATGTACCAGACCGACATATTCAGCAACCAGTCACGGTTGATGAGATAATCCAGACCTACTTGCCCCGCCACGCCCCATGAATCCTTCAGACTAAGGTCAGATAAACCAAGACCTTCACCGGTGTCATTGAAGTCATTATTAAAAAAGGTGGTGTAGTTAATACCCGCACCAATGTAAGGACGGAATTTACTGCCTGAATCGCCAAAATACCATTGTGCCATCAGTGTTGGCGGTAAATGGTGGACAGTTGCAATATCCCCGGTAGTGGCTGTGCCAACTTTATGACGAAACGGCGATGCCGCCAGTAATTCCACACCAATGTTGTCGGTCGCCATATAAGTAAACGTCAGGCCCAGTTGAGTGTTATTGGTCACGCTGAATCCACCCAGACTTCCTAACGTACCACCAGCACCTTCTGTTGGACGTACGGTTGCAGAACCTGCACGCATAAAAAATTCGCCGGCTTCATGCGCAAAGGCACTGCCAGAGAGAAGAGTTGCTACTGCCAAAGCCGCCACTGTTAACTTTTTCATATCCGCTCCGTCGTTATGGTTATAAAAACGTGACGAATATACCCACATTGGGGTAACAAATGATCCTACACAGATCACATTACATATGGTAATTCACCCTTTATTGATCTGGATTAATTTAGAAGTTGCATTGAAAATCCTGGTTAATGTGATTTAAATCAATTTTTATATATTTCGCTACGCAAATATTAACTCGCTCGCCACTTGCAGCGGTTTGCCCACGCCTGAAGGCCAGCAATTACCTCCGCTTTACAAAGATATGCTTTTCCATACAAGACCTGATGCTGCCACCCGGGGCTTAACCAGGGTACAATTGCCCGCTAATTAACACCTGCATAAAACTCAAGGAGAGTGCATGTCTATCACGGCGCAGTCCGTATACCGTGACACCGGAAATTTTTTCCGTAATCAATTTATGACCATTCTGTTGGTATCGTTGCTATGTGCGTTTATCACAGTGGTGTTAGGGCATGTTTTCTCACCCAGTGATGCACAGCTTGCGCAGCTCAATGACGGCGTACCCGTTAGCGGCAGTAGTGGGTTGTTCGACCTGGTTCAGAATATGTCACCGGAACAGCAACAAATTTTGCTGCAGGCTTCAGCGGCGTCCACTTTTTCAGGATTAATCGGTAACGCCATTCTCGCCGGGGGCGTAATATTAATTATCCAGCTGGTGTCTGCGGGTCAGAGAGTCAGTGCACTGCGAGCTATTGGTGCCAGTGCGCCGATATTGCCAAAGTTATTTATTCTGATTTTTCTGACTACCCTTTTAGTACAGATTGGCATCATGCTGGTGGTCGTTCCGGGAATTATCATGGCCATTTTACTGGCTCTGGCACCGGTGATGCTGGTACAGGACAAAATGGGCGTTTTTGCCTCGATGCGTAGCAGTATGCGGCTGACATGGGCGAATATACGTCTGGTGGCACCCGCAGTACTGAGCTGGTTGCTGGCAAAAACACTGTTGCTGCTTTTTGCCTCTTCTTTTGCCGCATTAACCCCGGAAATTGGTGCCGTACTGGCGAACACCTTGAGCAACCTGATTTCAGCCGTATTGCTCATCTATCTGTTCCGCCTGTATATGTTGATTCGCCAATAACCTTAAGCATTTGATTACGGAATCGTAAAATGAAGCAGTTTCTTGATTTTTTACCGCTGGTTGTCTTTTTCGCGTTTTACAAGATTTATGACATCTATGCGGCTACTGCGGCGCTCATCGTCGCCACGGCGATTGTGCTTATATATAGCTGGGTTCGCTTTCGTAAGGTTGAGAAGATGGCCCTGATCACTTTTGTTCTGGTGGTCGTCTTCGGTGGCTTAACGCTGTTCTTCCACAATGATGAGTTTATTAAATGGAAGGTTACTGTCATTTATGCCCTGTTTGCGGGTGCCCTGTTAGTCAGCCAATGGGTGATGAAAAAGCCGCTAATTCAGCGGATGCTGGGTAAAGAACTCACCCTGCCGCAATCGGTATGGTCGAAGCTGAATCTGGCCTGGGCTGTTTTCTTTATCCTTTGCGGTCTGGCAAACATCTACATCGCATTCTGGCTGCCGCAAAATATTTGGGTCAACTTTAAAGTCTTTGGCCTGACCGCCCTTACCTTAATCTTCACATTGTTAAGCGGTATCTATATCTACCGCCACATGCCGCAGGAAGATAAATCCTAACCAGACTGCCAGTCCTTCAGGGGCTGGCGCTGTATCTCCTCTGTTCTCCTCAGGAAAATCATAGTAGCATCGCGCCTGTGATTTTCCTTTTAAGTCGGTTTTACCATGTCTACAACACATAACGTCCCTCAGGGCGATCTTGTTTTACGTACTTTAGCCATGCCCGCCGATACCAATGCCAATGGTGACATCTTTGGTGGTTGGTTAATGTCACAAATGGATATTGGCGGCGCTATTCTGGCGAAAGAAATTGCCCACGGTCGTGTAGTGACCGTGCGGGTTGAAGGAATGACTTTCTTACGGCCGGTTGCGGTCGGGGATGTGGTGTGCTGCTATGCACGCTGTGTCCAGAAAGGGACGACATCAGTCAGCATTAATATTGAAGTGTGGGTGAAAAAAGTGGCGTCTGAACCAATCGGGCAACGCTATAAAGCAACAGAAGCATTATTTAAGTATGTCGCGGTTGATCCCGAAGGAAAACCTCGCGCCTTACCCGTTGAGTAATAATCAAAAGCCTCCGATCGGAGGCTTTTGACTTTATGCTTACTGAATTTCGGTAGTGCCGTTAATTTTAAACAGGATATTCACCACAATCCCACTGCCTGGCTTACCCGGCTCATAACGCCATCTGCGCATCGCATTTTTCACCTCACGCTCAAACATGTTTGCAGGCTTGGCTGAGAGGATTTGTACGTTATCCACGCGACCATCTGGCGTGACATCAAATTTAACTTTAACCTGCCCTTCAATGCGCAATGCCTGTGCTCGTGCCGGATACTGCGGCTGATTACGGCTTAATGCGCGTGGTCCTGAAGCCACACTGGTAACCGGCTTGCTGGTTGCAGCCGTTGCCGTACTTGATGTCGGGCGCGCGGGTGTCGTATTTTCAAACGGTGATGCCGGACGCGACTCTACGGGTTTGACATCGCGTTTTGGCTGCTCCACCTTTTTCACCGGCTTCGGTTTTGGCTTAGGTTTCGGCTTCGGCTTTTCAATGACCACCGGAGCTTCTTTTGGCGGTTCAGGGATCGGCTCAGGTTCCGGTTCTGGCTCTACCACCGGCTCCGGTGGTGGCTGAACGGCTTGTGGCGGTTCAAGATCAGCAGGCGCAACCATCGTGACAGAAATCGGCTGCGCAGGCGCAGGTAGTTCAATAACCTGATGTACCGAGGTATAGAGCAGACCCGCCACAACAGCACCATGAATGCAGACCGAAAGTAACGTCGGCCATGGGAAGCGGCGAGGTAAATCAAGGGTCATTGAAGTCATAATCATTTCAGTAGAAAAACCAGGCCCCGATTTTAAATGCAAATAGCAATCATATTCAATAAGGCAAGACGATCAGGATCAGTGAAAATGTCATTTTTGGCGTAATTGACCTTACTTTATGCATGGTCTTAACAAAGACATCATCTTTCCGTTGCAGATCTTCGCCCTTTCAAATAACGTACTTTACAACTTTCCCGAACAAGGAGTTGTGCCCGTGTTGTATGTTATTTACGCTCAAGACAAAGCTGATAGCCTCGAAAAACGCCTTTCCGTTCGTCCGGCACATTTAGCACGTTTACAGTTACTGCATGATGAAGGTCGTTTGTTGACCGCCGGTCCAATGCCAGCGGTAGACAGTAACGATCCAGGGGCTGCGGGATTTACTGGCTCAACCGTTATTGCTGAATTTGAGTCGCTGGAAGCAGCTCAGGCCTGGGCCGATGCTGACCCGTACGTAGCGGCAGGAGTCTATGAACACGTTTCAGTGAAACCATTTAAGAAAGTGTTCTGAATAGAGATTCAATATTTAAGGGCACGGTTTTTGCAACCGTGTTCTTGTTTGGCCTTTCCTTATAGGTCGGTCAGTGCATTCACCACCACAAGCAGATAATAACTTTATCTGTATTTCTTTATATGATGTGAACATATTCAGGAAAATGCCTTTTCCTGACGCAGAGTTGCTCACTCAAAACCTTTGATTACTGCGGATAAAGTCATCTACTATTGTTTAACACATTCACGCGCCGCATGTATGTTCAGAAAATGTGCACGTTGAGATAATTAAACAAAATTGTGGTTACAGAGGTATCAGTGAGTCACTGGACTACATTCAAACAAACAGCAACAAAGTTATGGGTGACCCTACGGCACGACATTCTCGCGCTGGCCGTCTTTTTAAATGGATTGCTTATTTTTAAAACAATCTATGGTATGTCGGTCAATTTGCTTGATATTTTCCATATCAAAGCATTTTCAGAGCTGGATCTCTCCTTGCTGGCAAACGCCCCACTATTTATGCTCGGCGTATTTCTTGTCCTGAACTCCATTGGCTTACTGTTCCGGGCAAAGCTCGCATGGGCAATCAGTATCATTTTGTTGTTGATAGCGCTAATTTACACTCTGCATTTTTATCCCTGGCTGAAATTTAGTATTGGATTTTGCATTTTTACGCTGGTGTTTTTGCTGATACTGCGCAAAGACTTCTCCCACAGTAGCGCAGCAGCCGGGACAATTTTCGCATTTATTAGTTTCACGACGTTACTGTTTTACTCCACTTACGGTGCGCTTTATTTAAGCGAAGGTTTTAATCCGCGAATAGAAAGTTTGATGACCGCGTTCTATTTTTCGATAGAAACCATGTCAACCGTCGGCTATGGCGATATTGTCCCTGTTTCTGAATCAGCACGATTGTTCACTATTTCGGTCATTATTTCCGGCATTACCGTTTTTGCCACATCTATGACCTCAATTTTTGGTCCGCTTATCCGCGGGGGATTCAACAAACTTGTAAAAGGAAACAATCATACAATGCATCGTAAAGATCATTTTATTGTTTGCGGACATTCGATTCTCGCCATCAATACGATTCTGCAACTGAATCAACGCGGACAAAACGTAACGGTTATCAGCAACTTGCCTGAAGATGATATCAAGCAACTTGAGCAACGCTTAGGCGATAACGCCGATGTTATCCCCGGTGACAGTAATGACAGTTCAGTGTTAAAGAAAGCGGGAATCGATCGTTGCCGGGCCATTCTGGCGCTGAGTGATAACGATGCAGATAACGCGTTTGTTGTACTCTCGGCAAAAGATATGAGCAGTGATGTCAAAACAGTTCTCGCCGTCAGTGATAGCAAAAACCTGAATAAGATTAAGATGGTACATCCGGATATCATTCTCTCACCACAACTGTTTGGCAGCGAAATTCTGGCGCGAGTTTTAAATGGTGAAGAGATTAATAATGATATGCTCGTTTCAATGTTGTTGAACTCCGGTCATGGCATTTTCAGCGATAACGATGAACAAGAAACGAAAGCTGACAGTAAAGAGTCGGCGCAAAAATAGAGTTTAAAGACGGAAGAGTAAACTTATTGGGCACCGCAATGGTGCCCAGTACATTTAGATATTGTAGATCGCAAACAATAACGAGTTACGCTGTTTGTTTAGAATGCACTTCCTGATGCTGTGGATACGCATATTTCGGCGCGACTGCCCCTCAAGCCAACGCGATTTACGTCGGCTAGCCTGACGCTGCATGCGCCAGCGCCCCACTTCCGTTCTACTCCGCTTCATGTTAACTACTCTATGCAACAACAGAATGGTCATTATACCCCCGCCCCTGACGCTGACCAGTGCTTTTCCCGCGTTTTTATTTGCCAGATGAATCCATATGCGTAAACTCATAACAATGCGCTTTCAAAAGGATTTCTAATCTATGACAACCGTTTATACGTTGGTGAGTTGGTTGGCCATTCTGGGATACTGGTTGCTCATTGCAGGCGTAACTTTACGCATTCTAATGAAACGACGCGCAGTTCCCTCCGCGATGGCCTGGCTGTTGATTATTTACATTCTGCCGTTAGTCGGAATTATTGCCTATCTTGCCGTTGGCGAGCTCCATTTAGGCAAACGCCGCGCTGAACGCGCCAGAGCGATGTGGCCTTCCACCGCAAAATGGCTTAACGACCTTAAAGCCTGTAAGCATATCTTCGCCGAAGAAAATAGCAGTGTCGCTGCGCCATTATTCAAGCTTTGCGAGCGTCGTCAGGGGATCGCTGGGGTCAAAGGGAATCAGCTACAACTGATGACCGAGTCAGATGATGTGATGCAGGCGTTAATCCGCGACATCCAGCTCGCGCGCCATAATATTGAGATGGTGTTTTATATCTGGCAGCCCGGCGGCATGGCGGACCAGGTGGCTGAATCATTAATGGCCGCTGCACGGCGTGGTATTCATTGCCGATTGATGCTCGACTCCGCCGGGAGTGTGGCTTTTTTCCGCAGCCCGTGGCCCGAGCTAATGCGTAATGCTGGTATTGAAGTTGTCGAAGCCTTAAAGGTCAATCTGATGCGTGTGTTTTTACGCCGTATGGACCTGCGCCAACATCGCAAGATGATCATGATTGATAATTACATCGCGTACACCGGCAGCATGAATATGGTCGACCCTCGCTACTTCAAACAAGATGCGGGCGTAGGGCAATGGATTGATCTGATGGCGCGTATGGAAGGCCCCATCGCCACCGCGATGGGGATTATTTATTCCTGCGACTGGGAGATTGAAACCGGGAAACGTATTCTGCCGCCGCCACCAGATGTCAATATTATGCCGTTTGAGCAGGCCAGCGGTCACACTATTCACACAATTGCTTCTGGCCCCGGCTTTCCGGAAGATCTCATTCACCAGGCATTATTGACTGCTGCTTATTCGGCTCGTGAATATTTGATCATGACAACGCCCTATTTTGTGCCAAGCGATGATTTACTTCATGCGATTTGCACGGCGGCGCAGCGCGGGGTGGATGTCAGTATTATCCTTCCGCGAAAAAATGACTCGATGCTGGTCGGCTGGGCCAGTCGCGCATTCTTTACAGAACTGCTGGCTGCTGGGGTTAAAATTTATCAGTTTGAAGGCGGGTTACTGCATACCAAGAGCGTGCTGGTCGATGGTGAACTAAGTCTGGTTGGCACCGTTAACCTTGATATGCGTAGTCTGTGGCTAAATTTCGAGATTACCCTGGCAATCGACGATAAAGGTTTTGGTGCAGACCTCGCCGCCGTTCAGGACGATTATATTTCGCGTTCTCGTCTGCTCGATGCCCGTTTATGGCTAAAACGTCCATTATGGCAACGTGTCGCCGAGCGACTGTTTTACTTCTTCAGCCCGTTGCTGTAAAACGTCGCCAACAGAGGTTAAACAGGTAGTGACTATGGATATGGATCTAAACAATCGCCTGACTGAAGATGAAACGCTTGAGCAGGCCTACGATATTTTTCTCGAACTGGCTGCCGACAATCTCGATCCAGCTGATGTTCTGCTGTTCAATCTTCAGTTTGAAGAGCGCGGCGGCGCGGAGTTATTCGATCCGGCGGAAGACTGGCAGGAACATGTTGATTTCGATTTGAACCCGGACTTTTTTGCCGAAGTGGTGATTGGTCTGGCGGACAGTGAAGATGGTGAAATCAACGATGTTTTCGCGCGCATTCTGTTATGCCGCGAAAAAGATCACAAACTTTGCCATATCATCTGGCGGGAATAAATAATCGCTTTTGACGTGAATAAGGGCTGACAACTGTCAGCCCTTATTGCTTTTAAAGCGGATCGACTTTCAGGCAAGAAACGGCGTGTCTGAAACTCCCTTCCAGCACAGGACGTGTTTTGGCGCACTCCGGACCGGCAATCGGACAACGGGTACGGAAAACACAACCGGAAGGCGGGTTGATCGGCGACGGTAATTCCCCTTCCAGTAACTGGATGGTTTTGTTCTTCTCCAGATCCGGATCAGGTATGGGGACTGCCGACATCAATGCCCTGGTGTAAGGATGTAGCGGATTGTGGTAGACCTCATCATAGGTCCCCAGTTCTACCGCATGGCCGAGATACATCACCAGCACACGATCGGAAATGTGTTTTACCACGGCCAAGTCGTGAGCGATAAAAATTAATGACAATCCCATCTCACGTTGCAACTGCTGGAGCAGGTTGACCACCTGCGCCTGAATTGACACGTCCAGCGCCGACACCGGCTCATCACAGATAATCAGCTTCGGTTCAAGAATAAGAGCACGAGCAATCCCGATACGCTGGCACTGCCCACCGGAGAACTCATGCGGATAGCGGTTAATCAGGTTAGGCAACAAACCGACTTTCAGCATCATCGCCTTCACGCGCTCGCGAACTTCCTGGCGTGACATTTTCGGATGATAAGTACGCAGTGGTTCAGCGATGATCTCGCCGATGGTCATACGCGGGTTCAGCGATGCCAACGGATCCTGGAAAATCATCTGGATATCACTGCGTACGGCACGCCATTCATCGGGCTTCATGCCCAGCAACTCTTTACCTAACCAGGCAACATGACCGTCGGTCGCTTTAACCAGGCCAATGATGGCGCGAGCAAAGGTGGACTTACCGCATCCCGATTCCCCTACCACACCTAATGTTTCCCCTTCATACAGGCGAAGAGTTACACCATCGACGGCTTTGAGCGTTTTCGGCGGTTGCCAGAACCACTGTTTGCCATCTTTGATTTCAAAGTGCACTTTCAGATCGGCGATTTCGAGGAGGACTTTTCTTCCTTCGGTTACAGCATTCATAACAGTTCCTCCACCGGTTTAAAGCAAGCACGCAGACGGCCAGGCGTAAACTCTTCCAGCGGCGGTGCGCTACTACAAATGTCCATCGCATGCGGACAACGTGGCTGGAACGGGCAACCTTTCGGTAATCGCAGCAGGTTTGGCGGATTACCCGGAATAGTCAACATTGTTTCACCTTCCGCATCGAGACGCGGCACCGCGTTGAGCAAACCGATAGAATAAGGATGTACGGGTTGATAAAAGACATCGCGCGCGTTGCCATATTCCATCGTGCGCCCGGCGTACATTACCAGCACTTTGTCGCAGATCCCCGCTACCACGCCAAGATCGTGGGTAATCATAATGATGGCGGTATTAAATTCCCGCTTCAGTTCATTCAATAGCGTCATGATCTGCGCCTGTACGGTGACGTCCAGCGCAGTAGTGGGTTCATCCGCAATCAGCAGCTTAGGTCGACATAGCAATGCCATCGCAATCATGACTCGCTGACGCATGCCGCCAGAAAATTCGTGCGGGTACATTTTCATGCGTTTACGCGCTTCCGGCATTTTTACCGCATCGAGCATCCGCACCGATTCTTCAAACGCCTCAGCTTTGCTCATGTTCTTATGCAGCATCAGCACTTCCATCAACTGTTCACCGACGCGCATATAGGGATTCAACGAAGTCATTGGGTCCTGAAAAATCATTGAGATTTGTTCAGCTCGCAGTTTATTGAGTTCACGCTCTGGCAAATTGAGGATTTCACGCCCATTGAAGGTTGCCGATCCGCCAATACGTCCGTTGGCAGCCAACAGCCCCATCAACGCAAATGCGGTTTGCGATTTGCCCGAACCAGACTCACCTACGATGCCCAGCGTTTCTCCGGCACGTAGCGAAAAATTCAAATCATTGACCGCCGTGACGTCGCCATCCGGGGTACTAAAGGTGACACGCAAATCTTTCACGTTCAGCAGTGCGTCAGCCTGTTGTTGTGCGAGCGGCACAGTTGCAGTTTCAATTACGCTCATGGCTGCACTCCTTAACGATCTTTCGGGTCGAGGGCATCACGCAAGCCATCGCCGATAAAGTTGAAACAAAACAGCGTCACCACGAGGAGTCCCGCTGGGAACAACAGTAACCATGGAGAAACTTCCATCGAGTTCGCGCCATCACTCAGCAATGCACCCCAGCTGCTTAACGGCTCTTGCGTACCTAATCCCAGGAAGCTAAGGAAAGATTCAAAGAGGATCATGCTGGGCACCAGAAGCGACGCATAGACCACCACCACACCGAGTACGTTCGGCACAATGTGGCGAATAACAATGCCCGGCGTCGATACACCGCCAACTTGTGCCGCCTCAATAAACTCTTTGCGCTTCAGACTCAGGGTTTGCCCACGCACAATACGAGCCATATCCAGCCAGGAAACCATGCCAATCGCCACGAAAATCAGCAGGATGTTTTGACCGAAAAAGGTCACCAGCAAAATGACGAAGAACATGAATGGGAAGGAGTTGAGGATTTCCAGCAGACGCATCATTACCGAATCCACTTTACCGCCCAGATAACCGGAAAGCGAACCATAAAGTGTCCCCACGACCACTGCCACCAGTGCCGCAGCAACACCGACCATGAGTGAGATACGCCCGCCAATCGCAACGCGCACAAGCAGGTCGCGACCGGATGAGTCAGTACCAAAGTAGTGACCGGACTCCATATCCGGGGCGCTGGACATCATCGCCCAGTCAGTATCGTCATAGGCAAACTGCGAAAGCATCGGTGCCAGGATTACAAATAACGCGATCAGCACCAGCACTATCAGACTGGCAACCGCCGCACGGTTATGCATAAAACGTCGACGTGCGTCCTGCCACAAGCTGCGCCCTTCGACCTCCAGCTTTTCACTGAAATTTTCCAGCGTCTCGCTGTTTTTCTTACTTAACATCATCGCGAGCTCCAGTATCAGTAACGGATTTTCGGGTCGATAACCGCATATAGCACATCGACAATGGCATTAAACAAAATGGTTAACGCGCCAACCAGAATGGTCAGACTTAACACTAAGGAATAGTCACGGTTCAATGCGCCATTAACGAACAATTGCCCAATCCCCGGTAAACCATAAATGGTTTCGATGACCATCGAACCGGTAATAATGCCGACAAATGCGGGCCCCATATAGGAGAGCACGGGTAACAGAGCAGGTTTTAATGCGTGGCGTAAAATGATCCGCCGCATAGGTAACCCTTTCGCCCGGGCAGTACGAATAAAGTTGGAGTGTAAAACCTCAATCATAGAACCACGGGTAATACGCGCAATACTGGCGATATAGGCGAGTGATAACGCCACCATTGGCAATATCATGAATTTAAGCGCTCCACCATTCCAGCCACCGCCCGGCAGCCAATGCAAAATGATCGCAAATATCATGACTAATAATGGCGCAACCACAAAACTGGGGATAACAACCCCGGTCATTGCCAGCCCCATCACGGTATAGTCCCATTTGGTGTTTTGCTTTAATGCGGCAATAACGCCAGCACTAACACCCAGTATTACCGCAAGAAAAAATGCTGCGGCTCCCAGTTTGGCAGAAACGGGAAAACTGGATGCAACCAGGTCATTGACCGAATAATCTTTATATTTAAACGATGGACCGAAATCGCCATGCGCCAGTTGTTTCAGGTAGCTGAAATACTGAGTCATGATCGGATCATTAAGATGATATTTCGCTTCGATATTGGCCATCACTTCCGGTGGTAAAGTACGTTCGCCGGTAAAAGGACTGCCCGGAGCGAGGCGCATCATAAAGAACGAAATAGTAATAAGAATAAATAGCGTCGGAATCGCTTCCAGACAGCGACGTAGAATAAATTTTAACATTGCCCTACCTTCTGGCCTGTGCCTTCTGTAATGCGATAAAAATCAGACACCGTGGAGCAGGACACTCCTGCCCCACGTATTGCCATTAGTGCTTCACAATGTACATATTCCGGGTGTAGGTATTATCCAGCGGATCTTTGCCGGTATAGCCACCAACCCACGGTTTCACCAAACGCGCATTCACGTAGTAATAAACAGGAACAATGGCCGAATCCTTATCCAGCTGTTGTTCTGCTTTAGTGTACAGAGCTGTACGCTGCGCCTCGTCAGTCACTTTCAGCGTTTCCGCCATAATGCTGTCAAAGGCCGGGCTCTTATAATGCGCGGTATTCATTGAGCTATTCGACAGCATGGTGTTCAGGAAAGAAGTTGGTTCGTTGTAGTCTGCACACCAGCCTGCACGGGCCACATCAAAAGTGCCCTGGTGACGGGTGTCGAGGAACGTTTTCCACTCCTGGTTAACCAGTTTGACGTTTACACCAATGTTTTTCTTCCACAATGAAGAGGCAGCAATCGCCAGCTTTTTATGCAGATCGGAGGTGTTATACAACAGGTTGATGGTCAACGGTTTGTCTGCGGTATAACCCGCTTCAGCCAGCAGTTTTTTCGCTTCTTCGTTACGTTTTTCCTGGCTCCAGCCAAACCATTCCGGCTGAGTCAATTTTGCGCCATCAGTATATGGTGGAGTGTAACCATAGGCGGGCATGTCGCCCTGCGCTTTCACTTTATTAACAATGATATCGCGGTCCATACCCAATTTCAGTGCGGTACGCACACGCACGTCATTAAATGGCGGTTTCTGGTTGTTAATTTCGTAATAGTAAGTGCACAGGTATGGATCAACGTGAACTTCGTCCGGGATCTCTTTTTTCAGCTTCTGGAACAATTCGATCGGCATGTTGTTATAAGTCATGTCGATTTCACCACTACGGTAGCGGTTGACATCGGTAACTTCAGAAGCAATAGGCAAATAGGTTACCTGGTTAATAACGGTTTTCGCGTTGTTCCAGTAGGTCGGGCTGCGTTCAAGAACGATTCGTTCGTTTACGACCCAATCTTTTAAGGTATAGGCACCGTTGGTGACGATATTACCAGGCTGGGTCCATTTTTCGCCGAATTTCTCGATAGCGGCTTTTGGCACCGGTGAAGTTGATGGGTGAACAAGTAATTTATAGAAGTACGGAACAGGTTCACTTAAGGTGACTTCTAATGTGTGATCATCAATAGCTTTCACGCCCAGATCGGTAATCGGTTTTTTCCCTTCAAGAATTTCATCAATACCGGCGATATGCCCATATTGCAGATAACTGGCATACGGAGAAGCAGTGTTTGGATCAACAGAACGTTGCCAGCTATACACAAAGTCTTGTGCTGTAACTGGCGTGCCATCAGACCATTTCGCATCTTTACGCAAATGGAAGGTCCAGACTTTCGCGTCTTTATTATCCCAGGATTCAGCGACGCCAGGTGCCGGATGACCGTCAAGATCGCTGACCAGTAAGCCTTCAAACAGGTCTCGGCTGATATTAGACTCCGGAACACCTTCAATTTTGTGCGGATCTAATGACTGAACTTCTGAACCATTGTTACGTACCAGCGTTTGTTTTTCCGCCAGTGTGACACCTGCGGGTACATCAGCTGCCAGCGCGACATTCCCTGCCATAAGCGCAGCCAAAACGCCAGCTGCTACTAAACTTCTCTTGGTGATGTTGGTCATTGTTTTTTGGACTCCCTCATTATAATTACTGGTATTAACCAGCATGTGTAATCCCGGATTGGGACCCTGCACAGGCTCGGAGACTTTCTGCTGTCAGGTTACTTTATCGTTACGTATTACTATCACCGACTTTATTTATTCTGGTGATTCAGACGATCACCTTATGTCGATTCGTACTGTGTCTCCCCTGTCGAGACACATTATTCTTTCGCGACGATCTTTAATTGTTAATTATTCTCATTACCAATAAAGAATCGCCTGGCGGTTGCCCGGAAAGTACCAAATGCGGTTCTTACTCGCCAATACATTTTGCAAAATTGTTAAGCAATTCTCTTTTATTGACCGTACCAGAATCTATAGCTTGCATCCATGCCTTAACAAACATCTTTCAATTCAATCAAATAGAGGTTGGTTAAGCATGTCTCTCTTTTCTGATTACAGTTCAAGCAGTGAAATGCACAATAATTTAACAATTGATTATTATTTAGCACTTTCCTCTACCAAAGGCAGTGGAATTACTAATATCATTTCAATTATTCTTCAGCAAGCCCAGGATTATGATGTGGCGAAAATAACATGATGGTGAGGAGAAGCAGTTAAGGAAATCCTTATAACTAACTGTAATTTGAGAAGAATATTTTTACCTATTCCTTTTGCTTTTGATAACTGCGCAGGAACAAAGTAAAAATAATGACGAAGTAAACGGAGCATGGCAGCTCCGTTTCATTTGAAAGGAATTAATTAAGCAGGCCGGGGAAAATCCCCTTAATACCAGTAACGATAAATTCAATCCCCAATGCCATCAGCAATAGCCCCATAATACGCGTAATCACGTTGATGCCGGTCTGGCGTAAAACTCGTACCAGCCACGGTGCCATGCGGAACAATCCCCAGCAACATAAAGCGAACAATGCAATAGCCACAAAGAAACCAAACAGATAACTAATGCTGTGATAACGCGTACCCCAGACGATGGTAGAACTGATCGCCCCTGGCCCCGCCATCAACGGCAACGCCAATGGCACCACACCAATGCTTTCACGTACCGCGGTTTCTGATTTTTCTTGCTTGTTCTGTTTATCCTCACCAAGCTTGCCGCTGATCATCGACATCGCTATTGTCACCACCAGGATGCCACCGGCGATACGGAATGAATCAATTGATATACCAAAAAGTTGTAGAATCGTGTCGCCGAGAAAAAGCGAGATCCACAAGATAATGGCCACAGACAGGTTGGCTGTAAGGTTAGTTTTGTTTCGCGCTGCCGCTGTCTGATAACTGGTCATGCTGATAAAGACGGGAATAATCCCTACCGGGTTGACCAGCGCAAATAACCCGATGAAAAATTTGAAGTAAACGGGAAAATCAAAAAGGGTCTGAATCACGGTTAGCTCCGAAGCAAAAGCCGGATAATGTTAGCCATAAATAAGGTTGAAAAGACGCGCTGACAATACGCCTTTTGACAGCATTTTTCACCTCCTAACTACTTAAAATTGCTATCATTCGTTATTGTTATCTAGTTGTGCAAAACATGCTAATGTAGCCAACAAATCATACTACAATTTATTAACTGTTAGCTATAATGGCGAAAAGCCATGCTGAAAGGTGTCAGCTTTGCAAAATTTTGATTTGGATCACGTAATCAGTACCCAGAAGTGAGTAATCTTGCTTACGCCACCTGGAAGTGACGCATTAGAGATAATAACTCTAATGTTTAAACTCTTTTAGTAAATCACAGTGAGTGTGAGCGCGAGTAAGCTTTTGATTTCCATCGGTTAAGCAAATCATCACCGCACTGACTATACTCTCGTATTCGAGCAGATGATTTACTAAAAAAGTTTAACATTATCAGGAGAGCATTATGGCTGTTACTAATGTCGCTGAACTTAACGCACTCGTAGAGCGTGTAAAAAAAGCCCAGCGTGAATATGCCAGTTTCACTCAAGAGCAAGTAGACAAAATCTTCCGCGCCGCCGCTCTGGCTGCTGCAGATGCTCGAATCCCACTCGCGAAAATGGCCGTTGCCGAATCCGGCATGGGTATCGTCGAAGATAAAGTGATCAAAAACCACTTTGCTTCTGAATATATCTACAACGCTTATAAAGATGAAAAAACCTGTGGTGTTCTGTCTGAAGACGACACTTTTGGTACCATCACTATCGCTGAACCCATCGGTATTATTTGCGGTATCGTTCCGACCACTAACCCGACTTCAACTGCTATCTTCAAATCGCTGATCAGCCTGAAGACCCGTAACGCCATTATCTTCTCCCCGCACCCGCGTGCAAAAGATGCCACCAACAAAGCGGCTGATATCGTTCTACAGGCTGCTATCGCTGCCGGTGCTCCGAAAGATCTGATCGGCTGGATCGATCAACCTTCTGTTGAGCTGTCTAACGCACTGATGCACCACCCAGACATCAACCTGATCCTCGCGACTGGTGGTCCGGGCATGGTTAAAGCCGCATACAGCTCCGGTAAACCAGCTATCGGCGTAGGCGCGGGCAACACTCCGGTTGTTATCGATGAAACTGCTGATATCAAACGTGCAGTTGCATCTGTACTGATGTCCAAAACCTTCGACAACGGTGTAATCTGTGCTTCTGAACAGTCTGTTGTTGTTGTTGACTCTGTTTATGACGCAGTACGTGAACGTTTCGCAACCCACGGCGGCTATCTGTTGCAGGGTAAAGAGCTGAAAGCTGTTCAGGACGTTATCCTGAAAAACGGTGCGCTGAACGCGGCTATCGTTGGTCAGCCAGCCTATAAAATTGCTGAACTGGCAGGCTTCTCTGTACCAGAAAACACCAAGATTCTGATCGGTGAAGTGACCGTTGTTGATGAAAGCGAACCGTTCGCACATGAAAAACTGTCCCCGACTCTGGCAATGTACCGTGCTAAAGATTTCGAAGACGCGGTAGAAAAAGCAGAGAAACTGGTTGCTATGGGCGGTATCGGTCATACCTCTTGCCTGTACACTGACCAGGATAACCAACCGGCTCGCGTTTCTTACTTCGGTCAGAAAATGAAAACGGCTCGTATCCTGATTAACACCCCGGCTTCTCAGGGTGGTATCGGTGACCTGTATAACTTCAAACTCGCACCTTCCCTGACTCTGGGTTGTGGTTCCTGGGGTGGTAACTCCATCTCTGAAAACGTTGGTCCGAAACACCTGATCAACAAGAAAACCGTTGCTAAGCGAGCTGAAAACATGTTGTGGCACAAACTTCCGAAATCTATCTACTTCCGCCGTGGCTCCCTGCCAATCGCGCTGGATGAAGTGATTACTGATGGCCACAAACGTGCGCTCATCGTGACTGACCGCTTCCTGTTCAACAATGGCTATGCTGATCAGATCACTTCCGTATTGAAAGCAGCAGGCGTTGAAACTGAAGTCTTCTTCGAAGTAGAAGCTGACCCGACCCTGAGCATCGTTCGTAAAGGTGCAGAACTGGCAAACTCCTTCAAACCAGACGTGATTATCGCGCTGGGTGGTGGTTCCCCGATGGACGCTGCGAAGATCATGTGGGTTATGTACGAACATCCGGAAACTCACTTCGAAGAACTGGCGCTGCGCTTTATGGATATCCGTAAACGTATCTACAAGTTCCCGAAAATGGGTGTGAAAGCGAAAATGATCGCTGTCACCACCACTTCTGGTACAGGTTCTGAAGTCACTCCGTTTGCGGTTGTAACTGACGACACTACTGGTCAGAAATATCCGCTGGCAGACTATGCACTGACCCCGGATATGGCGATTGTCGACGCCAACCTTGTTATGGACATGCCGAAGTCCCTGTGTGCTTTCGGTGGTCTGGACGCAGTAACTCACGCCATGGAAGCTTATGTTTCTGTACTGGCATCTGAGTTCTCTGATGGTCAGGCTCTGCAGGCACTGAAACTGCTGAAAGAATATCTGCCAGCGTCCTACCACGAAGGGTCTAAAAATCCGGTAGCGCGTGAACGTGTTCACAGTGCAGCAACTATCGCGGGTATCGCGTTTGCGAACGCCTTCCTGGGTGTATGTCACTCAATGGCGCACAAACTGGGTTCCCAGTTCCATATTCCGCACGGTCTGGCAAACGCCCTGCTGATTTGTAACGTTATTCGCTACAACGCGAATGACAACCCGACCAAGCAGACTGCATTCAGCCAGTATGACCGTCCGCAGGCTCGCCGTCGTTATGCTGAAATTGCTGACCACCTGGGTCTGAGCGCACCGGGCGACCGTACTGCAGCTAAGATCGAGAAACTGCTGGCATGGCTGGAAACGCTGAAAGCTGAACTGGGTATTCCGAAATCTATCCGTGAAGCTGGCGTTCAGGAAGCAGACTTCCTGGCGAACGTGGATAAACTGTCTGAAGATGCATTCGATGACCAGTGCACCGGCGCTAACCCGCGTTACCCGCTGATCTCCGAGCTGAAACAGATTCTGCTGGATACCTACTACGGTCGTGATTATGTAGAAGGCGAAACTGCAGCGAAGAAAGAAGCTGCTCCGGCTAAAGCTGAGAAAAAAGCGAAAAAATCCGCTTAATCAGTAGCGCTGTCTGGCAACATAAACGGCCCCTTCTGGGGTAATGCCAGTCAGTTAAGGATCAGTTGACCGCTCCAGTGGCTGTGTAAGAATCCGGAAACGCTCACTCGTTTCCGGATTTTTTTATGCTCATTGGACAGGCCCTTGATTTGATATCCCGTTACGATTCTCTGCGTAACCCACTGACTTCTCTGGGGGATTACCTCGCCCCCGAACTCATCTCTCGTTGCCTTGCCGAATCAGGTACTGTAACGCTACACAAGCGCCGTCTTCCCCTCGAAATGATGGTCTGGTGTATTGTTGGCATGGCGCTTGAGCGTAAAGAACCTCTTCACCAGATTGCGAATCGCCTGGACATCATGCTGCCGGGCAATCGCCCCTTCGTTGCCCCCAGTGCCGTTATTCAGACCCGCCAGCGTCTGGGAATTGAGGCTGTCCGCCGCGTGTTCACGAAAACAGCGCAGCTCTGGCATAACGCCACTCCGCATCCGCACTGGTGCGGCCTGACCCTGCTGGCCATCGATGGTGTGTTCTGGCGCACACCGGATACACCAGAGAACGATGCAGCCTTCCCCCGCCAGACACATGCCGGGAACCCGGCGCTCTACCCGCAGGTCAAAATGGTCTGCCAGATGGAACTGACCAGCCATCTGCTGACGGCTGCAGCCTTCGGCACGATGAAGAACAGCGAAAATGAGCTTGCTGAGCAACTTATAGAACAAACCGGCGATAACACTCTGACGTTAATGGATAAAGGTTATTACTCACCAGGACTGTTAAATGCCTGGAGCCTGGCGGGAGAACACCGCCACTGGATGATCCCTCTCAGAAAGGGAGCGCAATATGAAGAGATTAGAAAACTGGGTAAAGGCGATCATCTGGTGAAGCTGAAAACCAGCCCGCAGGCACGAAAAAAGTGGCCGGGACTGGGAAATGAGGTGACAGCCCGCCTGCTGACCGTGACGCGCAAAGGAAAAGTCTGCCATCTGCTGACGTCGATGACGGACGCCATACGCTTCCCCAGGACGTATACCGGAGCTGATGCGCGATCTTGCAAGTATGGGACAACCAGTGAAATTACCGACAAGAAGGGAAAGGGCCTTCCCGAGAGTGGTAAAGGAGAGGCCCTGGAAATACCCCACAGCCCCGAAAAAGAGCCAGTCAGTTGCTTAACTGACTGGCATTACCCCTTCTGGGGCCGTTTTTTGTTTTCCCAAAACAACTTTTCCATAAACCGGCAGCATTGTCCTTCATCATATTTGCGACGATGTATAACGCCTACACACAGCGATATTGTACTTTACAGGTTACAAGTCAATGTCGGTGTATAAGCGCTCTGTGAGGCGTATAGCGGCGTTAAAAAACTGCCGAGAAGGGTGTATAGCCCGAAAGAAGTGCGTAAAACGAACTGACAGGATAAAAGCGCCCTGCTCACCCTGTCAGTAAAGAAATTCTTATTAATCGTGGCGATGCCTTTCCTGAATAGCCGTTAATGAGCCGACTTCTAACGCTTCTTTATAGTGTTTACGGCATACAGAAACGTAGCGTTCATTACCACCAATAACCACCTGCTCACCTTCGTTATAAGGTCTGCCTGCTTGATCAAGACGCAGCACCATGCTTGCTTTACGGCCACAAAAACAGATGGTTTTTAATTCAACCAGTTTGTCGGACCACGCCAGTAAGTATTGACTGCCAATAAATAATTCACCTCGAAAATCGGTACGTAAACCATAACAAAGTACAGGTATATCGAGTTGATCGACAACCTCCGATAATTCATATACTTGTTGTCTGGTTAAAAACTGGCATTCATCAACCAGTACGCAATGAATTGCCTGCTGTTCATGTTCCGCACGAATCTCATCAAATAATGATGAATTTTGGTTAAATAATTTTGCAGGCGATGACAAACCTATACGCGAACTGACTTTCCCGGCACCAAAACGATCATCAATTTCTGCCGTATATACGACAGTGCGCATGCCGCGTTCCTGGTAATTGTATGAAGATTGCAACAATGCTGTAGACTTACCCGCATTCATTGCGGAATAGTAGAAATATAGCTGTGCCATCAGCCACAGGCCCTCAATGATATGAAATAAAGTTGGCTGGAGTTTATCATAATTCGTCAGTTTTTCAGCTCAACAGTATGCACAGAAGTGGTATATGCGTTCTCCCTTACGAAGCCTTGCATAATCCTTCTGAGCTATCATTACAACTGCCTCGCTTGTTATAAGCGGGTAAATGACTGCCGGTAACTATTCACAATCTTTAACCTGTTGCGCATGTAATAGCCCTCTGTTGACCTCCAGGAGATAGTGCAATACTAAGTCCCTGCTCTTATTGCGACTGTTCTACTTTTCATCATTCGCTTAATAGGGAATTCTCGTAAACTCGGCTAATACAGAAGACTGAAAGGTCGTCAGCCTACGATTATCTCCCCATAAAATGTGACATGAATCAGGAAGTTTAAACCTCACGTGCTGCGAAATCATCGGTGCAAATAGGGCTATATGCCGCGTCTTTTCTGGCTAATTTTATGAAAAGATATTTATTGGCGGCACAAAATAAAGAACAATTTTGAATTCCTTACATTCCTGGCTATTGCACAACTGAATTTAAGGCTCTATTATTACCTCAACAAACCACCCCAATATAAGTTTGAGATTACTACAATGAGCGAAGCACTTAAAATTCTGAACAACATCCGTACTCTTCGTGCGCAGGCAAGAGAATGTACACTTGAAACGCTGGAAGAAATGCTGGAAAAATTAGAAGTTGTTGTTAACGAACGTCGCGAAGAAGAAAGCGCGGCTGCTGCTGAAGTTGAAGAGCGCACTCGTAAACTGCAGCAATATCGCGAAATGCTGATCGCTGACGGTATTGACCCGAACGAACTGCTGAATAGCCTTGCTGCCGTTAAATCTGGCACCAAAGCTAAGCGTGCTCAGCGTCCGGCAAAATATAGCTACGTTGACGAAAACGGCGAAACTAAAACCTGGACTGGCCAGGGCCGTACTCCAGCTGTAATCAAAAAAGCAATGGATGAGCAAGGTAAATCCCTCGACGATTTCCTGATCAAGCAATAATCTTTTGTAGATTGCACATGCTAAAAATCCCGCCATCGGCGGGATTTTTTATTGTCCGGTTTAAGACAATTTAATAAGAATAAGCTATAAAAAAACGGCGTCGATTGCTCAACGCCGTTTCGTGGAAAACACCGATACGGATGTTACTTCTTAATGCCCATCTCGTCTTCAAGCCAGGCTTTAAATTCCGTGCCAAGGGTGTTATGACGAATACCGTATTCAACGAAGGCCTGCATGTAACCTAATTTATTACCGCAGTCATGGCTCTTCCCTTTCATATGATAGGCTTCAACCGTTTCTTTTTCGATCAGCATATCAATTGCGTCGGTGAGCTGAATTTCATCACCAGCTCCAGGAGGGGTTTTTGCCAGCAACGGCCAAATATCCGCGCTAAGTACGTAACGACCCACAATAGCGAGATTAGACGGCGCAACATCCGCTTTTGGTTTTTCAACCACGCCAACCATCGGTACGCTTTCACCCGGCGCTAATTCAACGCCTTTGCAATCCACAACGCCATATGCGGTCACATCAGCAACCGGTTCAACCATGATCTGGCTATGACCCGTTTCATCAAAGCGGCGGATCATCTCTGCCAGGTTATCCTGTGATAAATCGGATTCATATTCATCCAGAATAACGTCAGGCAAAATAACAGCTACCGGTTCATCACCCACTACCGGGTGAGCACACAATACCGCGTGTCCCAGGCCTTTCGCCAGCCCCTGACGAACTTGCATAATAGTCACGTGTGGCGGACAAATAGACTGCACTTCATCAAGCAGTTGACGTTTTACACGTTTTTCCAGCATTGCTTCCAGTTCAAAACTGGTATCAAAGTGGTTTTCAATAGAGTTTTTAGATGAGTGAGTAACCAGCACAATTTCAGTAATGCCAGCCGCAATACATTCATTCACGACGTATTGAATTAATGGCTTATCGACAAGTGGCAGCATCTCTTTCGGGATGGCTTTCGTCGCCGGCAACATCCTGGTTCCTAATCCCGCTACGGGGATAACGGCTTTTTTGACTTTCGTATTAATGGCAGCCATTTAAATTCTCCTGGACTGTTCGTGTTTTGAACGTGTTCATATTTCTGTATCGCATCCCAGTATATCAGCACCCCGAAGGGGCTAAGTTCTGAAAAGGAGGCGAGTTAGCATAATTAAGACAATTACTTATACGAATAGCGACGATAGTACCACCAGCCGACATTAGCAGGTAATGCAAATTTAGCCCGTGTTATCGTTTGCTCATTCTGCAGACAACATCAAGCGCAGCCGACCACCGGTTCCCCATATTTGGCATTGCCAGGCATCGCATCGCTGGCTCAATTGATTCAAATAAGCGTTACCTAAAGTGCCTAACGGAACACCATTACTGATTTGCACCTGATGTTCGCCGGTATTTAACGTCGCATTCAGACCCGCAGAAACCAGAATGAGATTTTTCAGTTCGCGATGATAATAGCCAACTAATAGCGGAAACTGCCCCGGCAGATTGGCCTGACGGAGTAAATGGTTTACCTGCTTCAATAACGCGCCCAACTCTGGCAACCGTTGATTTTGGTGTGCAAGCTGTTCCTGTAATAATCCGTTAAACAATACGCGTAATAACAAGGCAGCAAGTACGCCATTATGTCCAGCTCGGGTGACATCAAGGCAATAAAATGCCAGATCGTTTTCCGAAAGTGCGGCAATATCAAGCACCAGGCCGGGTTTGTCCGCGGCAACTAATTGACGATAATTAACCCGGCATTGGGAAATCACCTGCTGAACTGGCGGTTGTAGTTCCTGTAATAATTTCGCCGCTGCAGCAGGGTTATCAACCATTGCATCCCAGTCGCGAAAAAGCCTTTCCTCTTCCTCAACGCGGGAATTAAACATGCTGGGATAGAGACAGGCAAAAACCATCTCGCGCAAGCGATTCAGATCTTTAACCGGTTTCAGCAAAACATCTTCAACACCCAGACGTAACGCTTTGGCAATATCTGCCATATTTTCAGTGGCAGATATCACCAGAACTGGTGTCTGGTCACCTCTATTGCGTATATGTTCCAGCAGTTTAAGCCCGTTCATTCGTGGCATCGCGATATCACATATCATCAGGTCTGGAGTGAAACCTCCCAGCAACTCAAGGGCATCCACCCCATCAGCCGCCAGTACCGTTGTCGCTCCCAATGAGGAAAACCACGAATCCAGAAGCGAGCGAAATACCTGCTCATCTTCAACAATGAGAATCTGTTTTCCGACCAATGGCTGCGTCATGTTCTCTCCCCTGACTGGCTTTACTCAATAGTGGCACGCTATTGCCACCTACGCCTGTCAGAATTAACTTAAGTGTAGATAAAAATTCTGGTCAAATGTTGGTGCGTACCAACGGCAAAAGTTCGTCCATTTTCTTTTCCACTGCCAGCTGTCCGGCCGCAATGGCAGCGTGCGCGCGATGGAAATCAAGCGTAGATATTTGCGGGCAAACAGGTTGAATCAGAATATCGGGCGGATCACCTGCCATGCGGTTCCTTTTAAGTCGGTTCTCCAGCACCTGGATAGAAGTGGTCATAATCTCTGTTGCCGTTGGCGCTGTCACCGTCCGACGTGTCGTTATGCTGCCTAACCTTTCTTTCAGACGCGCATGCCACGGCAGAGAATCACCATTCTCGCTATTTTCTTCACTGACATTAAAGGAGAGCAAATCTTGTTGCATCAAATGAGCATCGTGCTGCAGGTCGACCGCTATCACAATATCAGCCCCCAATGCACGCGTGAGGGAAATAGGAATTGGGTTAACTACAGCGCCATCAACCAGCCAGTAGCCGTTATGCGCAACGGGTGCCATTAGTCCAGGAATACTGCATGATGCACGAATGGCAAGATGGAGATCGCCTTCAGTAAACCATAATTCACGCCCAGTACTTAAATTGGTGGCAACAGCCGCGAAGCGACGGGAACAATTTTCGATCTCTGTTTCCGGCATTATTTCGCGATATTGATTGAAGACACGCTCGCCGCGCAGTAACCCACCGCGCTGCCAGGAGAGATCCATCAGGCGTAAAACATCCCAATAACTGAAAGAGGTCACCCAATCTTCCAGCGCAGATAATCGATCGCATGCATAGGCAGCGCCCACCAGCGAACCAATTGAACATCCTGCAACGATATCAATTTCAATACCCACTTTTTTTAGCGCATTAATTACGCCAATATGCGACCAACCTCTTGCCGCGCCAGATCCCAGCGCCAGCCCTATTTTTATCTTTCTCATTATTCCCGCAAGATTCCCCTGGAATGCAATCGTAGCCACATCGCTACTGCTCGGTTAACATAGTGCTACTCAGGCGGTTAATACGCCGTTATTGTTTCCAGGGAGATTATTTGTGTCTCAGCTTTGTCCCTGTGGTAGTGCTGTCGAGTATAGCCTATGTTGCCACCCTTATGTGTCTGGTGAAAAGGTTGCACCTGATCCAGAACATCTCATGCGTTCGCGTTACTGCGCTTTTGTGATGCAAGACGCAGATTATTTAATAAAGACCTGGCATCCATCTTGTGGAGCAGCGGCGTTACGTGCCGAATTGATTGCCGGATTTGCGCATACTGAATGGTTGGGCTTGACCGTATTTGAACATTGCTGGCAGGACGGCGGCAATATCGGATTTGTCAGTTTTGTTGCTCAATTTACCGAGGGTGGCAAAACAGGTGCAATAATTGAACGTTCGCGATTTTTGAAAGAAAACGGTCAATGGTACTATATTGACGGTACACGTCCGCAGTTTGGCCGCAACGATCCCTGCCCTTGTGGTTCAGGTAAAAAATTTAAAAAGTGCTGCGGCCAATAATGGTTGACGGTACGGTTTAGCAAACACTCTCAACAAGGTTTTTCCAGCAATGCATTCACTCCAACGTAAAGTTCTGCGTACTATTTGTCCGGACCAAAAAGGTCTGATCGCACGTATTACCAATATTTGCTACAAGCACGAGTTAAATATCGTGCAGAACAATGAATTTGTAGATCATCGTACCGGGCGCTTTTTTATGCGCACGGAACTGGAAGGGATTTTTAATGATTCCACCCTGCTGGCGGATCTCGATAGCGCATTGCCAGAAGGCTCCGTGCGTGAGCTGAATCCTGCCGGTCGTCGCCGGATAGTAATTCTGGTCACTAAAGAAGCGCATTGCCTTGGCGATTTGTTGATGAAAGCCAATTACGGCGGCCTGGATGTCGAAATCGCGGCAGTTATTGGTAACCACGATACTTTACGTTCTCTGGTTGAGCGGTTTGATATTCCGTTTGAGCTGGTAAGCCATGAAGGGTTAAGCCGCAACGAGCACGATCAAAAGATGGCGGATGCCATTGATGCTTATCAACCTGACTATGTGGTGCTGGCGAAGTATATGCGGGTATTAACGCCGGAATTTGTGGCACGCTTCCCGAATAAGATCATCAATATTCACCATTCATTCCTGCCAGCGTTTATCGGCGCACGTCCTTATCACCAGGCCTATGAGCGTGGAGTGAAGATTATTGGCGCAACCGCTCACTATGTGAATGACAATCTGGACGAAGGCCCAATCATCATGCAGGACGTTATTCATGTCGATCATACCTACACAGCTGAAGATATGATGCGCGCAGGTCGTGACGTCGAGAAAAACGTCTTAAGTCGTGCGCTATACAAAGTACTGGCGCAGCGCGTCTTTGTTTACGGTAATCGGACGATTATTCTTTAATCGCCAGCAAAAATAACTGGTTAGCTTTAATCCGTTACGGATGAAAATTACGCAACCAGTTCATTTTTCTCAACGTAACACTTTACAGCGGCGCGTCATTTGATATGATGCGCCCCGCTTCCCGATAAGGGAGCAGGCCAGTAAAAAGCATTACCCCGTGGTGGGGTTCCCGAGCGGCCAAAGGGAGCAGACTGTAAATCTGCCGTCATCGACTTCGAAGGTTCGAATCCTTCCCCCACCACCATCTCAAGCATTACCTACAATATGAATTACCCCTGGTGGGGTTCCCGAGCGGCCAAAGGGAGCAGACTGTAAATCTGCCGTCATCGACTTCGAAGGTTCGAATCCTTCCCCCACCACCATCACTTTCAAAAGCCCCTGAATTCTCAAACGAATCCGCAATTAAATATTCTGCCCATGCGGGGAAGGATGAGAGGCTTCGACCAAGGTTCGACTCGAGTGCCAGCGAGAGAGCGTTGCCGCAGGCAACGACCCGTAGGGCGAAGCGCGCAGCGCTGAGTAATCCTTCCCCCACCACCATTTCTTCCTGAAATACTCAAAACCTGTTACTCCGAGCTAATTCTGCCCAATGGCACCGCGTTTACCGGACCTAAAATATCCTCCCCTGTAGGTCGGATAAGCGAAGCGCATCCGACAACTCCCCCCGCACCGTGCCCATAAAAAAAACCCGCCGGAGCGCTGAGGAATCCCCAGTAATGGGCGGGTAAAAAAAGACAGGCATAGAGTTTTGTGATCTACTGACTTGTGCAACCAATTCAATGAGATCTCCTCTATGCCTGCTCGCCAAGTATGTCAGAATTTTTTCCGCGGTGCTTTAGCACCATTTCACAAATACCGACAAAATGCTTTGTTGGATGCCACTATCGCACTAATCAATGGCGCATCTCTGACGCTGACCAGCATCGGACGTTATTTACCCGGTAATGCTCAGGTCAAAAATAAAATAAAACGTGTTGATCGTCTGCTCGGTAATGAGTCTCTTCATCACGACATCCCCCTGATTTTCAGAAACATTATTTCCATGCTGACGAGCAAGCTGTCACTGTGTGTCATCGCCGTTGACTGGAGTGGATACCCCTCTCAGGAGTATCACGTACTCCGCGCCAGCCTGATTTGCGATGGACATTCGATTCCATTGCTGAGTTGGATAGTTCCTTCGGAAAAACAGCAAAATGCAAAGATACAGCAAGCCTTTCTTAATACTCTTTCCGAAGCGGTAAACCCAAAAGCAAGGGTAATCATCGTCACGGATGCAGGGTTCCAGAATGCCTGGTTTCGGCACATAAAATCACTCGGCTGGGATTTTATTGGCCGGATACGAGGCAATAAACAACTGCATCTGGCGAGAAAAGGGGAATGCTGGTTCAGGCGTCAGGAATTACAGGCCGGTAACAAACCTGAATATCTGGGGCCGGGGACGCTTTCCCGGGCGGAATACGCCCGTTGCGATGGTCATTTTTATTTGCACAAAAAAGAGCCGAAAGGCCGGAGAAATAAACGTTCGCGTTGCGGTATAGCCAGACCATCACAGATAAAAGATGCCAGGTCGGCGGCAAAAGAACCATGGTTAATATTCAGCAGCACAGATGACTTTAAACCGCGAGAAATCATGAAGTTATACAGCCGCCGAATGCAGATTGAGCAAAACTCCAGGGATGAAAAAAGTGAGCGTTTTGGGTTCGGTCTGCGAGCCAGTTACAGCTGTTCGGCAGGAAGAATGCTGGTACTGAGCCTGCTGGCAACACTGAGCACAATAGTGCTGTGGCTTATTGGCTATCACGCTGAAAATCAAGGGTTACATCTTAGATATCAGGCCAACAGCATTAAAACGCGGCGGGTAATCTCGTATCTGAGGTTAGCGGAGAATGTCTTACGACACTCCCCGCTAATTTTAAAACGAACGGTGCTAAGCACCATTCTTAATCACCTCACCAGAACCTACCAGAATATGGTGTTGGTTTATTATCGCTGATTTATGGGGATCCCTCAGCGCCGAAGCAGGGTCTATGTGAACTAAAATTCGCTTAGTGACGAGCGCGCACCAGCTGATACTTACGCGTCAGATACTCCACCGGGACGCTCCAGATGTGTACCAGACGCGAGAACGGGAACAGCAGGAATAACGTCATCCCCAACACCAGGTGCAGACGGAAGATAAACGCCACGCCATCAAGATGTTGAGAAGCGCCACCGTGGAAGGTCACTACAGACTGCGCCCAGCCAACCAGTTTCATCATCTCGCTACCGTCCATATGCTGGGCGGAGAACGGAATGGTCAGCAGGCCCAGCGCGCACTGGATAACGAGCAGCGACAGGATCAAGATATCCGCTCCGGTAGTCGTTGCACGCACGCGTGGGCTGAACAGACGACGTTTCAACAACAGCACGCCGCCAATCAGACACAGTACGCCGCTGGCACCACCAGCAAACATCGCCATTTTCTGTTTCACTTCAATCGGCAGCCAGGCTTCATACATCCAGTGCGGCGTCAGCATACCGAAGAAGTGACCGACAAAAATCCCCAGAATACCGATATGGAACAGGTTCGACGCCAGATTCATCCCTTTGCGATCCAGCATCTGGCTGGACGCCGCACGCCATGTGTACTGCCCGTAGTCATAACGCAGCCAGCTACCAATCAGGAAGACCGCCCCGGCTATGTACGGGTAGATATCAAAGAAGAACATATTCAGGAATTGCATTAGTGCTGTCCTCCGGTGGTGATATTCAGATATTGCGGCGCGACGGCACCGGCAAAGCGACGCTGATGAGCAGTGATTGCTGAATCACCGCAGCCTTTGTCAGCAAAGAATTTAACCTGCTCTTCTTCCCAGACTGCATCCAGCGCCTGCGGCGTATCGTCGCGCGCTTCATCGGCAATTTTTTCCGCCACTTTGTCGCTGTCGATTGCGGTATTCGCCAGTTTCAGCAGCAGATCAAACAGCACGGCATAACGGCTTTCACGCTGTTGCAGACGCGCGCTCAGCAATGCCAGAATCGGCGCAATATCTTTCAAACCCTCCACGGCTTCGCTTTGCGGCAGCTGCGCCAGGTACTCCAGATACAGCGGCAGATGGTCGGGCAATTCGCGGCTGTTTAACTGCAAGCCGTGCTGCTCGTACTGCGCCAGCAGATCCACCATCGCCTGGCCGCGGTCACGGGATTCACCGTGAACATGTTCAAATAGCAACAGTGACGTGGCGCGGCCACGGTCGAACAGTTCGCTGTACTGCGCCTGGGCATCGAGCGGATCCATCGTCGTTAAATCGCGCAGGAAAATGCCCAGCGCATGGGCATCCTCTTTTGGCAGATTTTTCGACGCGGCAATCGCCTCAAACATCTCTTGTTGATGCTGCCATAAGGCAGCATCCGGATATTCAAGGAGACGCGATACAATCACGAGTTCGATCATGGGTGCGGCTCCGTTTTGCTGGTTACATCGATGGCATCGATACGGCGGCTGTTGAACAGATTGAATTTGGTATCTGAACCGTGGCAGCCATCACCAAAGGTAAAGCCGCAGCCATTTTTCTCCGGGAAGGCTTCCCGCGCCAGTTCACGATGACTGCTCGGCACCACAAAGCGATCTTCGTAGTTGGCAATAGCCAGATAACGATACATCTCCTGTGCCTGGGCTTCGGTCAGACCGACCTCTTCCAGCGCACGGGTATCGACTTTACCGTCAACGGTTTCAGCACGTTTGTAATGACGCATCGCCAGCATACGTTTCAGCGCGCGCAGTACCGGTTTGGTATCACCGGCGGTCAGCAGATTCGCCAGATACTGTACCGGAATACGCAGGCTTTCGACGTCTGGCAGAATGCCGTTGCTGCCCAGTTCACCCGCGTCTGCCGCAGACTGAATCGGCGACAGAGGCGGCACGTACCAGACCATCGGCAGTGTGCGATATTCCGGATGCAGCGGCAGCGCCAGTTTCCATTCCATCGCCATTTTATAAACTGGCGACTGCTGCGCAGCCTCAATAACGCTCAGCGGAATACCGTCTTTAATCGCCTGCTCGATGACTTTCGGCTCGTTCGGATCGAGGAACACATCCAGCTGACGCTGGTAGAGATCTTTCTCGTTCTCGGTACTTGCCGCACGTTCAATCGCGTCGGCATCGTACAGCAGCACGCCAAGATAACGGATACGACCGACACAGGTTTCTGAACATATTGTCGGCTGGCCGGCTTCAATACGCGGATAGCAGAAGATGCACTTCTCAGACTTACCGCTCTTCCAGTTGAAGTAGATTTTTTTGTACGGGCATCCGGTGATGCACATACGCCAGCCACGGCATTTATCCTGGTCGATCAGGACGATGCCATCTTCTTCACGCTTGTAAATCGCACCGCTCGGGCAGGTCGCCACACATGCCGGGTTCAGACAGTGTTCGCACAGGCGCGGCAAATACATCATGAAGGTGTTTTCGAACTGGCTATACATCGCCTTCTGGATGTTGTCGAAGTTCTTGTCTTTCGCCAGCTTGTCAAACTCACCGCCCAGGTCATCTTCCCAGTTCGGCCCTTTTTCGATTTTCGCCATCCGTTCGCCGGTAATCAGCGAACGCGGACGGGCAATCGGCTGTGATTTGCTGCCTTCCGGCGCGGTATGCAGGTTCTGATAATCAAAATCGAACGGCTCGTAATAATCGTCGATCCCCGGCAGATGCGGGTTAGCGAAGATTTTACCCAGCAGCATGGCACGGTTACCCATGCGCGGCTGCAGTTTGCCGTTGATTTTACGGATCCAGCCGCCTTTGTATTTTTCCTGGTTTTCCCAGTCAGTCGGGAAGCCCTGGCCCGGCTTGGTTTCCACGTTGTTGAACCACGCGTATTCCACGCCTTCACGGCTGGTCCAGACGTTTTTACAGGTCACTGAACAGGTGTGGCAGCCGATGCACTTATCGAGATTCAGCACCATGCCGACTTGTGAACGAATTTTCATTTTACGCTCTCCTGTACCTGGTCATTGCCTTCGCCATCTAACCAGTCAATGTTCTTCATCTTACGCACTACAACAAACTCATCGCGGTTAGAACCTACGGTGCCGTAGTAGTTAAAGCCATATGCCAGATGGGCATAGCCGCCGATCATATGCGTCGGTTTCGGCGTGATACGGGTGACCGAGTTATGGATACCACCACGCTGTTGGGTAATTTCCGAACCAGGCAGGTTAACGATACGTTCCTGCGCGTGGTACATCATGGTCATCCCTGCCGGAACACGCTGGCTGACAACCGCACGGGCAGTCAGTGCACCGTTGCTGTTGAAGACTTCAATCCAGTCGTTATCGGCGATACCCAGCTCTTTGGCATCGGCTTCACTCAGCCAGACCACCGGACCACCGCGACCTAAAGTCAGCATCAGCAGGTTGTCGCTGTAGGTGGAGTGGATACCCCACTTCTGGTGTGGCGTCAGGAAGTTGAGCGCTTTTTCCGGGTTGCCATTGGATTTCTGGCCCATCACTTCTTTCACCGAACGGGTGTCGATCGGCGGACGATAAACCAGCAGGCTTTCACCGAAATCACGCATCCATTGGTGATCCTGATACAGCTGCTGACGGCCAGAGAGCGTACGCCACGGGATCAGCTCGTGAACGTTGGTGTAACCGGCGTTGTAAGAAACGTGTTCATCTTCAAGGCCAGACCATGTCGGGCTGGAGATGATTTTGCGCGGCTGTGCCTGAATATCGCGGAAGCGAATCTTCTCGTCTTCTTTATTCAGCGCCAGATGCGTATGGTCACGACCGGTAAATTCGCTCAGGGCAGCCCAGGCTTTTACAGCTACCTGACCATTGGTTTCCGGTGCCAGTGTCAGGATCATCTCTGCCGCATCAATTGCGGTGTTCAGCATCGGCTGGCCTTTCGCCGGACCTTCCGCTTTGGTGTAGTTGAGCTTACGCAGCAGATCCATCTCGCTCTGGGTGTTCCAGGCAATCCCTTTACCGCCGTTACCGATTTTCTCCATCAGCGGGCCGATAGAGGTAAAGCGTTCGTAAGTTGCCGGATAATCGCGCTCTACGACCATAATGTGCGGTGCAGTTTTACCTGGGATCAGGTCGCATTCGCCTTTTTTCCAGTCTTTCACATCCAGCGGCTGCGCCAGTTCAGCGGCAGAGTCGTGCTGGATAGGCAGCGTGACGATGTCAGTTTCTTTACCCAGATGACCAACGCACACTTCGGAGAATTTCCTGGCGATGGCTTTGTAGATTTCCCAGTCGCTTTTCGCTTCCCAGGCCGGATCGACCGCCGCAGACAGCGGGTGAATAAACGGATGCATATCCGAAGTATTCATGTCGTCTTTTTCGTACCAAGTCGCCGTCGGCAAAATGATGTCGGAATAGAGACAGGTGCTCGACAGACGGAAGTCCAGCGTCACCACCAGATCCAGCTTGCCTTCCAGACCGTTGTCCTGCCAGTCCACTTCTTCCGGCTTCACGCCGCCCTGCTGCCCCAGGTCTTTGCCCTGGATACCGTGCTCCGTCCCCAGCAGGTACTTGAGCATAAACTCATGACCTTTACCGGAAGAACCGAGCAGGTTAGAACGCCAGATGAACAGATTACGCGGGTGGTTTTTACCGTTTTCCGGCTGTTCCGCAGCGAAACGGATAGAACCCTCTTTCAGGGATTTCACCGTATAGTCCACCGGATTCATCCCGGCTTTTTCTGCTTCGCGAGCGATTGTCAGCGGGTTAGTGCCTAACTGCGGCGCAGACGGCAGCCAGCCCATGCGTTCTGCACGGACGTTAAAGTCGATCAAGTGTCCGGTATAGCGAGATTTATCCGCCATCGGCGACAGCAGTTCTTCCGCAGTCACGGTTTCATAACGCCACTGGCTGGAGTGGTTATAGAAATAAGAGGTACTGTTCATGTGACGCGCCGGACGCTGCCAGTCGAGGGCAAACGCCAGCGGCTGCCAGCCGGTTTGCGGACGCAGTTTTTCCTGACCTACATAGTGCGCCCAGCCACCGCCGCTCTGACCGACACAGCCGCAGAAAATCAGCATATTGATCAGACCACGATAGTTCATGTCCAGGTGATACCAGTGGTTCAGCCCAGCGCCGACGATAATCATCGAACGACCGTGCGTTTTATCAGCGTTATCGGCAAATTCACGGGCGATGCGAATAATCTGGCTGCGAGAAACGCCGGTAATCTGCTCTGCCCAGGCAGGGGTGTAAGCTTTCACATCGTCATAGCTGGTTGCACAGTTAACGTCGTTCAGGCCACGTTCCAGACCGTAGTTTGCCAGCGTCAGATCATAAACGGTGGTCACCAGGGCGGTGCTGCCATCAGCCAGTTGCAGGCGTTTCACCGGCAGCTTATGCAGCAGCACGTTTTCCAGTTCCACTTTGTTGAAGTGTTCCGTGCCATCGCCACCAAAGTACGGGAAGCCCACCTCAGCGATCTCATCCTGGCTACCCAGCAGGCTCAGTTGCAGCTCGGTTTCTTCGCCAGTTTTGCCGTCGCGCTGCTCAAGATTCCATTTGCCCTTCTCGCCCCAGCGGAAGCCAATAGAACCGTTCGGCGCAACCATTTCACCATTGGTATTAAAGGCGACAGTTTTCCATTCCGGATTGTTTTCCTGGCCCAGTGCATCCACCAGATCAGCAGCGCGCAGCATACGACCCGCAGCGTAGTAACCGTCGCGCTCTTCCAGCATCACCAGCATCGGCATGTCGGTGTAGCGGCGCACATAGTCGGTGAAATACTGGCTTGGGTTGTCGAGGTGGAATTCACGCAGCATTACGTGACCCATTGCCAGCGCCATTGCCGCATCGGTGCCCTGTTTCGGTGCCAGCCACAGATCGCACAGTTTGGCGATTTCAGCGTAGTCTGGTGTGACGGCAACAGTTTTGGTTCCTTTGTAACGCACTTCAGTAAAGAAGTGAGCATCCGGGGTACGCGTCTGCGGCACGTTTGAACCCCAGGCGATGATGTAGCTGGAGTTGTACCAGTCAGCAGATTCCGGTACGTCAGTTTGCTCACCCCAGGTTTGCGGAGACGCAGGAGGCAGGTCGCAGTACCAGTCGTAGAAGCTTAAGCAAGTACCGCCAATCAGCGAGAGATAGCGCGCACCCGATGCGTAAGAAACCATCGACATTGCCGGAATTGGCGAGAAGCCAGCGACACGGTCCGGACCGTAATTTTTGATGGTGTAAACGTTAGATGCGGCGATCAGTTCGTTCACTTCCTGCCAGGAAGAACGAACAAAACCACCGCGTCCACGCGCCTGCTTAAAGCTTTTCGCTTTATCGGCGTCTTCAATGATAGAAGCCCATGCCTCAACCGGATCGCTATGCAGCGCCTTCGCTTCACGCCACATTTTCATCAGGCGTTTGCGCATCATCGGGTATTTCAGGCGGTTAGCGCTGTAAAGATACCAGGAGTAGCTGGCACCGCGCGGGCAGCCGCGAGGTTCATGGTTTGGCAGGTCCGGGCGAGTTCGCGGATAGTCAGTCTGCTGGGTTTCCCAGGTGACCAGACCGTTTTTGACGTAGATTTTCCAGCTGCAGGAGCCGGTGCAGTTTACCCCGTGGGTAGAGCGGACGATTTTGTCATGCTGCCAACGCTGGCGATATCCATCCTCCCAGTCACGGTTGGTATTGAGAAGCTGGCCATGCCCATCGGCAAAGGTTTCACCCTTCTGTTTGAAGTAGCGAAACCGGTCCAGGAATTTACTCATCGGTTTTCTCCTGTGGGAGCCTGTCGGCCCTCTGATAAATCGACATTGCTAATGTTTAAGGGCAAGGTAACGCTCTGAAACAGCGTGGGAATTGATAACGATCAAGAGTGATGGGGATGAAAAATAAAGTAAATTCCTGGAATACCCCTTTAGGATAATTAACATTTATAGCATAACAGACTGTAAATTAAGACGTTTTACACCTGTGGTTATTTAAACCATTAAGATTTTTATGCAGATGGGTATTAAGGAGTATTCCCCATGGGTAACATATTAATGACTCTTAATGAAATCCAGCGAAATAAGCCATACAACATTAGTATGTTGTAACTAAATGACGCATAAAAAAAGCGCGACATCATGCCGCGCAAAGGATAATCAAATATTACGATTTATTTTTTAGAATGCCGACCATATACCGCCCAGGTAATCACCACGCAGGCGATATAGAAAATCAAAAATACTTTCATTGCGCCGACTGGCGAACCCGTTAATGCCAGCGAGCTACCAAACGCTTTCGGGATAAAGAAGCCACCAATCGCGCCAATCGCAGAGATGAAACCCAGCGCCGCCGCCGTGTCGGTTGCCGCTTCACGCATCGCACGTTCGTCAGAACCCCCTTCTGCTTTCACGCGATCCATTGTCAGTTTACGGAAGATCACGGAAATCATCTGGAAAGTGGAACCACTACCCAGCCCAGCTGTCAGGAACAGCGCCAGGAAGACTGCGAAGAACGCCATGAAGCTTCCGCCCTGTCCGTCAGTCGGTAAGGTCAGGAACAGCAGGCCGCTGAAAATCGCCATCAGGATAAAGTTCACCAGCGTGACACGAGTTCCGCCCAGACGGTCAGATAATGCACCACCTGCAGAACGCGCCAGCGCACCAATAAACGGCCCGAAGAAAGCGTATTGCAGAATCTGAACATCCGGGAACTGCGTTTTTGACAGCATCGCAAAGCCCGCGGAGAAGCCGATGAAGGAGCCGAAGGTTGCCAGATACAGCAGGCTCATAATCCACAGATGACCCCGTTTGAGTACCGGCAACTGCTCCTTGATGGAGGCTTTCGAGGTAGCAAGATCGTTCATGCCAAACCACGCCGCAATGGTGAAGATGGCAAGGAACGGCACCCATATCCAGGACGCATTCGCCAGATACAGCTCAGTCCCATCCGGCTGTTTGACGCCCTGGCTACCAAATACTGCGAAAATCGACAGTGATACCACCAGCGGAGCAACCAACTGCATGACGCTGACGCCCATGTTGCCCAGACCACCATTCAGACCCAGCGCGCCACCCTGCTTCTGTTTCGGAAAGAAGAAGCTGATGTTTGCCATACTGGATGCGAAGTTCGCGCCAGCAAAGCCGCACAGCAGAGAAATGATGATGAAGACGCTATAAGGCGTGGAGGTATCCTGCACGGCAAAACCCAGCCAGACGCAAGGAATAATCAGAATACCGGTGCTGAACGCCGTCCAGCGACGACCACCAAAGATAGGAACCATAAAGGAGTATGGAACACGTAATAACGCGCCAGAAACCGAAGGCAGCGCAGTCAACATAAATAGCTGATCGGTCGTAAAATTAAAACCGACTTTCGGTAAGTTCACCGCAACAGCGCTGAACAACATCCATACGCAAAACGCCAGCAGCAGACAGGGAACGGAAATCCACAGGTTGCGGCTGGCAATACGTTGACCGCGTTGTTGCCAGAACGCAGGATCTTCCGGTCGCCAATCTGTAATGACAGCTCCAGTAGCCCTTTCGGGGGCGGATGAGTGACTCATAGACACCTCTGATACTCGTTTCGATGTCTGCCACCTTAGTGTCTGTAGCTAAAGGCAATTTGATGTAAATCAAACGATAAGATAACTTTATCTATCATTGATATTTATCATTATCCATAGTGAGTACAGTGATTTCATAAAAATTATGAGATTTTTCACGGTGCTGTAAAATCCCTACCCTTACCGATGTAAAGCGACTAACCACACGGCAAATAAGGAGTAACTCTTTCCGGGTATGGGTATACTTCAGCCAATAGCCG
The DNA here is from genome assembly GCF_003000935.1 of Escherichia sp. R1. NCBI lineage: Bacteria > Pseudomonadati > Pseudomonadota > Gammaproteobacteria > Enterobacterales > Enterobacteriaceae > Escherichia > Escherichia sp. R1. The sequence continues at coordinate 38,193 of NZ_PSRU01000018.1, forward strand.
AGAATACTGCCATTCCAGAATGTATCATCACATTCATTAAGGTTATTGCTCATTTAAAGCCTGAAGGAAGAGGTTTACATGCTTAAACGTTGTCTCTCTCCGCTCACCCTGGTTAATCAGGTTGCGCTTATTGTGTTGCTTTCTACTGCTATTGGACTGGCAGGGATGGCGGTTTCTGGCTGGCTGGTGCAAGGCGTTCAGGGCAGCGCCCATGCGATCAACAAAGCGGGATCGCTGCGCATGCAAAGTTACCGTCTGTTGGCAGCAGTGCCATTAAGCGAGAAAGACAAGCCCTTAATTAAAGAGATGGAACAAACAGCATTTAGCGCCGAGTTGACTCGAGCAGCAGAACGAGACGGGCAACTGGCGCAATTACAGGGTTTACAAGATTACTGGCGTAATGAACTGATCCCTGCACTGATACGTGCACAAAACCGCGAAACGGTGTCAGCGGATGTCAGCCAGTTTGTTGCCGGGCTTGATCAGCTGGTATCTGGTTTTGATCGCACCACGGAAATGCGCATTGAGACAGTGGTGCTGGTCCATCGGGTAATGGCGGTATTTATGGCACTTTTACTGGTATTCACTATTATCTGGTTGCGGGCGAGATTGCTACAACCGTGGCGGCAACTGCTGGCAATGGCGAGTGCCGTCAGCCATCGCGATTTTACCCAATGCGCAAACATCAGCGGGCGCAACGAAATGGCGATGCTTGGAACTGCGTTGAACAATATGTCTGCAGAACTGGCGGAAAGTTATGCCGTACTTGAGCAGCGGGTTCAGGAGAAAACCGCCGGGCTGGAGCATAAAAATCAGATCCTCTCTTTTTTATGGCAGGCTAACCGCCGTTTGCATTCCCGCGCCCCGCTGTGTGAACGCCTGTCACCTGTACTCAACGACTTACAGAATTTAACCCTGCTACGTGATATCGAACTGCGGGTGTATGACACTGATGATGAAGAGAATCATCAGGAGTTTACCTGCCAGTCAGATATGACTTGTGATGATAAAGGCTGCCAGCTCTGCCCGCGCGGCGTATTACCCGTTGGCGATCGCGGCACAACCCTGAAGTGGCGGCTGGCTGACACTCATACGCAGTACGGTATTTTGCTGGCGACCCTGCCGCAGGGGCGTCATCTTAGCCATGATCAACAACAACTGGTGGATACCCTGGTTGAACAACTCACCGCCACGCTGGCGCTGGATCGCCATCAGGAACGTCAGCAACAGTTGATCGTGATGGAAGAGCGTGCCACCATTGCGCGCGAACTGCATGATTCTATTGCCCAATCTCTCTCTTGCATGAAGATGCAGGTGAGTTGCTTACAGATGCAGGGCGATGCGCTGCCAGAAAGCAGCCGCGAACTGTTAAGTCAGATCCGTAACGAACTGAATGCATCCTGGGTGCAGTTGCGTGAATTGCTCACCACATTCCGTTTGCAGCTCACCGAGCCTGGATTACGTCCGGCGCTGGAGGCGAGTTGCGAAGAGTACAGCGCCAAATTTGGCTTCCCGGTGAAGCTGGATTATCAATTGCCGCCTCGTCTGGTGCCTTCGCATCAGGCAATCCACTTGTTGCAAATTGCCCGTGAGGCATTAAGTAACGCCCTCAAACATTCGCAAGCGAGTGAGGTCGTGGTGACGGTGGCGCAAAACGATAATCAGGTCAAACTGACCGTCCAGGATAACGGCTGCGGCGTGCCTGAAAATGCCATCCGCAGCAATCACTACGGCATGATAATAATGCGCGACCGTGCGCAAAGTTTACGAGGCGATTGCCGCGTCCGCCGTCGTGAATCAGGTGGCACCGAAGTGGTGGTCACCTTTATTCCCGAAAAAACTTTCACAGACGTCCAAGGAGATACCCATGAGTAATCAGGAACCGGCTACTATCCTGCTGATCGACGATCACCCGATGTTGCGAACTGGCGTAAAACAGCTTATCAGTATGGCACCAGATATCACTGTGGTTGGCGAAGCGAGTAATGGCGAACAGGGTATTGAACTGGCGGAATCTCTTGATCCCGATCTGATCCTGTTAGATCTCAATATGCCCGGCATGAACGGTCTGGAAACGCTGGATAAACTGCGCGAAAAGTCCCTCTCCGGTCGCATTGTGGTATTCAGCGTCTCTAACCATGAAGAAGATGTGGTCACCGCACTGAAACGCGGCGCGGATGGCTATCTGTTAAAAGATATGGAACCGGAAGATCTGCTGAAAGCGTTACATCAGGCAGCTGCTGGCGAAATGGTATTAAGCGAAGCATTAACGCCTGTTCTGGCCGCCAGCTTGCGCGCAAACCGTGCCACTACTGAGCGCGACGTTAACCAGTTAACCCCACGCGAGCGCGATATTCTCAAGCTGATTGCCCAGGGTTTGCCGAACAAGATGATTGCCCGCCGCCTGGACATCACCGAAAGCACAGTAAAAGTGCACGTCAAGCACATGCTGAAGAAAATGAAGCTCAAGTCTCGCGTGGAAGCAGCGGTATGGGTGCATCAGGAGCGCATTTTCTGATTACGGTTCCCAGCGCAGTTCGTCGTTTGACAATGCGTCGAACGGTTCGACAAGCGTTAGCGTGATCTCATTGGAGGAGACACGCTGCCCCTGGTTATCTTCCACCACCACTGACAATCGCCAGTGATTGCTTGCGCCTTCCCCGTTTTGCCAGTCAGGCATGATCAGCGTCCAGCCCTCCTCACTGTTGGCTTGTGCGCCCGGCGTCAAACTTAATATCTGCGTATCGCCCTGCCAAATCAGTTGCCGAATACCGTAACGACTGCGGATTTGTAATTTCAGCGGCACTGTTTCGCCAGGTTTTAGATCCCACGGAGGTGTCGCCAGAAACACCGTTAACGTTTTTCGCTGTCGGTACTCAAGAGTCGGCAGATTATTTCGCTGCGGATTGTCATAGCGACTACCACGTAACGACTGACTTTCGGCAACCTCGCCCGCAGAAAGTTGTTTTTTGAGCGGTACACCAAAGCGGTAGTTAAGATTCAGCCCGAGGTTATTTTGATTCTCGCCACTTTCACCCTGTTTATGCTGGGCCGTCACAGTGACTAAGGGCACAGGGGTGTAATTTAATCCCAGACTCAACGCGACGGGATTGTGATAACCCGTACCAGAGTTAAACAAATCGACACGATCACCAAAATACTGTTCTACGCTGACACTGGTATTGAGGAGTTGATAGAACGGCATGCGCATCCGGGCTGTCAGGTCGTACCCGCGCGCCATCCGTTGTTCCTGCGTGGCTGTCTGTTCATGCCATGCAGCAAACGGCTGATAAAAGTTTGCCGATAGTCGCAAATATTCGCCCCACGCTTCAGCGCCAAAGCCCGCTCGCTGAAGATTTTCGTCCAGCAAGTTGTCATAAAAAGTGTTATAACCCACCAGCCAGCTGCCGCGCGCCCAGCGTTGCCCAACGCCCACATTGCTCACCAGCCCATCATCCTGCTGAGTAAGACCAAGCTGGCTCCAGGTGAGATAACGATCATTATCTTGTAACGGCACAAACCAGCTTCCACGACTGCCGGTGAAATGTCCTTCGTTATCCACTTTGACGTCAACACTGGCATTTCCCCACGGTGATAGCCAGGACTCTACGTGCTGATTAACCTGTTGACTAAGCGCATCGCGGACTTTTCCCAATGCGAAAGCTTTTGCCTGCTCGCCAGTATCCAGCCCGTTATCATTCATACTGGTTTCGCCGAAATCTTTCACAATTTCAGCAAAGTGTTTTTCCCCATCATGATTTTCAGGTGCCATGCCTAAATCCGGCAGACCATCATTGCTATTATCAAAGGGACTTGCCGCTTTTTGCTCGAAGGTAGATTGTGCGTTAGCTGTACCGCCTGCCGCCAGCAAGAGTAAATAAAACGGAATAATGCGAGGAACGAAACGGCTCAAAACGTCGGTAACTTCCGGTAAAAATGAAAAACCATAGCCTTAAAGAATAACGATTACTGGCACCTTTTGTCGTATTTTCTCGCGCTTTCAGGAAAATCCTTAAAAATGTGACCGATTGGTCAGACGCTGCAGAAGCAGTAAGATAGAAGATGAGTGTCTAATTCCCTGAATACAGGAGTAAATAATGCAAAAAATCGTGATCGTTGCCAATGGCGCACCTTACGGGAGCGAATCCTTGTTTAACAGCTTGCGGCTGGCCATTGCGTTACGAGAGCAGGAGAACAATCTGGATCTGCGTCTGTTCCTGATGTCTGATGCGGTCACAGCCGGGTTGCGCGGGCAAAAACCAGGGGAAGGCTACAACATTCAGCAAATGCTGGAGATCCTTACCGCTCAGAATGTACCGGTGAAATTGTGCAAAACCTGTACCGACGGGCGCGGGATTAGTACACTTCCTCTGATTGATGGGGTGGAAATCGGTACTCTTGTTGAACTGGCGCAATGGACGCTGTCAGCCGATAAAGTGCTCACATTTTAATGTTTGAGGGGGCGTCTGACGCCCCACTATGAGGGAAGTTTACTCAGGCGAATCCCGGCCGTAACACACCATCCGGATAATTCTCCGCCAGCAGTTTTTTTACCGATACCAGCAAATCATTCAGCCCATCGTCCTGCATTCCCAGTTTGATAAGCTCCTGTTCCAGTGAAAACAGGTATTGTGCATTGGTTCCCAGCGGACCGCTCGCCGCCGCAATCAACGGCGCTATGACCTGAGCGCGAGTGTCAGATTCATATTCTGGATGTCGCGGGTCCATAATAAACACAATGGCGTTTACTGTGCGTCCATCATCAAGATCAAGCTGACACCAGGTTGGCAGATAACAGCCGGTAATCATCTCGCGCTTCCACAGCAGGGTTAGTTCCTGCTCCAGCGTCTCTTCTGGCAGTCGATAGGCGACGCCTGTGGTGCGTCCGCCCTCTTTCAGTGCAAGCATTCGTCCCGGCTGGTGCGCAGTCCCGCGCCCGGCGGTCAGGCGCAGGCAAAACGCGCGATGCCATCCAACCAGTGTACCGGTGCACGACTCGGTAAACTCCAGTGCCGGATTCCACATCAACGATCCATAACCGAAGATCCACACCGGTCCCTCATCAGGTCGACAAGCCAGCGTCGCCGCCAGCGAAGCCGCCCGTTGTTCTGCTGACCATAAGAGTGATTCTTCAATGGCACCAAATGCCGTTTTACAATCGGCATTCATCAAGAAATCACGCGTTATCACCTTACACCTCCGCCACTGCATACTTCCCTGCGACAACTTTTTGGTGTCTTCCGGACATTTTTACTGCTCATTTTGAAACCACTAACGGGACAATATGCAATCCACGGACCACTTGCAAGGCAACACCGCACGAATAGCTTTAGTTTTACGATTTTTTATGCCATTTATCATCATCCCCTTTGGCATATTCATGCTTCACAGCAGCCCAGGCCACTTTATGCGCTGTTTCTTCGCGACTGGCGTCATCACGCCGATCTTCTTTATCTTTATATTGATCCCATGCGCTGTTGAACGCTTCTTTATAGATATCCTGGGCATGAGACGGAAGCACGTGCTTTACGCTTTCCGGCAGATCGCTTTTCGTTTTATACGGCATCGTTGACTCCTTTTACAAAGTTGAACATTAAGTGTGGTCAGCAATATCTACTCTTGCCAAAACATAAGAATTTTCATGTCAGACTCTTCTTAAGAAGTGCTAAAACAAACATTGTCTAAACGTATTACTTATTTTTATGCCCAAATGAGTAAAAAATCGACAGCGGGGTAAAAATTCGTAAAATGTTACCGATATCCAGACAATTTCTGTTATTTTTCCTACCTATTTTTTACATTTTCGATAAATTCATCTGCAAAGGGATAACCATAATGTCAAATGCTCAAGAGGCGGTAAAAACCCGCCACAAGGAGACTTCGCTTATTTTCCCGGTTCTGGCGCTGGTAGTGCTGTTCCTGTGGGGAAGCAGCCAGACACTACCAGTGGTCATTGCCATCAATCTTCTTGCGCTTATTGGTATTTTAAGTAGCGCCTTTAGTGTTGTCCGTCATGCGGACGTATTAGCCCATCGCCTGGGAGAACCTTACGGTTCGCTTATTCTTAGCCTTTCAGTGGTTATTCTTGAAGTCAGTTTGATTTCAGCTTTAATGGCAACCGGCGACGCCGCGCCAACGCTAATGCGTGATACGCTCTATTCAATCATTATGATTGTTACAGGTGGGCTGGTTGGCTTTTCATTATTGTTGGGCGGACGTAAGTTTGCCACCCAATATATGAATCTGTTTGGTATCAAGCAGTATTTAATTGCGCTGTTCCCCCTGGCGATAATCGTACTGGTATTTCCAATGGCTCTGCCTGCGGCGAATTTTTCAACAGGTCAGGCGTTACTGGTAGCATTAATTTCTGCGGCAATGTATGGCGTATTTTTGCTGATCCAGACCAAAACGCATCAAAGTTTGTTTGTCTACGAGCACGAAGATGACAGTGATGATGACGACCCGCACCACGGTAAACCGTCTGCCCATAGCAGCCTGTGGCATGCCATCTGGTTGATTGTCCATCTGATTGCCGTTATTGCAGTCACCAAAATGAACGCCAGCCCGCTGGAGACATTGCTCGACAGCATGAATGCGCCTGTCGCCTTTACTGGCTTCCTGGTGGCTCTGTTGATTCTGTCGCCGGAAGGTTTAGGTGCGTTAAAAGCAGTGTTGAATAACCAGGTCCAGCGCGCGATGAATCTGTTCTTTGGTTCAGTGTTGGCAACCATTTCGCTTACCGTACCTGTCGTCACGCTAATTGCCTTTATGACGGGTAACGAATTGCAGTTTGCACTTGGTGCGCCAGAAATGGTGGTGATGGTGGCCTCTTTAGTACTGTGCCATATCTCCTTCTCCACCGGACGAACTAACGTGCTCAATGGCGCAGCGCATCTGGCACTGTTTGCCGCCTATTTGATGACGATATTTGCCTGACAGTTATATCTCCTCCGATGACGGAAATCGGGGGAGATAATATAAATTCCTGCTTATTGTATTTCTTCATACTACCTGGACAGGTCGTTAATCAGAATTGCGAGCCTGTACCACAACCTGCACGAAACCACTGCAACAGCTGTTGAAAAGCCGGAATGTACTCTTCAATGCAAACATTTCAGGGATGAAGTGAAGATGAATTGCGACGTAGTATCCACACCAAGCCGGCGTTATCCGGTGAGGCGCAATGTTGCGGGGGCTTTATCCCTGGTGGCATTGGTTGCTGGAAAGAGAAAACCCCCGCACGTTGAGAGGTAAAACCTGACAACAGAACGGGGGCTAATCTTGAACCATCAACAATCCAAGAATAGCCGCAAAATGTTGTCATTACAACAAGGCGGCTATATGACGCTCGCGCAGTTTGCCATGATTTTCTGGCACGACCTGGCAGCACCGATCCTGGCGGGAATTATTACCGCAGCGATTGTCGGCTGGTGGCGTAACCGGAAGTAAGGTGAAAACGGGCGTCAGGCTGCCGTGATGGCAATATGCGCCCGAAACCGGCCGCAGGGGTAACAGCCTGCGGCCTTTTTTGTATCCGGCACCCATAAAAAAAGTCTTAACGCAGAACGCTAAGACTTTATTTTTCAAACAAAAAGATTACTTGCTGGTATCCAGTTCTTCGAAACCTTTCACCAGATCATCAATCGCTTTCATTTGCTTGAGGAACGGTTCCAGTTTAGCCAGCGGCAGCGCGGATGGACCATCACATTTCGCATGTTCCGGATCCGGATGCGCTTCAATAAACAGCCCCGCCAGACCTACCGCCATACCGGCTCTTGCCAGCTCAGCCACCTGAGCACGGCGACCGCCGGAAGCTGCGCCAAATGGATCGCGACATTGCAGTGCGTGGGTAACGTCGAAAATCACCGGCGAATTACCAGACACTTTCTTCATGATGCTGAAGCCCAGCATATCAACAACCAGGTTGTCATAGCCGAAGTTAGCACCGCGATCGCAAAGAATCACTTTTTCGTTGCCGCCTTCTTTGAATTTATCAACGATATTACCCATCTGTCCCGGGCTGACAAACTGCGGTTTCTTGACGTTAATTACCGCACCGGTTTTCGCCATGGCTTCAACCAGGTCAGTCTGGCGAGCAAGAAACGCCGGCAACTGAATCACATCTACAACATCAGCAACGGGCTGTGCCTGGCTTGGTTCGTGAACGTCGGTGATAATTTTCACGCCAAAAGTCTGCTTCAACTCCTGGAAGATTTTCATCCCTTCTTCCAGGCCCGGTCCACGATAAGAGTGGATGGAGGAGCGGTTGGCTTTGTCAAAAGAGGCTTTGAACACGTAAGGGATACCCAGTTTCTGGGTCACGGTTACGTAGTGCTCGCAAATGCGCATCGCCAGATCGCGAGATTCCAGCACGTTCATACCGCCAAACAGTACGAACGGCAGGTCATTTGCTACGTTGATGTCGCCAATGCTAACCACTTTTTGTTTCATAGGATCGCCTTAATCTTGAGTAAAATGTCGATTAATTAATGCAGCACAATATGTTTATGCGCGATGTTATTTATTTGCGCACGGATCATTTCGCTGATCGGGTCTTCCGGACACTGTTCAACGAAATAACTTAAATCGTTCAACGCAACGTGTTCGCAATCCAGTTGCGCATAAATCAACCCGCGATCGCGAATTTCATAGGGATCTTCCGGGTTGAATTGTAATAAAGCTTCGCTGGTGCGTAACGCCAGCTCCATCTGATTTTCTTCCATCAACGAAGCTTTGAGTGTATCCAGCAATTTGCGGATTACCTCAATGTTATCAGCTTCATCAAGGTCTTCATAAAACAGTTCCGCCGACGGGCTGATATTTCCCTTTAACCACACATCCAGCATATGTTCGCTTAACGATTCACCGTTAAAAGGATTAATCAGCCAAATTTCGCCATCCGGACATTCAATGCGCAATATCAGCTGCGTAGGGAAAATCACCGGCAGCAGCGGCAAATCGAGACGATTCGCGACCCATAATAAAACCGCACCTAATGATACCGCACTGCCCTGTCGATTCTTTAACACCTGGTCCAGCCATAATGCATCGGAAAGACGATAAACGCCGCGTGAGGCTTTAAACCCCCATTCGCCGTAAAACAGCGCGATTAATTTTTCTAGCTGCTCTTCTAATGGCAGAAGCTGGCTAATTTCTTCCTTCGCCAGACTAACGAGACGCTCCAGTTCGTCGTAAACATCTTGCGAGGGAAAATCGCGGCGGATTGCTTCGCAAGCCAGGATCATGCCTTCGCACAATGGCGCTTTATTAAATTCGAAATCAGCTAACGATCTCATGACTTACCCCAGTAACGGTACTTTTGTGGTGGCGAGTTTAATGATGATGTACAGCACCACCAACGCCAGCGGGAAGGCAATAATGCGCGCCTGCTGACTGTGCATACGACGATAATCGAGTGCAATAAAACCCAAAACGATATAAATGATAACTCCAAACAGCTTTTCAGTCAGCCACTGTGCCTGCCCGGAAAATGGCTGGATGTGCGCTTTAGCCATCAACGCAATGCCGCTTAACAATAACAGCGTATCGACAACCGGCGGCACAATGCGCGTCCAGCGAGCAAATGCCTGTGGATGCTTCTGATAACGTAGCCAGAAACGTAAGGTCAATAGCCCAACAGAAAGCGCGATACTAATGAGATGAACGCTAAGCAACGTAGAAAAACTTGTCATTGATAATAGCGGCCGAGCGTTACGCGCTCGTTATCCCCATAGTCACGGCAGGTTTCGACGTCATGATACCCCGCGAAGATAAATGCCTGTCGCACCGCTTCACCCTGCTGCCAGCCATGCTCCAGAAGCAGAAAGCCGCCGGATACCAGCGCGTTACGCGACTGTTCGATGATATGCACGATGTCTGCCATTCCACTGTCTGCCGCAACCAGCGCAGTGAGCGGCTCAAAGCGGACATCGCCTTGTTGAAGATGTGGGTCCTGCTCGTCAATATACGGCGGATTGCTGACAATCATCGCAAACTGCTGCCCGGCTAGCGCGCTAAACCAGTCGCTTTGCAGAATGTGGATATTTTTGATAGCCAGATGCTGGGCATTACGTTGCGCCAGAGAGACAGCATCTGGCATACGATCTACAGCGGTAATTTCGCAGTCCGGACGCTCGCTGGCCAGCGCCAGCGCAATCGCCCCGGTACCCGTCCCGAGATCGAGAATACGGCAAGGTTGTTCAGGCAACCGCGCCAGTGCCTGCTCCACCAGACACTCCGTATCCGGGCGCGGAATTAAGGTCGCTGGCGAAACAAATAACGGCAACGACCAGAATTCTCGCACCCCGGTTAAATGAGCAATGGGTTCACCATCGCGACGACGCGTCAGTAGCGCATCAAGTTGCTGACATTGTTCGTCAGTCAGCTGCGTTTCACCAAAGGCGAGAATAAAAGTACGCCCTCTGCCGGTAACATGCTCCAGCAGGATTTCAGCATCACGCCGCGGGCTTTCGCTCGCCTGAAGTTGGCTTATTGCTTCACGTAACCAGTGTTGATATTCCATTATTCCTGCTCGGACAACGCCGCCAGTTGGTCGGCCTGATGTTCCTGGATAATCGGTTCAATCAGCATATCCAGCTTACCTTCCATCACTTCATCCAGGCGGTAGAGCGTCAGGTTGATGCGGTGATCGGTAACGCGCCCCTGCGGGAAGTTGTAAGTACGGTTACGGTCGCTGCGATCGCCACTCCCCAGCAGGTTACGACGGGTAGACGCTTCGGCCTGTTGCCGTTTTGCCATTTCAGCAGCGTGGATGCGAGCACCGAGTACAGAAAGTGCTTTAGCTTTGTTTTTATGTTGTGAACGTTCGTCCTGACATTCAACAACAATCCCGGTCGGCAAGTGAGTAATACGAATTGCCGAATCGGTGGTGTTAACGTGCTGACCACCCGCCCCTGACGAGCGGAAAGTATCAATGCGTAAATCTGCTGGGTTGATGTCCGGCAGTTCTGCATCAGGCAGTTCTGGCATTACCGCAACGGTACAAGCAGAAGTATGAATACGACCCTGCGATTCCGTAGCAGGAACACGCTGCACGCGATGACCGCCAGATTCGAATTTCAAACGACCATATACACCATCACCGCTAATTTTGGCGATGATCTCTTTATAACCACCATGTTCACCCTCGCTGGCGCTCATGATTTCTACACGCCAGCGGCGGGCTTCGGCGTAACGGCTGTACATACGGAACAGATCGCCAGCGAACAGCGCCGCTTCGTCGCCGCCGGTTCCGGCACGGACTTCGAGGAAGGCGTTACGTTCGTCATCAGGATCTTTTGGTAGTAACAGAACCTGTAATTGCTGTTCCAGTTGCTCGCTTTTTTCTTTAGCTTCGCGCAGTTCATCCTGCGCCATCTCACGCATTTCAGGATCGTCGAGCATCATCTGTGCGGTTTCGATATCTTCCTGAACCTGTTGCCAGTCGGTAAAACAGCGCGAAACATCACTTAACTGCGCATATTCACGAGATAATGCGCGAAAACGTTCCTGGTCAGCGATGGTTTGCGCATCACCCAGCAGCGCCTGAACTTCTTCATGGCGTTCATGCAGGGCTTCCAGTTTGGCAACGATAGAAGGCTTCATAGGCGTAAATGCACCCTGTAAAAAAAGAAAATGATGTACTGCTACTCCAGCCCGAGGCTGTCGCGCAGAATATTCAGGCGTTCGTTATCCCCGTCACGGGCGGCCTGTTGAAGTGATTTTGTTGGTGCATGGATCAGGCGGTTAGTCAGTTTCCATGCCAGATCCTGCATAATGGTTTGCGCATCGCCGCCCTGTTCAAGGGCCGCTAACGCTTTAGCAGTTAACTCATCACGAACCTGCTCTGCCTGGCTACGATAATCGCGAATAGTTTCGCTGGCGCTTTGTGCTCGAAGCCATGCCATAAATTCACTGGCCTCCTGGGCGACGATAGTTTCCGCCTCCACAGCAGCAGCTTTCCGTTGCGCCAGGTTGTGCGAAATAATGCTTTGCAGATCGTCAACGCTATAAAGATAAGCATTCGCCAGTTTACCAACTTCCGGCTCAACATCGCGCGGAACGGCAATATCCACCAGCAGCATTGGTTGATTGCGACGGCTTTTTAATGCGCGCTCTACCATGCCTTTACCGATAATCGGCAACGGGCTGGCGGTGGAACTGATGATGATATCGGCTTCGCGCAGACGTTCGTCGATATCGCTCAGGGCAATCACTTCCGCGCCAACCTCATCTGCCAGAATTTGGGCACGTTCGCGAGTGCGATTGGCGATAATCATCTTCTGTACTTTGTGTTCGCGCAGATGACGCGCCACCAGCTCGATGGTTTCGCCCGCGCCAACCAGCAGTACCGTCACCGTAGAGAGCGATTCAAAGATCTGCCGCGCCAGCGTACAAGCCGCAAAAGCGACAGACACAGCACTGGCACCGATATCTGTTTCAGTGCGAACGCGTTTCGCCACAGAGAAAGATTTCTGAAACATGCGTTCCAGTTCGCTGGCCTTCATATGACCTTTTTGCGAATCGGCAAACGCTTTTTTAACCTGACCGAGGATCTGCGGCTCGCCAAGGACGAGAGAATCAAGCCCACTGGCAACGCGCATTAAATGACTGACCGCATCGTTATCCTGATGCCAGTAGAGGCTATTACGCAGATCGTCTTCGTTGAGATTATGGTAATCACACAACCAGCGAATGAGCGCCTCTTGCAGGTCATCCCGTTCTTCAACGCTGAGATAAAGTTCTGTGCGGTTACACGTCGACAGCACCACACCGCCCTGCACCATCGGCTGCGCGAGCAGACTGTCAAGCGCCTGATCGAGCTTATCCGGCGAAAACGATACACGTTCTCGCAGCGATACAGGTGCCGTTTTATGGTTGATACCGAGTGCTAAAAGGGTCATGTCTGCGGGAAATAATACCAACGTTGATAGGGTTAGTCTGCTTGCATCATACAGGATGCGTAAGATCAATAAAAGAGAGCGCCCCCTTTTGGAGTAATTGCCGAAAGCCGTTAGATTCTGGCAATTAAGACAACGTGAACATAGACGATGGCTAACGGTAACGCTAGCATTAAGGGTTATAACTGCAACGTATCTCAAGGACTTGTCATTATTATGCCCCTGCCCGATTTTCGTCTTATCCGCCTGCTACCGCTGGCTGCTCTTGTGCTCACTGCCTGTTCCGTTACCACGCCCAAAGGTCCTGGCAAAAGCCCGGATTCGCCACAATGGCGTCAGCATCAGCAAGACGTGCGCAATCTTAATCAGTATCAAACTCGCGGCGCGTTCGCTTATATTTCTGACCAACAAAAAGTGTACGCCCGTTTCTTCTGGCAACAAACTGGCCAGGATCGCTACCGTCTGCTGCTGACTAACCCATTGGGCAGCACGGAACTGGAGCTGAATGCTCAACCGGGTAACGTGCAGTTAGTCGACAATAAAGGTCAGCGTTATACCTCCGATGACGCCGAAGAGATGATTGGCAAATTGACCGGAATGCCAATTCCGCTCAACAGCTTGCGCCAGTGGATTTTAGGTTTACCGGGTGATGCGACTGACTACAAACTTGACGACCAGTACCGCCTGAGCGAAATCACCTACAGCCAGAATGGCAAAAACTGGAAAGTTGTTTACGGTGGTTATGACACAAAAACTCAACCTGCGATGCCAGCCAATATGGAACTCACCGACGGTGGTCAACGCATCAAGTTAAAAATGGATAACTGGATAGTGAAATAATGCGGACACAGTGGCCCTCTCCGGCAAAACTTAATCTGTTTTTATACATTACCGGTCAGCGTGCGGATGGTTACCACACGCTGCAAACGCTGTTTCAGTTTCTTGATTACGGCGACATCATCAGCATTGAGCTTCGTGACGATGGGGATATTCGTCTGTTAACGCCCGTTGAAGGCGTGGAACATGAAGATAACCTGATCGTTCGCGCAGCGCGGTTGTTGATGAAAACTGCGGCAGACAGCGGGCGTCTTTCGATGGGAAGCGGTGCGAATATCAGCATTGACAAGCGTTTGCCGATGGGCGGCGGTCTCGGCGGTGGTTCATCCAATGCCGCGACGGTTCTGGTGGCGTTAAATCATCTCTGGCAATGCGGACTAAGCATGGATGAACTGGCGGAAATGGGGCTGACGCTGGGCGCAGATGTTCCTGTCTTTGTTCGTGGTCATGCCGCGTTTGCCGAAGGCGTTGGTGAAATACTAATGCCGGTGGATCCGCCAGAGAAGTGGTATCTGGTGGCGCACCCTGGTGTAAGTATTCCAACACCGGTGATTTTTAAAGATCCTGAACTCCCGCGCAATACGCCAAAAAGGTCAATAGAAACGTTGCTAAAATGTGAATTCAGCAATGATTGCGAGGTTATCGCAAGAAAACGTTTTCGCGAGGTTGATGCGGTGCTTTCCTGGCTGTTAGAATACGCCCCGTCGCGCCTGACTGGGACAGGGGCCTGTGTCTTTGCTGAATTTGATACAGAGTCTGAAGCCCGCCAGGTGCTAGAGCAAGCCCCGGAATGGCTCAATGGCTTTGTGGCGAAAGGCGTTAATCTTTCCCCATTGCACAGAGCCATGCTTTAAGCCGGGCAAGCTGAGTTTCGGTGACAACGTCACCTTGTTCCAGACGTTGCATCGCGCTCTTTAATACACCGCCTGGAAAGAATCATGCCTGGCCCGCACAGTTTTCGGCAGATTCTTTCCACCAATGGACGCATGCCTGAGGTTCTTCTCGTGCCTGATATGAAGCTTTTTGCTGGTAACGCCACCCCGGAACTAGCACAACGTATTGCCAACCGCCTGTACACTTCACTCGGCGACGCCGCTGTAGGTCGCTTTAGCGACGGCGAAGTCAGTGTACAAATTAATGAAAATGTACGCGGTGGTGATATTTTCATCATCCAGTCCACTTGTGCCCCTACTAACGACAACCTGATGGAATTAGTCGTTATGGTTGATGCCCTGCGTCGTGCTTCCGCAGGTCGTATCACCGCTGTTATCCCCTACTTTGGCTATGCGCGCCAGGACCGTCGCGTCCGTTCCGCTCGTGTACCAATCACTGCGAAAGTGGTTGCAGACTTCCTCTCCAGCGTCGGTGTTGACCGTGTGCTGACAGTGGATCTGCACGCTGAACAGATTCAGGGTTTCTTCGACGTTCCGGTTGATAACGTATTTGGTAGCCCGATCCTGCTGGAAGACATGCTGCAGCTGAATCTGGATAACCCAATTGTGGTTTCTCCGGACATCGGCGGCGTTGTGCGTGCCCGCGCTATCGCTAAGCTGCTGAACGATACCGATATGGCAATCATCGACAAACGTCGTCCGCGTGCGAACGTTTCCCAGGTGATGCATATCATCGGTGACGTTGCAGGTCGTGACTGCGTACTGGTCGATGATATGATCGACACTGGCGGTACGCTGTGTAAAGCTGCTGAAGCTCTGAAAGAACGTGGTGCTAAACGTGTATTTGCGTACGCGACTCACCCGATCTTCTCTGGCAACGCGGCGAACAACCTGCGTAACTCTGTAATTGATGAAGTCGTTGTCTGCGATACCATTCCGCTGAGCGATGAAATCAAATCACTGCCGAACGTGCGTACTCTGACCCTGTCAGGTATGCTGGCCGAAGCGATTCGTCGTATCAGCAACGAAGAATCGATCTCTGCCATGTTCGAACACTAATCGAACCCGGCTCAAAGACCCGCTGCGGCGGGTTTTTTTGTCTGTAATATCCATTTGTATGACCTATGCCTCCTTCACCTGCCATTTAGTTGACAGATGATGCGCTCACGGATGAAACATTATTGTGAACAAAATATTTTCCTCACATGTGATGCCTTTCCGCGCTCTGATCGACGCTTGCTGGAAAGAAAAATATACTGCCGCACGGTTTACCCGTGACCTGATTGCCGGGATAACCGTCGGGATTATTGCTATCCCGCTGGCGATGGCGTTGGCTATTGGTAGTGGTGTGGCCCCCCAGTACGGTTTATATACCGCAGCTGTTGCGGGGATTGTCATTGCTCTGACGGGGGGGTCACGCTTTAGCGTTTCCGGTCCGACTGCGGCATTTGTGGTAATTCTCTATCCCGTTTCGCAACAGTTTGGACTGGCAGGACTGCTGGTTGCGACCTTGCTGTCGGGAATCTTTTTGATTCTGATGGGGCTGGCACGCTTTGGTCGCCTGATTGAGTATATTCCGGTTTCCGTCACCTTAGGTTTCACCTCGGGTATCGGGATCACCATCGGTACCATGCAGATTAAAGATTTTCTCGGTCTGCAAATGGCCCATGTCCCGGAACATTATCTACAAAAAGTCGGCGCATTATTTATGGCGCTGCCGACCATTAATGTGGGTGATGCAGCCATTGGCATTGTGACGCTTGGCATTCTGGTTTTCTGGCCGCGTCTGGGCATACGTTTACCCGGCCACCTTCCGGCCTTGCTGGCTGGTTGCGCGGTGATGGGGATTGTTAACCTGCTCGGCGGACATGTTGCTACCATCGGTTCGCAATTCCACTACGTCCTGGCCGATGGTTCTCAGGGTAACGGTATTCCGCAACTGCTGCCGCAACTGGTGCTGCCGTGGGATCTGCCTAATTCAGAATTCACGCTAACCTGGGATTCTATTCGCACCCTGCTGCCTGCGGCATTCTCAATGGCAATGCTCGGCGCAATCGAATCTCTGCTCTGCGCCGTGGTGCTGGATGGTATGACCGGGACGAAACACAAGGCGAACAGCGAACTGGTTGGACAGGGACTGGGGAATATTATCGCTCCGTTCTTTGGTGGTATTACCGCTACAGCTGCCATCGCGCGTTCTGCCGCTAACGTCCGTGCCGGGGCAACTTCCCCTATCTCGGCGGTGATCCACTCTATTCTGGTTATTCTTGCCCTGCTGGTACTGGCACCGCTGCTCTCCTGGCTGCCGCTTTCCGCCATGGCAGCCCTGCTGTTGATGGTGGCGTGGAACATGAGTGAAGCGCACAAAGTGGTCGACTTGCTGCGTCATGCACCGAAAGATGACATCATCGTCATGCTGCTGTGCATGTCGCTGACCGTGCTGTTCGATATGGTTATTGCCATCAGCGTGGGGATCGTGCTGGCATCGCTGCTGTTTATGCGTCGTATCGCACGTATGACTCGCCTGGCACCGGTAGTCGTAGACGTTCCAGACGATGTCCTGGTTCTGCGCGTTATTGGCCCGCTGTTTTTTGCTGCCGCTGAAGGCTTATTCACGGACCTGGAGTCACGTCTTGAAGGCAAACGGATTGTGATTCTGAAGTGGGATGCCGTTCCGGTACTTGATGCTGGTGGTCTTGATGCGTTCCAGCGTTTTGTGAAGCGTCTGCCCGAAGGATGTGAACTGCGCGTGTGCAACCTGGAATTCCAGCCACTGCGCACTATGGCTCGCGCAGGCATTCAACCGATCCCGGGACGCCTCGCATTCTTCCCGAATCGTCGCGCGGCGATGGCGGATTTATAAGTACGAGATTGACCAGTCAGCGCAAACTGACTGGTCAGCAAACTGCATTATTTGTTAGCTATGACGGCGATTATCGCTACGGCGGCAACGTTTGTCATAGTGGCGAACCCACCAGTAACGGTCGCACACCTGTTCATGCCCGCCAACACGGGCACCTGCCAGCCAGAGAATCGCACCGACGAAAATACTTAGCACAGCACCATGTGCGAAATACTGGGGCATATTAAACTGTGGTAACTGGTTGAGGATTGAATACCCCACGCCGACCACCATTACCACCAGACCCAACCCCATGAGCACGTTACCGAGTAACGAAGCGTTTTTGCGTTTCATATGTCACCTCCGGAACTTTCTGGGTTGTAACAGGGAATACCCCTCTTCCTTATGCGTAAAGTATAGACAACACCCTGTGGGTTATGTGCGGGTGTGATCACAATTACAACCCTTACTTCAACAAAACTTTACAAATAAACGCCTGAACACCTTGACTTTCTAATAGTCCACTCAGGCAATAATTGCATTATCTACATTTGATACGCAGTTTTTTGTCAAGCGGGGCCGCAACCAGTAAACTACGCGCCAGTTATGTACACACTCAGGACAAAAAAACGTGACGATTAAATTGATTGTCGGCCTGGCGAACCCCGGTGCTGAATACGCCGCAACGCGACATAATGCTGGTGCCTGGTTCGTTGACTTACTGGCAGAGCGATTGCGCGCTCCGCTGCGCGAAGAGGCTAAATTCTTTGGTTATACTTCGCGAGTCACCCTTGGAGGCGAAGATGTCCGCCTGTTAGTCCCGACTACATTTATGAATCTCAGCGGCAAAGCCGTTGCGGCGATGGCCAGTTTTTTCCGCATTAATCCGGACGAAATTCTGGTGGCCCACGACGAACTGGATCTGCCTCCTGGCGTCGCCAAATTTAAGTTGGGTGGCGGTCATGGTGGTCACAATGGACTGAAAGACATCATCAGTAAATTGGGTAATAACCCTAACTTTCACCGTTTACGCATCGGAATCGGTCATCCGGGCGATAAAGATAAAGTTGTCGGTTTTGTGTTAGGCAAACCGCCTGTTAGTGAACAGAAGTTAATTGATGAAGCCATCGACGAAGCGGCGCGTTGTACTGAAATGTGGTTTACAGATGGCTTGACCAAAGCAACGAACCGATTGCACGCCTTTAAAGCGCAATAAGTCGTTGTCTGCGGCATTTTTGCCGAGTGCCGTGTATAATAGGCAAAGTTATTTCCATTTCTGCAATCTGTTAGCAATAACAGGTTGATTATTAAGATATTAAGGTGATTTAAATCATGGGATTCAAATGCGGTATCGTCGGTTTGCCCAACGTCGGGAAATCTACCCTGTTCAACGCGCTGACCAAAGCCGGTATTGAAGCGGCCAACTTTCCATTCTGCACCATCGAGCCGAACACTGGCGTCGTACCAATGCCTGACCCTCGCCTGGATCAACTGGCTGAAATCGTAAAACCGCAGCGTACACTTCCCACGACCATGGAATTTGTCGATATCGCCGGTCTGGTAAAAGGCGCATCGAAAGGCGAAGGTCTGGGTAACCAGTTCCTGACCAACATCCGTGAAACCGAAGCGATCGGTCACGTTGTTCGCTGCTTTGAAAATGACAACATCATTCACGTTTCCGGCAAAGTTAACCCGGCGGATGATATTGAAGTTATCAACACCGAACTGGCGCTGGCGGATCTCGACACCTGTGAACGTGCGATTCATCGCGTACAGAAGAAAGCCAAAGGTGGCGATAATGACGCGAAAGCCGAGCTGGCGGTACTGGAAAAATGCCTGCCCCAGCTGGAAAACGCAGGTATGCTGCGTGCGCTGGATTTAAGCGCTGAAGAGAAAGCGGCTGTTCGTTACCTGAGCTTCCTGACGCTAAAACCAACAATGTACATCGCCAACGTCAACGAAGACGGTTTTGAAAACAACCCGTATCTTGACCAGGTGCGTGAAATCGCAGCGAAAGAAGGTTCTGTTGTAGTTCCGGTTTGTGCTGCTGTTGAAGCAGACATTGCCGAACTGGACGACGAAGAGCGTGACGAGTTTATGCAGGAGCTTGGGCTGGAAGAGCCGGGCCTGAACCGTGTGATCCGTGCCGGTTATAAGCTGCTGAACCTGCAAACTTACTTCACCGCTGGGGTGAAAGAAGTGCGTGCATGGACCATTCCGGTTGGTGCAACCGCGCCGCAGGCAGCGGGCAAAATCCATACTGATTTTGAAAAAGGCTTTATCCGTGCACAAACCATCTCGTTTGAAGATTTCATCACTTACAAAGGTGAACAAGGCGCGAAGGAAGCAGGCAAAATGCGTGCAGAAGGTAAAGACTACATCGTTAAAGATGGCGATGTGATGAACTTCCTGTTCAACGTCTAATTCCGCGTAATATCCTGGCGGTTAATAACGAGCCATTATGTGAGTTGCACGTAATGGCTTTTTTACGCCTGCTACGCGTCTTCTTTCAATTCTGAGTTACCAAAACTCATAATCAGACTCCTGACAATATTAACAATGCAGCTTTTATGTGATAACAATCACAGTGCATTAACCGTTCAAGAGTTTGTCATGAAAAAAACATTTACCTTCAGCCTGTTAGCAATTGTCTTTGCAAGCCTGTTGAGTGCTTGTGTTCCCCACCATCATCACCGCCACAGCGATGGCCCTCGTGGTCCTGCGCCCTCAGGTAAGCCAATGCCACCTTCAAATGGTGGACCAAATCACGGCAGTCATGGTCGCTATTAATTAGCAATTCATAGCGGGAAAGTACATACTCTCCCGCTATCCACGGCGCTTAAACTGCCCTGCATCAATGCCATGTTGCTTCATTTTCCGCCACAGCGTAGTGCGGCCGATCCCAAGTAAAGCCGACATTTCCTGAATGCGACCGCCTGTGACCTGGGCTGCGTTAATAATTGCCTCTTTTTCAACTTCCGCAAATGACAGACTGGTGGAAAGGCGGGTGGCGCTGACATCATCTGTCGCCTGCTCGGTAAACAGATGTTCCGGCAAATCACTGACGCGAATGCGCCCATTATCACTACTCAGAGCAAGATTCTCGATGACGCTGTAAAGTTCAAAATCGTTGCCAGGCCATGCACAGGAAACCAGGCGAGCGAGGGCATCGTCATCAATTTTCAGCCGCGTAGAGAAGCGTTTTTCAAGGCTGCGTAATTTGTTATTCACCAGCGCCGGAATGCTGCCACGCCGCATACGCAGTGGCGGGATGGTAATTTCAAATGCATGCAGCGCGTAATACAGCTGGCGACTAAAACGATTTTGTTCCACCAGCATTGCGAGGTCCGCGGTCGTTGTGGCAATCACTTTGACATCAATGGGTATTAAACGCCGCGCATCCAGTCGCGTGATAACCCCCTGCTTGATAACCTGAAGCAAGGCAGACTGTAACTCCACCGCCAGATATTCAATCTTTTCAAGAAACAGCGTGCCGCCGTGCGCCAGTTCCAGCCGACTCAGACGGCCATTTTCACTATCCGTGCGATCGCCACCAATAAATTCTTCCGCCAGCGCCGCATCACCATATAACTCACAATTGACGGCGATATAAGGCCCCGCTGCACGCTCGCTTTCATTATGAATTGCCTGACTTAGCAGTGCCTTGCCCACGCCCTCTTCTCCACAAAGCAGGACAGGAAAGCTACTGCGTGCCGCCTGGCGACCAAAATGAATCAAGCGGCGGGTTTGCGGATCGTCCTGTGGCATATGAGCGAAGGTATGGCTGACTTTTCCTAATTGACTGGTCATTAACTGCCGCATCTGTTCCACAGGATGGAGCAATAAAATAAAGCTGGTTCCCTGCGTTTCTATTATCGGTTTAAGGGTTATCACCGCATCAATAAACTGATGCTGACTTTCAAAGGTGGCTTCTACGTGTTTGAGCGGATGTGCCTGTTTTATTGCTTGTTGCAATACGGCGGGTAACGTTAAGAGTTCAGTGATTGCCCTTCCCTGACTTGCCGTCGCGTCAAGGCGCAAGACTCGCGCCGCCTGGGCGTTGATAAATTGCAAATTACCCTGCTCGTCCCAGCTAATCACGCCATCATCCATACTTTCTAACAGGGCATTAAGTTGATTTAAATGACGGTTAGTTTCAGCGAGCAAACTGTCCGTCAGCAGTAAATTTCCGACCTCGCGTGCGATTGCCAACGTCAACGGCAAATCAGCTGCGGTAGTTTGCTCAACCGGACACGCCAGCGCTATTGTTCCCGTCAATCGGCCCTTGCTGTCAAACAACGGCGTTGCGCAAAAGGCCCAGTTCCAGAGTGCCTGTTTGAAATGTTGATCGGCCATCGTTTTCACGGCCTGACCAGAGATAGCCGCTAACGATAGCGCACAAGTACCAATAATTCCCTCGGCGCAATACGTGCCGTCATTGAATCCCAGTACACTTAGCTGCTGCAAGGTTTGCGGATCGCCATTACGGCTGAGAATGCAGGCGGTTTCATCGAGGATAAGCAACGCACACTCTCGCGGTGCCATATATTCCCAGGCATCTTCCAGCGCAGCCTGCCCGAGCGTCAGCATCGCTTTCTTACGCCGATAAATAGAAGCAAATGTCACGCCCTGGGCCTGGTGTGGTACGTTCCATGTCTCCCGTTTCATCAGCTTATTGCATCTCTCCCAGGAGGTTGCAATTAAGGGAGATATGCCCCGACCATCGTTGTTAAAAGCGCCACTCATATCCCGCATCCCTTATGACAAAAGGTGTTCCGGCTCGCAATTTTAAGTATTAATACACGTAAAAGTTTCAATATGGAACATTCATTAAAGCATATGTTTCACTATGAAACATAATTTGAGCTAATTTTCTTTTCCCTTGCCTGATGCACAATGGATTCATCGGCAGTCAGTGGTCGCCGTGTCGTTGAACATCATCCATGCCCTACCGTAATTGCTGGAGCAAAATAATGAAAAAATTGATCAATGATGTGCAAGACGTACTGGACGAACAACTGGCAGGACTAGCGAAAGCGCATCCATCGCTGACACTGCATCAGGATCCGGTGTATGTCACCCGAGCTGATGCCCCCGTTGCAGGAAAAGTCGCCCTGCTGTCGGGTGGCGGCAGCGGACACGAGCCGATGCATTGTGGTTATATCGGTCAGGGGATGCTTTCTGGGGCCTGTCCGGGCGAAATTTTCACCTCACCGACGCCCGATAAAATCTTTGAATGCGCCATGCAAATTGATGGCGGCGAAGGTGTACTGTTGATTATCAAAAATTACACCGGCGATATTCTTAACTTCGAAACAGCAACCGAGTTACTGCACGATAGCGGCGTAAAAGTGACCACTGTGGTCATTGATGACGACGTTGCAGTAAAAGACAGTCTTTATACCGCAGGGCGGCGCGGCGTTGCCAACACCGTATTAATTGAAAAACTCGTAGGTGCAGCGGCGGAGCGTGGCGACTCACTGGACGCCTGTGCGGAACTGGGGCGTAAGTTGAATAATCAAGGCCATTCAATAGGTATCGCTCTCGGTGCCTGTACCGTTCCTGCCGCGGGCAAACCTTCTTTTACCCTGGCGGATAATGAGATGGAGTTTGGCGTCGGCATTCATGGTGAGCCAGGTATTGACCGCCGCCCCTTCTCTTCCCTTGATCAAACCGTCGATGAAATGTTCGACACCCTGCTGGAAAATGGCTCATACCATCGCACTTTGCGTTTCTGGGATTATCAACAAGGCAGCTGGCAGGAAGAACCACAAACCAAACAACCGCTCCAGTCTGGCGATCGGGTGATTGCGCTGGTTAACAATCTTGGCGCAACTCCGCTTTCTGAGCTGTACGGCGTCTATAACCGCCTGACCACACGTTGCCAGCAAGCGGGATTGACTATCGAACGTAATTTAATTGGCGCGTACTGCACCTCACTGGATATGACCGGTTTCTCAATCACCTTACTGAAAGTTGATGACGAAACGCTGGCACTCTGGGACGCCCCTGTCCACACCCCGGCCCTTAACTGGGGTAAATAAGGAGAAAGCAATGTCACTGAGCAGAACTCAAATTGTTAACTGGCTCACTCGTTGTGGCGATATTTTCAGCACCGAGAGCGAGTATCTTACTGGACTGGATCGCGAGATTGGCGACGCTGACCACGGGCTAAATATGAATCGAGGCTTTAGCAAAGTGGTGGAAAAACTCCCTGCTATCGCAGATAAAGATATCGGTTTCATTCTCAAGAATACCGGCATGACGCTACTTTCCAGCGTCGGAGGTGCCAGTGGTCCGCTGTTCGGTACCTTCTTTATCCGCGCCGCACAGACAACCCAGGCACGGCAAAGCCTGACGCTGGAAGAGCTTTATCAGATGTTCCGCGATGGCGCGGACGGCGTAATCAGTCGCGGGAAAGCCGAACCTGGCGATAAAACCATGTGTGATGTGTGGGTGCCGGTGGTGGAATCGTTACGTCAGTCCTGCGAGCAAAATCTCCCTGTTCCGGCGGCGCTCGACGCTGCCAGTAGCATCGCCGAATCCGCTGCACAAAGTACGATTACGATGCAAGCCCGCAAAGGCCGCGCCAGTTATCTCGGTGAACGCAGTATTGGTCACCAGGATCCCGGCGCGACCTCGGTGATGTTTATGATGCAAATGTTGGCGTTAGCCGCAAAAGAGTAAGGAATTGGTGATGGTAAACCTGGTCATAGTTTCACATAGCAGCCGACTGGGAGAAGGTGTCGGTGAATTAGCCCGTCAGATGTTAATGAGTGATAATTGTAAAATCGCCATTGCCGCGGGAATTGACGATCCACAAAATCCCATTGGTACCGATGCCATCAAAGTGATGGAGGCCATCGAATCTGTTGCCGATGCCGACCATGTGCTGGTCATGATGGATATGGGTAGCGCATTATTGAGTGCTGAAACTGCGCTGGAATTGCTGGCTCCCGAGATCGCCGCAAAAGTACGTTTGTGTGCTGCGCCGTTGGTCGAAGGTACACTGGCAGCAACGGTCAGCGCGGCCTCGGGGGCGGATATCGACAAAGTGATCTTTGACGCCATGCATGCGCTGGAAGCCAAACGTGAACAACTGGGTTTACCGTCCTCCGACACTGAAATCTCTGACACATGTCCTCCGTACGATGAAGAAGCCCGTTCTCTGTCGGTGGTCATAAAAAACCGTAACGGCCTGCATGTACGTCCGGCCTCCCGGCTGGTTTATACCTTATCGACATTTAATGCCGATATGTTGCTGGAGAAAAACGGCAAATGCGTTACACCGGAGAGTATTAACCAGATTGCGTTACTACAAGTTCGCTATAACGATACGCTGCGCCTGATTGCGAAAGGACCAGAAGCTGAAGAGGCACTGATCGCTTTCCGTCAGCTGGCTGAAGATAACTTTGGTGAAACGGAGGAAGTTGCTCCACCTACTCTGCGTCCCGTTCCGCCTGTTTCGGGTAAAGCCTTTTATTATCAACCTGTTTTATGTACGGTACAGGCAAAATCAACCCTGACCGTGGAAGAAGAACAAGAACGATTACGCCAGGCCATTGACTTCACGTTATTAGATCTGATGACGTTAACAGCGAAAGCAGAAACCAGCGGGCTTGACGATATTGCCGCAATCTTTTCTGGTCACCATACACTGTTAGATGATCCGGAACTGCAGGCGGCGGCAAGCGAACTCCTTCAGCATGAACATTGCACGGCGGAATATGCCTGGCAGCAAGTTCTTAAAGAACTTAGCCAGCAATACCAACAGCTGGATGATGAATATCTACAGGCTCGATATATCGATGTGGACGATCTTCTGCATCGCACCCTGGTCCACCTGACCCAAACGAAAGAAGAACTCCCGCAGTTTAACTCGCCAACTATTCTACTGGCGGAGAACATTTATCCCTCCACAGTACTGCAACTGGATCCAGCGGTTGTAAAAGGTATCTGCCTTAGCGCCGGAAGTCCGCTATCCCACAGTGCCCTAATCGCCCGTGAACTGGGAATTGGCTGGATTTGCCAGCAGGGTGAGAAACTGTATGCGATACAACCAGAAGAAACGCTAACGCTGGACGTTAAAACGCAACGTTTCAACCGTCAGGGTTAAACCACCGTTCGGATGGCATCATTCTGATGTCATCCGGCAATTTACTCTGCACTGATGTTTTTAACTACCTGTTATATTTTTCACCAAATTATGATGATTTTTCTTCGCTAATCGCAAACCCAACGTCGCTGGCTGACTAATAAACAGATGTTATTTTATCACTCTATTTCGCCGTTATTTATCCCTTTAATTCCCTTTTCTAAAATGTCTGTCAGTTCGCAGAATGTGATTTCGATCATGCAGCTAGTGCGATCCTGAACTAAGGTTTTCTGATACTTGAATACCGTTTTATTCGGTTTCGCCAAAGGAGAATGACTGATGAAATCCCCCGCACCTTCTCGCCCGCAAAAAATGGCGTTAATTCCAGCCTGCATCTTTTTGTGTTTCGCTGCGCTATCGGTGCAGGCAGAAGAAACATCGGTAACACCACAACCGCCTGATATTTTATTAGGGCCGCTGTTTAATGATGTGCAAAACGCCAAACTTTTTCCGGACCAAAAAACCTTTGCCGATGCCGTGCCGAACAGCGATCCGCTGATGATCCTTGCTGATTATCGGATGCAGCAACACCAGAGCGGATTTGATCTACGCCATTTCGTTAACGTCAATTTCACCCTGCCGAAAGAGGGCGAGAAATATGTTCCGCCAGAGGGGCAATCACTGCGCGAACATATTGACGGACTTTGGCCGGTATTAACGCGTTCTATCGAAAACACCGAAAAATGGGATTCTCTATTACCGCTGCCAAAACCTTATGTCGTGCCAGGCGGACGTTTTCGCGAGGTATATTACTGGGACAGTTACTTCACCATGTTAGGACTTGCCGAAAGCGGTCACTGGGATAAAGTCGCGGATATGGTGGCCAATTTTGCTCATGAAATAGACACTTACGGTCATATTCCCAACGGCAACCGCAGTTACTATTTAAGCCGCTCGCAACCGCCCTTCTTTGCCCTGATGGTAGAGTTACTGGCGCAGCATGAAGGCGACGCCGCGTTGAAACAATACCTGCCGCAAATGCAAAAAGAATATGCTTACTGGATGGACGGTGTTGAAAACCTGCAAGCCGGACAACAGGAAAAACGCGTTGTAAAACTTCAGGATGGTACCCTTCTCAACCGCTACTGGGACGATCGCGATACGCCACGACCAGAGTCATGGGTGGAAGATATTGCCACTGCCAAAAGCAATCCGAATCGACCTGCCACTGAAATTTACCGCGACCTGCGCTCTGCCGCTGCGTCTGGCTGGGATTTCAGCTCGCGCTGGATGGACAATCCGCAGCAGTTAAACACCTTACGCACCACCAGCATCGTACCGGTCGATCTGAACAGCTTGATGTTCAAAATGGAAAAAATCCTCTCCCGCGCCAGCAAAGCTGCCGGAGATAACGCGATGGCAAACCAGTACGAAACGCTGGCAAATGCCCGTCAAAAAGGGATCGAAAAATACCTGTGGAACGATCAACAAGGCTGGTATGCCGATTACGACCTGAAAAGTCATAAAGTGCGCAATCAGTTAACCGCGGCCGCCCTGTTCCCGCTGTACGTCAATGCGGCAGCGAAAGATCGCGCCAACAAAATGGCGACGGCGACGAAAACACATCTGCTGCAACCAGGCGGCCTGAACACCACGTCGGTGAAAAGTGGGCAACAATGGGATGCGCCAAACGGCTGGGCACCGTTGCAGTGGGTCGCGACAGAAGGATTACAAAACTACGGGCAAAAAGAGGTAGCGATGGACATTAGCTGGCACTTCCTGACCAATGTTCAGCACACCTATGACCGGGAGAAAAAGCTGGTGGAAAAATATGATGTCAGCACCACCGGAACAGGGGGCGGCGGTGGCGAATATCCATTACAGGATGGCTTTGGCTGGACCAATGGCGTGACGCTGAAAATGCTGGATTTGATCTGCCCGAAAGAGCAACCGTGTGACAATGTTCCGGCGACGCGTCCACTCAGTGAATCAACAACACAGCCGCTAAAACAAAAAGAGGCGGAACCTACGCCTTAACTTTACTGTATATCGAGCAATGCCATTACGTGCATAAAATTGGCATTGCTCTTTCTTCATCACGAAATACCAAATACCACTCTTTCTACGGTCTATGCCTTTATTTTCTTTTATTAGAGAAGATTTTAATTTTATTTTATCAACTTGTTAATCATTACACCTCTATTTATATTTTCCCCCACTCCCCATTCTCCCTGACAATTTTCTTGTGGAACAAAGTGTTATTTAAGAAACAAGCAAATCATTCTGTCTCTTTAGACAAATTTTGACATCAAACATGATCTTTTTCGCTATATGTGTAAGTATATAGCGGTTTTAATTATCAGGATATTACTTATGTCACTAACCAGACGGAGGTTTACACAGATTCTTGCGTCGACATTGTTCCTGCATCATCTGCCGTCCTTTGCACAATCAGTCAAATTCTGGGCCTCACGGACGCTTCCCGAAGCCCAAAACATTACACGCATCGTCAGCGCAGGCGCGCCCGCCGATTTACTATTGCTGGCTGTCGCGCCAGAAAAAATGGTCGGTTTTTCCTCTTTTGATTTTGCCCGTCAGGCATTAATTCCATTGCCAGAGCACATTCGCCAGTTCCCCAGGCTGGGACGACTCGCCGGGCGCGCCAGCACACTCTCGCTGGAAGGGCTTATGGCGTTACATCCCGATTTGGTCGTTGATTGCGGCAATACGGATGAAACCTGGATCTCCCAGGCACGGCAGGTTAGCGAACAGACACAAATACCCTGGTTATTGCTTAACGGGAAACTGGAACAATCAGCAGAACAGTTAACAACGCTTGGCAAAACGTTAGGCGAAGAGCACCGCGCCGCAGAACAAGCCAATCTCGCCAGCCGCTTCGTTGGTGAAGCTCAGGCATTCGCCACCTCACCCGCCGCTAATCTCAGCTTTTATGCTGCGCGCGGTCCTCGAGGGCTGGAAACGGGCTTACAGGGTTCGTTGCATACCGAGGCGGCGGAATTATTAGGTTTGCACAACGTCGCGCAAATAGCCGATCGCCACGGTCTGACACAGGTTTCCATGGAAAATCTCCTGCGCTGGCAGCCGGATATTATTCTGGTTCAGGAGGCCGTTACTGCAGATTTTATTCGTCGTGATCCTCTCTGGCAGGGCGTGAAAGCCGTTGCGGAACAACGCATCTTATTTTTAAGTGGCCTGCCCTTTGGCTGGCTGGATGCCCCGCCGGGAATCAACCGTCTTCTGGGATTACGCAGACTTCACGCCTGGCTGGATCCCGCCATCAATCGCCAGTTTAAAAGTGACATACAGCATTACGCCCAACTGTTCTGGCATTGTTCACTCAGTGACGCCGACTATCAAAAATTGGTGGCGAGCTAATGAGAACCGTAAACGGATGTATTTTGCTGCTAGCAGCTATCAGTATCACTTTTGCCGCCGTAAGTGGGGCTTATCATCTCGATATGCAGCAACTGCTGGCGCTCATTCTTCGTCAAGAAAATGTTCCTGTGCAGGAACAAATTGTCTTCTGGCAAATCCGCGTGCCGCGTATTCTTGCTGCGCTGTTTCTGGGCGCGGCGCTGGCAGGGGCCGGAACCACCTATCAGGGAATGTTGCGTAATCCCTTAGTGTCACCGGATATTTTAGGCGTCTCCGCCGGTGCCGGACTTGGTGCCTGCGCGGCAATCCTGTGGGGATTATCCATTGTTTACATCCAGCTGTACGCATTTTGCGGCGGGCTGATGGTGGTCGCGGGCGTCTGGTTGATTACGCGTCGGGTGACCCGCCACGATCCGATCTTAACCCTGGTGCTGGTAGGTATTGCGTTAGGCACGTTGTGCGGAGCGGGGATATCGCTAATAAAAACGCTGGCCGATCCTTACACCCAGTTACCGTCAATTACCTTCTGGTTGCTGGGGGGGCTGTCCACCGTGACCTTACGCGATCTCTGCTATGCTGCACCGATCATTCTCATAGGCTCCTTGCCCCTGTTTTTTCTCCGCTGGCGCATGAATTTACTCACGCTTTCCGACGACGAAGCCCGTTCGCTGGGACTGAACGTGACACGTCTGCGCTTTGGATTGATTGTCTGCGCCACACTCATCACCGCCAGCACGGTAGCAATAGCGGGCATAATTGGTTGGGTCGGACTGGTCGTTCCGCACATTGCCCGCTTGTTGACCGGTCATAACCATCAGCAGCTGTTGCCCATGGCAATGTGTACTGGCGCGATTCTGCTCCTGCTTACCAATACGCTGGCACGCAGCATTGGAACAACAGAAATCCCACTTGGCATTCTGACCGCTTTTGTTGGCGCACCGTTTTTCCTGTTTTTGTTGTTACGCGGAGGTCGCCAGTGACTTTGCTTGCCGTCCGTCATGCGTCTCTGGGTTACTCCCGCCATCCGGTGCTACGCGACGTGTCCTTCACCCTGTCGCAAGGAACAATTTGTTGTCTGTTAGGAGTCAATGGTTGCGGCAAAACCACACTCATGCGCTCCATTCTTGGCGTTATACCGTTATTAAAAGGCGAGATCTTACTGGATAGCCTCCCTGTGCAGACACTCAGCCATCGCCAGCGCGCGCAGGCTATTGCCTGGGTGCCGCAGGCGCACGACGGCATTTTTGCTTTTAGTGTGCTGGATATGGTGTTGATGGGCCTGGCCCCCACCATAGGCGCTTTTTCCGTTCCCGGTAAGCAAGAACGCCTGAAAGCAACGGAGCAACTGGAAAAGCTGGGCATTTTGCATCTGGCGACACGACGCTGGAATACGCTTAGCGGCGGTGAACGTCAGCTGGCTTTAATCGCCCGTGCACTCGTCCAGCAACCGCGCTTGTTATTACTGGATGAGCCTGCCTCCAGCCTCGATTTCGGTCATCAGATCCAACTTCTGGACACGCTGGCGCAGCTCAAAAATAACGGCATGACAATGTTAATGTCGACTCATCATCCGCTCCATGCAAACGCCATTGCCGACAGCATTATCCAGGTAGAGCCAGATGGACGAGTAACACAAGGCTTACCGACCGAACAGTTAACAACGAAAAAACTGGCTGCCCTGTACCGGGTTTCTGCCGACCAGATTCACCATCACCTCTCTGCAATTAAGCACTAAGGAAAAATCATGCTCATTGACGATATTGATTTTGCAGACCTTTACCTTCAGCAACTCAGGCTGGCCCATCGCACAGAAAAAACGCCGGATCACTGGGATCAACGGGCGGAAAAAATGGCGGAAAATTGCGCCTCGCCTACGGACAGCTACCTGCAACAACTGACCTCAAAAATTGACCTGCAAGGCGCGCAAACCTTATTCGATATGGGCTGCGGACCGGGTACCGTATCGCTGGCGCTGGCGGACAAACTCACGACGATTTATGGCGTTGATTACAGTCAGGGGATGCTGAACGTTGCCGCCCGTCGCGCCGCCGCGCTAAAGGCAGACAATGTCCACTGGATCCAGCGCGCCTGGGAAGAGGACTGGAGTGACCTACCACGCTGCGATATTGCCGTGGCTTCCCGCTCCACTCTGGTGGCTGATATGCGCCAGGCAATGAGCAAACTGAATAATCAGGCACGGCTTCGCGTCTATACGACTCATCTGGTCAGCACCTCGTTCGTCTCTCCAGCCATTCAGCGGGCGGCTGGTCGGGAAGTGATCGAATTACCCAACTATATCTTTGCACTCAACGTCCTGTATCAGATGGGAATTTATGCTCACGTTGATTTTATCCGTGGACAAAATTGCCAACAGGATAACAGCACCTGGGAACGTTTTGAGCAGAACGTCAGCTGGAGTCTGGGCGCGCTTAACGACGATGAGCGTGAGCGGTTATATCGCTGGTATCAACAACAAGATGCTCGTGCCCTCGCCCCTGCCAGCCGCGACTGGGCGCTCATCTGGTGGGATAGCGTACCGCAGGAGACACTGCGATGATTTTCCTTTCTCAGGCACAAATCGATGCGTTACTGCTGGAAGATATCCAGGGCGGTGACCTGACCACGCGAGCATTAAATATTGGACACCAGCATGGCTATATAGAGTTTTTTCTCCGTCAGGGCGGCTGCGTCAGCGGAATTTCTGTCGCGTGTAAGATGTTAACTACGCTGGGATTAACTATTGATGACGCGGTCAGCGACGGTTCTCAAGCGAACGCGGGTCAGCGGCTAATCCGTGCGCAAGGTAATGCCGCAGCACTTCATCAGGGATGGAAGGCAGTCCAGAATGTGCTGGAGTGGAGTTGCGGTGTTTCTGATTATCTCGCTCAAATGCTGGCGTTACTTCGTGAACGTTACCCTGATGGCAATATCGCCTGCACCCGAAAAGCAATTCCGGGCACCCGCTTACTGGCCTCGCAGGCAATTCTGGCTGCCGGAGGACTGATTCATCGTGCCGGATGTGCGGAAACCATATTATTGTTTGCCAACCACCGCCATTTTCTTCATGACAATCAGGACTGGTCAGGCGCAATCAATCAGTTACGTCGCCACGCACCCGAGAAGAAAATAGTTGTTGAAGCCGACACGCCGAAAGAGGCAATCGCCGCGTTACGCGCGCAACCAGACGTACTTCAGCTCGACAAATTTAGTCCGCAACAGGCAACTGAAATTGCGCAAATAGCACCGTCGCTGGCTCCCCACTGCACGCTGGCTCTGACCGGCGGAATTAATCTGACAACACTCAAAAATTACCTCGACTGCGGCATTCGCCTTTTTATTACCTCCGCGCCTTATTACGCGGCACCTGCTGACATTAAAGTCAGTCTGCAACCCGCAGCCTCTATTTAATTCTTTGTTAAACGGAATTTATTCTATGAGACTCAAAAAACGTTATCTCTGCACAGTATTATCACTTGCCTTTACCCAGCAGGCCGTAGCGGCTCAGGAGAGCGACACGCTGACCGTATGGTCCAGTCCGGTATCATCAACGACGACCACCGTTCTCGATCAACCCACCATGAAGGCCCTGGATAAACAGAATGTCGCTCAGGCATTAAGTGTCGTCCCCGGCGTGGTGCTGCAAAAGTCAGGTAGCCGCAACGAAGAACAGGTCAAAGTTCGTGGCTTTGATAGTCGTCAGGTGCCGGTCTATTTCGACGGTGTGCCCATTTATGTTCCCTATGACGGCAACCTCGATCTGGCGCGGATTCTGACCAACAATTTGGGGGCAGTTGAAGTTTCCAAAGGGTATTCGTCGCTGCTTCAGGGGCCTAATCAGATGGGCGGAGCCATTAATATCACCACCCAGAAGCCAACAAAACCTCTGGAAGCAAATCTGGGATATCGCCAGGGATGGAGCCGTAGCCAGGACAATGCCTACGATATGCATGCTTCATTTGCCGCCAGCAGCGATCTGGGGTATTTGCAAGTCAGCGGTAGCCAGCTAAAGCAGGATTTTCTCGGCCTGCCGCATGGTGTAAATAATGATATTGCAGGCAAACACGGCAAGATGATTAATTCATCGGCTGATGATAAACGCGGCATTGTGAAGCTCGGTTTTACACCACGCGAAAACGATGAATACACATTGACTTACATTAAGCAGGATGGTGAAAAAGATAACCCGCCATACAGTGGAAATAGTGGTCAGAAATCACGCTACTGGCAGTGGCCAGAGTATGACAAAGAAAGTTTTTATTATCAGGGAACGACCCAACTAAACGATCGTTTTACCCTGAAAAGTCGGCTGTATCACGACACCTTTGAAAATACGCTAATGATGTACAACTCGCTGGCTGATTTGAAAAATAAAAAAGGCAGCTACAGCCATTATTCCGATTACAGCGACGGTGCCGGGTTACAACTGGCAGCCGATGTGCGTGAAAACGATCTGCTGTCGTTTGCCGTTAACTGGAAAGATGACGTACACCGGGAAAAAGGTGCGCCGCACGCCGCTTACGATCGCTATGAAGATCGTACCTGGTCGCTCGCCAGTGAATATCAATGGGCTGCTGCCGATAATGTCGATGTCGTGGCTGGAATCAGCTATGACTGGCGCGATAGCGTAGAAGCGAAAAAACATGAGAAAGATGGCAGTATCACCCATTATGACGACAACAATCAGTCAGCTTTTAACTGGCAGGTGATGGGGAAATACCACTTTGCCAATGAAGACACGCTGGCGCTTTCGTACTATGACCGCACACGCTTTCCGACGCTGAAAGAACGCTATACCACGTCCAAACCTGCGTATAACCAGATAGCGATTGTTAACCCGCAGCTCAAGCCGGAACGCGCGCGCGGGGTGGATTTAACCTGGAATGGTGCCTTCACGCACGACTGGGGATTTGAGGTCAGCGTTTACTATAACCGGGTGAGTGATGCCATCCTCTCGCACAATATCGATGCCGATACCATTCAAAATCAGAACAGCGGCACGGTGGATTACAGCGGTCTGGATGCCGGTATTAAGGGGAAAATCAGCAATATACTGGATGTAGGATTGAGCTACGCCCTGATCCACGCTGATGCCAAACGCAAAGACATCGGCAAGATAACCGATCTGCCAACGCAGACAATGACCGCATGGATGACTCTCAAACCGTGGGAGCCGTTAAGCGTAACGCTGTCGGAAGAGGCGCGTTCCTCCAGCTACAGCAACAGTGACGGTTCACAAAAAGCCGCCGGTTTTGCGGTGACCCACATTCGAGCCGATTACACCTTAGGTCATGGCTTCAGCGTTAATGCGTCGGTCAATAACCTGTTTGATACCAAATATGCCTACAGTGAAGGGTTTATTGAAGAAGGTCGCAATTTCTGGGCTGGTATCGAGTATACGTTCTGATGTGAAAGCGGATAGCGGCATCTGTATCGCTATCCGCCTTATGAAAATCTTATTCTCTTCGCAGGAGGCGGAATACGCCCAGCACCAGGATAGCGCCCACCACCGCCACCAGGAAGCTGTGCAAATTAAAACCGCTGATGGAGCCGCCAATGCCAAACATGGTCGCCAGCCAGCCGCCGACCACCGCACCGACTATCCCAAGAATACAGGTCAGGAAAAATCCACCACCATCACGCCCCGGCATGATTAGCTTGGCGATAATACCGGCTATCAGGCCAAAAATAATCCAGGCAATAATTCCCATGTTCAGGCCCTCGTTTCGATGAATCGGACGCAAGAAATGCTTACGTCAACGCTCTAAGTATAGGCAAGGGCGGGATCGATGCTGGGCGTATGTCGGCTGATTTAAGAACAACATGTAAAAAATATTCGCGCATTTGTATTAAGTTTTGTTAACTGCGACCGATAAACCAAAGACAGTTTGTCAGTCAGGAGTTTTTCCGCGTGAGTCATTACCATGAGCAGTTCCTGAAACAAAATCCGTTAGCCGTCCTGGGCGTGTTACGCGATTTGAACAAAGCCGCAATTCCTTTGCGTATCAGCTGGAATGGCGGGCAGCTGATCAGCAAAATACTGGCAATAACTCCGGATAAACTGGTGCTGGATTTCGGCAGCCAGGCCGAAGACAACATCGCCGTGCTAAAGGCGCAGCACATTACCATTACCGCCGAAACTCAGGGTGCGAAAGTCGAGTTTACTGTTGAACAACTACAGCAGAGTGAATACTTGCTGCTTCCGGCATTTATTACCGTACCGCCTCCCACCTTATGGTTTGTACAACGACGCCGATATTTCCGCATCACCGCCCCACTCCATCCGCCTTATTTTTGCCAGACCAAACTGGCGGATAACAGTACGTTACGTTTCCGCCTGTATGATTTGTCGTTAGGCGGCATGGGCGCATTACTGGAAACAGCAAAGCCTGCCGAATTACACGAAGGCATGCGCTTCGCTCAGATTGAAGTCAACATGGGGCAATGGGGTGTTTTTCACTTTGACGCCCAGTTAATCTCCATCAGCGAGCGCAAAGTGATTGATGGCAAAAATGAAACCATCACCACTCCCCGTCTGAGCTTCCGTTTTCTTAACGTCAGCCCGACGGTGGAGCGGCAATTACAGCGGATTATTTTCTCTCTCGAGCGAGAAGCCCGGAAAAAAGCGGACAATGTGCGCGACTGATTTACATCGCGTCCAGTGCCTGCTCAAGTTTGTAGATATAGCGCGGAGCCTGCGGCGCAGGATGATTTCGCGCTACGTGATCGAGGAACTCATCAGCATCCAGATCGTTGATTTTGCTGATCGCCTTTTTCCGATCTGACGAGAAAGTCCGTAGCAGCGCACCTGCCCCGTTAGCGTATGACACCACCAGCGCATATTGCAGTACCTTCGGATCTTCAATGCCTGCCAGCGGGCCGGTTTCCAGAATATTCAGGTAAGCCGCCCCCATTGAAATATTACGCTCCGGATTTTTCAGCTCGCTGGTCGTCGGCTCACCGCTCCAGCCCATACGACGATATACATCACGTCCGGAGGTTGAAGCTTTTATCTGCATCAAACCAATGGCATTCGATTTACTCACCGCGTTCGGATTACCACCCGATTCGATAGCGATAATCGCCGTGATCAATTGTGGATCGACGCCCCAGGCTGCACCGGCTTTCTGGCTTATTGGCATCCACTGCATCGCACGTTGCACCGGAACTTTCGCGTTCCACGGCGGGTTCGTATAGTCATGCTTTGATGAACAACCCGCTAATAACACAATCAAAAAGGCAAACCATCTCAATTTCACTTCTTCTGTCCTTATAGCCTGGAATCGCCGTTGAGGTGACAACGGCACACCTAAGCGGCATGATATATATTTCGTTTCTGTTGTCAGCAAGGAATTGCCATGTCTCTGTTTCACTTAATTGCCCCATCGGGTTACTGCATTAAACAGCACGCCGCGCTGCGTGGTATCCAGCGCCTTACCGACGCGGGGCATCAGGTCAATAACGTCGAGGTTATTGCCCGTCGTTGTGAGCGTTTTGCGGGTACGGAAACGGAGCGTCTGGAAGATCTCAATTCTCTTGCCAGACTGACTACCCCCAACACCATCGTGCTGTCTGTACGCGGCGGTTACGGTGCCAGTCGTTTACTGGCAGATATTGACTGGCAGGCACTGGTGGCTCGCCAACAACATGACCCGTTACTCATTTGCGGACATAGCGATTTTACCGCCATTCAGTGCGGTCTTCTGGCGCAAGGCAATGTCATCACCTTTAGCGGCCCCATGCTGGTAGCAAACTTTGGCGCGGATGAACTAAATGCCTTTACCGAGCACCACTTCTGGCTGGCGTTACGCAATAAAACGTTCACCATTGAATGGCAAGGGGAAGGCCCGACATGTCAGACCGAAGGCACGCTGTGGGGAGGCAATCTTGCGATGCTGATTTCACTGATTGGTACACCGTGGATGCCAAAAATTGAGAACGGTATTCTGGTGCTGGAAGATATTAACGAGCACCCTTTCCGCGTCGAACGTATGCTGTTGCAGCTCTATCATGCTGGAATTTTGCCACGTCAGAAGGCGATTATTCTCGGTAGCTTTAGCGGCAGCACGCCTAATGATTATGACGCAGGTTACAACCTGGAGTCAGTGTACGCGTTTTTGCGTTCCCGCCTGTCGATTCCACTCATTACCGGCCTCGATTTTGGTCATGAACAACGCACGGTTACACTGCCGTTGGGCGCACATGCCATTCTTAATAACACCCAGGAAGGCACCCAGTTGACGATTAGCGGTCATCCTGTTCTTAAAATGTAAAAAAATCACGCTTCAGGGCTAAGTAAAACGCTGTCTCTGCCGCTAATATGGTAGGGTTTATATAAGAGACAGCGTAATCAGGAGTAACCGACCGTTGGATGCCACAACAATAATTAGCCTTTTCATCTTAGGATCCATCCTTGTCACCAGCAGTATATTACTTAGTTCATTTTCTTCCCGTCTTGGCATTCCCATTCTGGTTATTTTTCTGGCGATCGGCATGCTGGCGGGGGTTGATGGCGTCGGCGGTATCCCGTTTGATAATTACCCCTTCGCCTACATGGTAAGTAACCTGGCGCTGGCGATTATTTTGCTCGACGGCGGGATGCGTACTCAGGCCAGTTCCTTTCGTGTGGCGTTAGGACCGGCACTGTCGCTGGCGACGCTGGGCGTGCTTATCACCTCTGGTTTAACCGGCATGATGGCGGCGTGGCTGTTTAATCTTGATTTGATTGAAGGATTATTAATCGGCGCTATCGTCGGCTCCACCGATGCTGCAGCGGTCTTTTCTCTGCTGGGTGGTAAGGGGCTTAACGAACGTGTTGGCTCGACGCTGGAAATTGAATCCGGCAGTAATGATCCAATGGCGGTCTTTCTGACGATTACCCTGATTGCGATGATCCAGCAACATGAAAGCAGTGTCAGTTGGATGTTCGTGGTCGATATTCTGCAGCAATTTGGCCTCGGGATTGTCATCGGGCTTGGCGGTGGTTATTTACTGCTGCAAATGATTAATCGCATCGCCCTGCCCACCGGATTATATCCATTGCTGGCATTAAGCGGCGGTATTTTAATTTTTGCTTTAACCACGGCGCTGGAAGGCAGCGGTATTCTGGCTGTTTATCTGTGCGGTTTTCTGCTGGGTAATCGGCCGATTCGCAACCGCTACGGCATCCTGCAAAATTTCGACGGCCTCGCCTGGCTGGCGCAAATCGCCATGTTCCTGGTGCTGGGGCTATTGGTTAACCCAAGCGATCTGCTGCCTATTGCCATTCCGGCGCTCATTTTGTCCGCATGGATGATTTTCTTCGCCCGTCCTCTTTCGGTATTTGCCGGATTGCTACCGTTCCGTGGCTTCAATCTGCGTGAGCGCGTGTTTATCAGCTGGGTAGGATTACGCGGCGCGGTGCCGATTATTCTGGCTGTGTTCCCGATGATGGCGGGGCTGGAGAATGCGCGACTGTTCTTTAATGTCGCCTTCTTTGTGGTCCTGGTTTCACTGCTATTGCAGGGAACATCACTCTCGTGGGCGGCGAAAAAAGCCAAAGTGGTCGTTCCGCCAGTGGGACGTCCGGTGTCACGCGTTGGCCTGGATATTCATCCGGAAAATCCGTGGGAGCAGTTTGTTTATCAATTGAGTGCCGATAAATGGTGCGTGGGCGCGGCACTGCGTGATTTGCATATGCCAAAAGAGACGCGTATTGCGGCACTGTTTCGTGATAACCAGTTGCTTCATCCCACCGGCAGCACCCGACTGCGCGAAGGCGATGTGTTGTGTGTAATTGGTCGGGAACGCGATCTCCCGGCGCTCGGTAAACTGTTCAGCCAGTCGCCGCCGGTCGCGCTGGATCAACGCTTCTTTGGTGACTTCATTCTCGAAGCCAGCGCCAAATATGCTGATGTGGCGCTGATATATGGCCTGGAAGACGGGCGAGAATATCGCGATAAGCAGCAAACGCTGGGTGAAATCGTCCAGCAGTTGTTAGGCGCAGCACCGGTTGTCGGTGACCAGGTAGAGTTTGCCGGGATGATCTGGACGGTGGCCGAGAAAGAAGATAATGAAGTGTTGAAGATTGGTGTTCGGGTAGCGGAGGAAGAAGCCGAATCTTAAGTTTAATGTGTTTTGTAACGCTGGATACGACGCTGGTCGCATCCAGCGATAACAAGTTACACCGTCACAACCGGGACGCGTAACGCCAGCGCGCACATCAACTCATAGCCTACCGTTCCGGCAGCGGCGGCGACATCATCAATTTTGATCTCCTTGCCCCACAGCTCAACTGGCGTACCAATACCCGCTTGCGGGCAAGGCGTTAAATCGACCGCCAGCATATCCATCGAGACTGTCCCCACCGTCATGGTGCGAACGCCGTCCACTAAAACAGGGGTACCGGTAGGCGCGTGGCGCGGATAACCGTCGGCGTATCCTGCGGCGACAATGCCGATTCGCTGTTCATCGCGCGCAGTATAGCGACCGCCGTAGCCCACACGCTCGCCCGCTTTTAGCGTCTGGACACCAATAATCTCACTGCTTAGCGTCATCACCGGACGTAATCCGGTATTGGCGATATCACGCCACTGACCGGACGGCGAAGCGCCATACAAAATAATACCAGGCCGAACCCAGTCAAAATGCGCTTCCTGGTGCCACAGAGTCGCCGCCGAATTGGACAACGAACGCCGACACTCCAGCCCTTCCGCCGCCTGCTCAATACGCGCCATCGCGCTGGAAATTCCATCAGGATGTTCCGCTTCGGCAAAATGCGACATCAGAGTCATTTCGCCAACATTCGCCATTGCCCGCAACTGCTGCCAGACGGTAAGCACGCGATCGGGCTGGAAGCCCAACCGATTCATCCCACTGTTCACTTTAAGATAAATATCCAACGGTGCTTTTAGCCGCGCATTTTGCAGTGCTTTGAGCTGCCAGTTGCTGTGTACGCAGGTGGTCAGGCGGTGCTGGTCATAAATCTCCAGATCCTGAGCATGGAAAAATCCTTCCAGCATCAGGATCGGTCCTTTCCAGCCGCGCTCACGTAACGTTATTGCCTCTTCCAGGTTAAGCAATGCAAAGCCATCGGTAGCCCCGAGCGCGCTCCAGATACGCTCAATACCGTGCCCGTAAGCGTTCGCTTTTACCACCGACCAGACGCGCGCGCGCGGCGCGGCCTGGCGGACAATGGACAGATTCTGTTTTAATGCCTGCAGATCGAGGCTGGCCTGTATCGGACGGGTCATCTCGTTTCCTTAGCTGTGTGCGCCATGTAAATGGCCCGGGCGTGATGGCGTAAATCCACGGCTGTAGCGCGCTACGCTTAGATCTTCATACGGGATCGCTGGCGTGCGCCCCGAGAGCAGATCGCTTAACAACTGACCGGAACCGCAAGCCATCGTCCAGCCGAGCGTGCCGTGACCGGTATTCAGCCACAGATTTTTAAAGCGTGTACGTCCGACAACCGGCGTGCCGTCTGGCGTCATCGGGCGCAGGCCAGTCCAGAAAGTCGCCTGCTCAACATGACCGCCGCGTGGATAGAGATCGCGAACCACCATCTCCAGCGTTTCACGACGCGGTTGCAACAGCTCGGTGTTAAAGCCAACAATTTCCGCCATTCCGCCGACACGAATGCGGTTATCGAAACGGGTAATGGCGATTTTGTAGGTTTCATCAAGAATAGTGGATACCGGCGCACCATCTTCCTGCGCAATTGGAATGGTCAGCGAGTAGCCTTTCAGCGGATACACCGGAATATCAACAATGCCTTTGAGCATCGCCGTCGAATAAGAACCAAACGCCATCACATACGCATCGGCCTTAATCACTTCATCACCACACTTCACGCCGTAAATTTGCTCGCCGTCGCAAAGCAGTTGGTCAACGGGCGTATTAAAGCGGAATTTAACCCCCGCCTGCTCCGCCATCCGCGCCAGATTCTGGGTAAACAGCTGGCAGTCTCCGGTTTCATCATTGGGTAACTGCAGGCCGCCCGTCAGTTTGTGCGCCACTTCTGCCAGCGCGGGCTCCACTTCCGCCAGGCGGCTGGATTCCAGCAGCTGATACGGTACGCCAGCATCTTCCAGCACGGCGATATCGCGGGTCGCGTTTTCATACTGTTGTTCAGTACGGAACAGTTGCAGCGTCCCACCCTGACGCCCTTCATACTGAATATTGGTTTCGGCGCGCAATGCTTTCAGGCAATCACGGCTGTATTCCGCCAGACGTACCATCCGCCCTTTGTTTTCCATGTAGTGGCTGGTGTCGCAGTTACGTAACATTTGCCACATCCATTTCAACTGGAACTGCGTACCGTCGAGACGAACCGCCAGCGGCGCATGGCGCTGGAACATCCATTTAATCGCTTTTAAAGGCACACCTGGTGCCGCCCACGGTGCAGCATATCCGGGGGAGATTTGCCCGGCATTCGCGGCACTGGTTTCCAGGGCGGCCCCCGGCTCCCGATCAATGACGGTGACCTCATGTCCTGCCTGATTTAAGTACCAGGCGCTGGCAACGCCTACCACACCACTTCCCAGTATGACAACTCGCATAGCCACTCCGATAACGGTAGATACAGTAAAAGAATAATAATCTAATTACATCTTGATAACTCAGTTGAAAATATTATTCAACATACAGCTTTTTTATGGTGAGCTGGCTCACATCTCCCTGACTCTGCGGCAATATGGCGTCTTTAGTATCTCCTGCTGAACGCCCTTTTTATCCAGCATAAAATTCCGTTCAGAAGCGGATTAGTGGCACTCTGATAATAAGAAATCGCAAAGAAAAAAATTCTCCGGCGACGCGGTTTTTAACAGGTGTTCTATGCTTGAAATGAGGTGCTCCACACAGAGAGCGCCGACAACAATGAGGTGCGCGTATGGCGACGATCGATTCTATGAATAAGGACACCACACGTTTGAGCGATGGACCCGACTGGACGTTCGACCTGCTGGATGTTTATCTGGCAGAGATAGACCGGGTGGCGAAACTCTACCGGCTGGATACCTACCCGCACCAGATTGAAGTGATAACCTCAGAACAGATGATGGATGCCTACTCCAGCGTCGGCATGCCAATTAACTATCCGCACTGGTCATTCGGTAAAAAGTTTATCGAGACTGAACGGCTGTATAAGCACGGTCAGCAAGGACTGGCCTATGAAATCGTCATTAACTCTAACCCGTGTATCGCTTACCTGATGGAAGAGAACACCATTACCATGCAAGCGCTGGTGATGGCTCATGCCTGCTATGGGCATAACTCTTTCTTCAAAAACAATTACTTATTCCGTAGCTGGACCGACGCCAGTTCGATTGTCGATTATCTGATTTTTGCCCGTAAATATATTACCGAGTGCGAAGAACGTTATGGCGTTGATGAAGTAGAACGGCTTCTGGACTCGTGCCACGCGCTGATGAACTACGGCGTGGACCGGTACAAACGCCCGCAAAAAATCTCGCTGCAAGAAGAGAAAGCCCGGCAGAAAAGTCGCGAAGAGTATCTGCAAAGTCAGGTCAATATGCTCTGGCGTACCCTGCCGAAGCGCGAGGAAGAGAAAACGGTTGCTGAAGCGCGCCGCTATCCGTCCGAACCACAAGAAAACCTGCTCTATTTTATGGAGAAAAATGCGCCACTGCTGGAATCATGGCAGCGTGAAATCCTGCGTATTGTGCGTAAGGTGAGCCAGTATTTTTATCCGCAAAAACAGACTCAGGTGATGAACGAAGGCTGGGCGACCTTCTGGCACTACACCATCCTTAACCATCTGTATGATGAAGGGAAAGTAACGGAACGTTTTATGCTGGAGTTTTTGCACAGCCACACCAATGTGGTCTTCCAGCCGCCCTATAACAGCCCGTGGTACAGCGGCATCAACCCGTATGCCCTCGGGTTTGCCATGTTCCAGGATATTAAACGGATTTGTCAGTCGCCAACGGAAGAAGACAAATACTGGTTCCCGGATATCGCCGGTTCCGACTGGCTGGAAACGCTGCATTTCGCGATGCGTGATTTCAAAGATGAGAGTTTTATCAGCCAGTTCCTGTCACCGAAAGTGATGCGTGATTTCCGCTTCTTCACCGTGCTGGATGACGATCGGCATAATTATCTGGAGATTTCCGCTATTCATAATGAAGAAGGTTATCGGGAGATCCGTAACCGGTTATCGTCTCAATATAATTTAAGTAATCTGGAGCCGAATATTCAGATCTGGAACGTGGATTTGCGCGGCGACCGTTCGCTGACGCTGCGTTACATTCCACATAATCGCGCACCGCTGGATCGGGGGCGCAAAGAAGTGCTGAAGCATGTGCATCGCCTGTGGGGATTTGATGTGATGCTGGAACAGCAAAACGAAGACGGCAGCGTCGAGTTGCTGGAACGTTGCCCGCCGAGAATGGGAAATCTGTAAATAGTCCTCCTCGTTTGAGGAGGACTCATTTTTGCCGGATGCGGCGTAAATGCCTTATCCGGCCTACAAAGTATCGCAAATTCAATACATTGCAAAAAAACACGTAGGCCTGATAAGCGTAGCGCATCAGGCAATTATACGTTTGTCATCCGTCTGGAAGGATTATCGTCCCTGAATGGCTAAATCACCCGGCAGATTTTTCTGCATCCGGTGCCAAATCTCGCCACTCTCATGCCCATAGCGACGCACTGTTTCGTATACCTGATCGTGTGCGCCTTCACTGCACAACGCCGACAGTTTGTGATAGAAGCCCAGCGCCAGACTGCGCGCTTCCGGATTGGCGAAATAGTGACGACCAATGCGCGTATACAGCCCTTTCATCCCGTTAAGGATCAGACCGTAAATCGGGTTGCCGGAAGCAAACGCCAGGCCGCGGAAAATGTTGTAATCCAGCTCGGCAAAGGCGTCGGCGTGATCGGCCACTTCATTAGCGGTTGCCAGCACTTCCTGCGCTTTATCGGGATGTTGACGAAACGCGGTGCGAATAAAAATAGTTGAAATATTGGTACGCACCGACAGCAAATTATCAATAAGCTGCGGCACACTTTCGTGGTCCAGTCGCGCCAGTGTTTCAAGGATATTTAAACCAGAGGTTTCCCAGAAATTATTCACCTTCGTCGGCTTGCCGTGTTGAATGGTCAACCAGCCATCTCGTGCCAGACGTTGTAACACTTCACGTAACGTAGTACGCGTTACGCCAATTAATTCTGAAAGTTCACGTTCTGCGGGCAAAATAGTCCCGGGAGGGAAGCGGTTATTCCAGATACTTTCAATAATGTACTCTTCCGCGAAACCCGCCGGGCTTTGCGCCTTAATGACCATAGTGAGATTTCCATAACACAGCAAAACAAAGTTGGACTCATCATACCAGAGGGCTAACTACGCTGATAGCAGACAAAAAGAAGAAAAAA
Source organism: Escherichia sp. R1 (assembly GCF_003000935.1). NCBI lineage: Bacteria > Pseudomonadati > Pseudomonadota > Gammaproteobacteria > Enterobacterales > Enterobacteriaceae > Escherichia > Escherichia sp. R1. The sequence continues at coordinate 82,524 of NZ_PSRU01000018.1, forward strand.
GGGATCAAGGCTTCATTTTCCGCATCTCTTTCCCCTTGACTATCAAGACTTGCCTCACTCCTGCCTGACCGTTAAGCTTTGCGTTTAAACATAAAAACATCATTGATTATTTGTAAGGTAAGGGAAACCATCATGGAGATCTCCTGGGGCCGCGCGCTATGGCGCAATTTTTTGGGCCAGTCCCCCGACTGGTACAAACTCGCCCTCATCATTTTCTTAATCGTAAATCCGTTAATTTTCCTCATCAGCCCTTTCGTCGCGGGCTGGTTGCTGGTAGCGGAATTTATTTTCACTCTGGCGATGGCCCTGAAATGCTACCCGCTGCTCCCCGGTGGTCTGTTGGCTATCGAAGCGGTATTCATCGGCATGACCAGCGCGGAACACGTCCGTGAAGAGGTGGCGGCAAATCTTGAAGTCTTGCTGTTACTGATGTTTATGGTGGCGGGTATCTATTTTATGAAACAGCTATTGCTGTTCATATTTACCCGTTTGCTGTTAAGCATTCGCTCCAAAATGCTGCTGTCGCTCTCTTTTTGCGTGGCGGCGGCGTTCCTCTCCGCGTTCCTCGATGCCTTAACCGTCGTGGCGGTGGTGATCAGCGTTGCCGTCGGTTTTTATGGTATTTATCACCGCGTAGCCTCTTCCCGTACTGAAGATACCGACCTGCAAGACGATAGTCATATCGACAAGCATTACAAAGTGGTTCTGGAACAGTTCCGTGGCTTTCTGCGTAGCCTGATGATGCATGCCGGTGTTGGCACCGCATTAGGCGGCGTGATGACCATGGTGGGCGAACCACAGAACCTGATCATCGCTAAAGCGGCTGGCTGGCATTTTGGCGATTTCTTCCTGCGCATGTCGCCGGTGACCGTCCCGGTTCTGATTTGTGGCCTGTTAACCTGCCTGCTGGTAGAGAAGCTGCGTTGGTTTGGCTACGGTGAAACGCTGCCGGAGAAAGTCCGCGAAGTGTTGCAACAGTTTGACGATCAAAGCCGCCACCAGCGTACCCGTCAGGATAAAATCCGTCTGATTGTCCAGGCGATTATTGGCGTCTGGCTGGTGACTGCGCTGGCGTTGCATCTGGCGGAAGTTGGCTTGATTGGTTTGTCAGTCATTATTCTGGCGACATCATTGACTGGTGTCACCGATGAACATGCTATCGGTAAAGCCTTCACCGAATCTCTGCCATTCACCGCACTGTTGACGGTGTTTTTCTCGGTAGTCGCGGTGATTATCGACCAACAACTGTTTTCGCCGATTATTCAGTTTGTGTTGCAGGCATCGGAACATGCTCAGCTGTCGCTGTTCTATATTTTCAACGGTCTGCTGTCATCCATTTCGGATAACGTCTTCGTGGGGACGATTTATATCAACGAAGCGAAAGCGGCAATGGAAAGTGGCGCTATCACGTTGAAGCAATACGAGCTGCTGGCGGTCGCCATTAATACCGGTACCAATCTGCCCTCCGTCGCTACGCCGAACGGTCAGGCTGCGTTCCTGTTCCTGCTGACCTCTGCACTCGCGCCATTGATTCGCCTCTCTTATGGGCGCATGGTGTGGATGGCCCTGCCTTACACCCTCGTCCTGACACTCGTCGGCTTGCTCTGCGTCGAGTTTACGCTTGCCCCTGTAACCGAATGGTTTATGCAAATGGGCTGGATAGCAACGCTTTGATAACAACTTACCGGGCATATAAATGCCCGGTTTGCCTTTTCGCCCGATAATTGTCCAATTGCGTCCTATTTTTGCTGCCTCCTGGTGGCGCAGCGAATGAATTGGTTTAAACTGCGCACTCTATGCATATTGCAGGGAAATGATTATGTTGCGATTTTTGAACCAATGTTCACAAGGCCGGGGCGCATGGCTGTTGATGGCGTTTACTGCTCTGGCACTGGAACTGACGGCGCTGTGGTTCCAGCATGTGATGTTACTGAAACCTTGCGTGCTCTGTATTTATGAACGCTGCGCGTTATTCGGCGTTCTGGGTGCTGCGCTGATTGGCGCGATCGCCCCGAAAACTCCGCTGCGTTATGTAGCGATGGTTATCTGGTTGTATAGTGCGTTCCGCGGTGTGCAGTTAACTTACGAGCACACCATGCTTCAGCTCTATCCTTCGCCGTTTGCGACCTGTGATTTTATGGCTCGTTTCCCGGAATGGCTGCCGCTGGATAAATGGGTGCCGCAAGTGTTTGTCGCCTCTGGCGATTGCGCCGAGCGTCAGTGGGAATTTTTAGGTCTGGAAATGCCGCAGTGGCTGCTCGGTATTTTTATCGCTTACCTGATTGTCGCGGTGCTGGTGGTGATTTCCCAGCCGTTTAAAGCGAAAAAACGTGACCTGTTCGGTCGCTAATCCATTCGGCGCTCCTGCGGGAGCGCTTTTTCCTGCCGCTATGTTTATTTGACCCGCAGTAAATCAGAACTTCGCGTTGTATAACATGGTGAAAGCATGGCACGCTTCATCTGCCATTGTTGCTGGATCCCCTGCCCGGCAAAATAGAGTGTTCCTCTGCCCTCTTTAGCATTCAGCGTATCCATTACCGCCATCAATTGCTCACTCCCGGGGCGCGGTGCGTTGTCATCGAATAAATTGAGCTGCGCGACTCCCTGACTGAAGAAATCCCCCAGCATCACGCCCGCTTTTTGGTAGCGATGGCCCGCTTGCCAGATGGCATCCAGAGATCGCGTAGCGGCGTTAATGATATCCCTGCTGTCCTGAGTGGGCGTCAGCAGTTTTACCGATGCGCTATTGCCGTAATAAGGTTCATTGAACGCAAATGGTGACGTCTTAATAAACGTGGAGATAAACCGACAATATTGATGCTCGCTGCGAAGTTTTTCCGCCGCCCGGGCAGCGTAACTACAAATGGCCTGCCGCATCGACGGATAATCCGTGATGCGTTCACCAAACGAGCGGGAACAGATAATTTCCTGCTTCGTCGGTGCAAACTCTTCCAGTTGCAAACAGGGTTCACCGCGCAGTTCACGCACCGTTCTTTCGAGCACGACATTAAAATGTTTACGGATAAACCGGATATCTGAATCCGCCAAATCGAGAACGGTTTTGATCCCCATCGCGTCCAGTTTTTTGCTGATCCGCCGTCCAATCCCCCAGACTTCATCCACGGGGAGAGCAGACATTAATTTACGCTGGCGTTCCAGATTTGATAAATCCACCACCCCGCCCGTCTGCCGCTGCCATTTTTTTGCCGCATGATTGGCAAGCTTAGCCAGCGTTTTGGTCTGGGCGATCCCCACACCAACAGTAAGATGGGTACGTTGTAGCACCGTTGCGCGAATTTCTCTGCCAAAATCAGTCAGATCGCGACAATTATGCACACCTGTCAGATCGCAGAATGCCTCATCAATACTGTAAATCTCGACGCGGGGCGATAGTTCTTCCAGCGTCGACATCACCCGATTACTCATGTCTGCGTAAAGCTCATAATTGCTGCTAAAGCAAACCACGCCACAGCGACGAAACAGATCTTTTTGTTTGAACCAGGGATCGCCCATTTTAACGCCCAGCGCCTTTGCCTCAGCGTTTCGGGCGATAACGCAACCGTCATTATTCGATAGCACAACCACCGGTTTACCCCATAAATCAGGGCGAAACACCGTCTCACAGCTGGCATAAAACGCGTTTACATCACAGAGGGCAAACATCAGCGCATCGCCTTAACGACGTGGATCACCACACCAAAGACATCCAGCGTATCTTCGCTACTGATGGTAATGGGCGAGTACGCACTGTTCATAGGAATAAGCTGTACCGTCGGGCGTAGTTGCAATTTTTTCACCGTAAACTCGCCGTCAACAGCAGCGATGATAATATCACCATGGCTGGCGGTAATAGCGCTATCGACAATCAGTAAATCACCGTCACTAATCCCACCATCAATCATAGAATCACCACTTGCTTTGACGAAATAAGTCGCGCTGGGATGCTGGATCAACAGTTGATTCAGATCGATACGCTGTTCAACGTAATCTGCGGCCGGTGAAGGAAAGCCACACTGAACAAGATCGCTAAATAGCGGAAAAGTCAAAATTTCGCGGAGATCCGCAGGCTTGATAAACAACATAATAATCTGCCTGAAGTTATACTGTTTTTATATACAGTAGTCTGTTCTTGTCAGCAGATCAATACTGATTCAGGCTATCAATATTTGTCGCTGCATAGACTGCTGATTTTTCGTTCTCTTATCCTGTGCTCACGCGGCCTTCTGGCGACAGCGTCCATCCAGCAGAAAGGAAAAATATCACCTGGTTTAAAATAGAATCGAAGCATTCGCCCAGAAAGGCATTCTCATTAAGATACTGGATGACGGCATCAAGAAACTGTGTTCTATTGCTGCGGGCGTAGTTGAAGGGAAACTGATTCCAGAATTGAAGAACAAGTTAAAATCTGTGCAGAGTTTCTTTACCACCCTGTCTAACACGGTTAAACAAGCGAATAAAGATATCGATGCCGCCAAATTGAAATTAACCACCGAAATAGCCGCCATCGGGGAGATAAAAACGGAAACTGAAACAACCAGATTCTACGTTGATTATGATGATTTAATGCTTTCTTTACTAAAAGAAGCGGCCAAAAAAATAATTAACACTTGTAATGAGTATCAGAAAAGACACGGTAAGAAGACACTCTTTGAGATACCTGAAGTCTGATAAGCGATTATTCTCTCTATGTACTCAAGGTATAAAGTTTATCACATTTAAAAATACAGACGTTTTTTAAAGATTGAGAGTTACCTGTTGATAATAAGGTATCGAGTAACTCTCATTATGACAGAGCGCTTTCAAAAACAGGGCTACGAAATGGCGAGCATCCAGACGTATATTAAGAAAGCCCCCATCAACATCTATTAAATTTATCACTGCGCCCAGTCAGGTTTATTTAAGATATGATCCTGCCAGTCAATCACTTCTGATTCTTTTACTGCGATATGACGCACAGAGATACGTTCACCATGCATTGCCGCTTTCGAACCAGTAAGTAGCGGATGCCACGCAGGTAAACCTTTACCTTCCGCCAGCAAACGATAAGCGCAGGTCATTGGCAGCCATTCGAATGTTGGCAGATTTTCACGGGTTAATTTAATGCAGTCGGGTTCAAACTCGAAACGACGTTCGTAGTTCCGACATTGACAGGTTTTAATATTGAGCTGGCGACAGGCGACGTTAGTGAAGTAGATTTCGTCGGTGTCTTCATCCATCAGTTTATGCAGGCAACACTGACCGCAACCATCACACAACGACTCCCATTCCGCATCGCTCATTTCGTCCAGGGTTTTACTTTGCCAGAAAGGTACATCGCTCATCAGGTGTTCCGCCATTACGTTAAAACGCACCTTATAACCAGTCTGGCACAGCGATGCAAGTTTTGCCGCCGCTTTCAGGCGGCAAAAAGTATTACAAAACGCGAGTTGTCAAAGAATGCCCATCGAAAGTGACTGTCAGCTCATCACCGCTTTGCAACGGGCCGACACCATCAGGCGTGCCTGTCAGCACAACGTCACCGGCCTTGAGGGTAAAAAACTTGCTCATATAAGCGATCAGCGGAACGATTTTATGGATCATGTCCGCAGTCGTACCTTGCTGGCGTTGCTCGCCGTTTACGCTCAGGCCCAGCGTTGTATTTTGTGGGTCGCCGGTAAACTCCGCCGCGGGAATAAACCCGGAAAGCGGACAAGAGTTATCAAACGCTTTGGCCTTTTCCCACGGCTGCCCGGCTTTCTTCATTTTTCCCTGAACATCACGCAATGTCAGATCGAGCGCCACGCCGTAACCGGCAATGGCTTTGCGGACATGCTCTTCCGTAGCCTGACGCAGCGTCGCGCCAATCAACACCGCCAGTTCGACTTCATGATGAACTGAACCGAAATCGGATGGGATCGCCAATGGCTGCCGCAGATCGCACAGTGCCGTTTCTGGTTTAATAAACAGCACTGGCTCTTCGGGCACTGCGCTGCCCATCTCTTTAATATGTTTGGCATAGTTACTACCAACACAGACTACTTTACTCACCGGATAATCCAGCAGCGCACCTTGCCAGTTGTGATGTTGATACATAACGTTCCCCTCACCTTATCGTGGATATGAAAACCCGCGCCGACAAAGATAATGCCACCGCCGGATATCGGTTATTTGTTAATGTCGTCTGTTTTTTGCCCCATGACGGAAAGATGTTGCTTCAGCAAATCTTCGGGTGGTGGCGGTAACTGCAAATAGTAACCTTGCTCGGTTAATGCCTGTTTAACCTTTTCAATATCGGCATTAACCAGTTTCTTCCGCCCATCCAGCGGAAGAATCATCGCTAACTGAGGCTGACCAAAACCTTTCATCAGTTCCTCAGGAACACGCGAAAAATCGTCTTTTTTTTCGACATATAAATAGGTCTGGTCACGCTTGCTGCTTCGATAAATCACACAAAACATACTTTTACTCTTTAAGATGCCAGGTTTTGGCATAAGCTAACATCAATGAAACCCGCGCCACAAGCCAGCCAGCTGTAGATTTCTACGGTTTGTTCAGTCCATGCCCCCTTTATAAGTAATCCCCCCGGCAAAAATGCCGCGCCGGGATTTAACCGAACACAGGAAAGTCACTGGAATTCTCCCGTGAAGGATTGTTATATTATAACAGTTCATCGTACTCATTCTGAACAGGAGACTACCAATGAAAATTAAGGGCATCAGTAAGGCTGTATTGTTGCTTGCACTGCTAACCTCCACGAGCTTTGCTGCGGGTAAGAATGTCAATGTTGAGTTTAGAAAAGGCCATAGCAGCGCTCAGTACTCCGGCGAAATAAAGGGATACGATTACGATACATATACCTTCTATGCCAAAAAAGGTCAGAAAGTGCACGTGAGTATCTCTAACGAAGGCGCTGATACTTACCTCTTCGGGCCAGGAATCGATGATTCTGTTGATTTATCCAGATATTCCCCAGAACTCGATAGTCACGGACAATACTCACTCCCTGCTTCTGGCAAATATGAGCTGCGAGTGCTGCAAACCCGAAACGACGCCCGTAAAAACAAAACTAAAAAATATAACGTCGATATTCAAATTAAGTAAATATCAACCGACGGGGACTCTCCCCGTCATAAACGTTAACGCCCCACTCCTCTCTGTCGCTTAAGAGGTTAATGACGAATAGAACATAATGTAAACAAGACATCACTCACGACACATAAATAACATCTTTGTGGTGGTTTGATTGATTTTTCCATTCCGCTTACCATTCACACCAAAATAACGATCATCACGACATAATTTTTCTTTAACATCGCAAAATACACCGTTAGAGAATGTAAATTCGCTGGGATCGTAACCTTGTACTGATTGTAAGTTTTCAGCGGCTTTTTCGCCGAGATATTTCCTTGTTAACTCTGGGGAAATGCCATCTGAGTTAACACAAATATACGGGTCGCAAACAACGCCGCACGCCGGAGATTGAAGTCCGCCAGCGTCATTTCCAGACGCCATTGATGAGAACATCATCCCCACACCTGACAATCCGATATAAAAAATACGCATCATATTCATAGCACATCCTGATAATCCAACCGTACAACACTTATGCTCATTTCATCATCAATCCGTAATCAAAACCGCTGACCTGGACGAGTTACGATGACCTGACAGAAGTATCAGACGTCTTCTGCGGTTTCTATGATAGAGCAATTCTGTGGCGGATATTAAGATAACGGGTATCTGTTCTTTAATGATGCTGCAAAAAATGGAAAGTTAAGAAAGCCTGGCGTGGTGAAAAAATACACTCGCCTCAACACTGGATATTTAAACAGGCCTGAAGATGCTGTCACGATTAGGGTGCGGAAAAAGGAAGCGTAAATAAGAACAATCAAAAGTACGACGGCAATGGGTTGATTGACAAGGGTATTTTTTAAGCTATGAATCAGCGCCATTTATCACAGAATAGACTTTTACTCTGAATAAATGGGAGGGTGACTTGCCTCAATATAATCCAGACTATAACATGCCTTATAGTCTTCGGAACATCATCGCGCGCTGGCGATGATTAATAGCTAATTGAGTAAGGCCAGGATGTCAAACACGCCAATCGAGCTTAAAGGCAGTAGCTTCACTTTATCTGTGGTTCATCTGCATGAGGCAGAACCTAAGGTTATCCATCAGGCGCTGGAAGACAAAATCGCTCAGGCCCCCGCATTTTTAAAACATGCCCCCGTTGTACTCAACGTCAGTGCACTGGAAGCCCCGGTAAACTGGTCAGCGATGCATAAGGCGGTTTCGGCAACCGGTTTGCGGGTTATTGGCGTAAGTGGCTGCAAAGATGCGCAACTTAAAGCCGAAATTGAAAAGATGGGGCTGCCTATCCTGACGGAAGGAAAGGAAAAAGCGCCGCGTCCAGCTCCCGCACCGCAGGCTCCAGCGCAAAATACAACGCCGGTCACAAAAACGCGTTTAATTGATACCCCAGTGCGTTCCGGTCAGCGTATTTATGCTCCACAATGTGATCTGATTGTTACAAGCCACGTTAGCGCAGGGGCCGAATTGATTGCCGATGGTAACATTCATGTCTATGGCATGATGCGCGGTCGTGCGCTGGCAGGGGCAAGTGGTGACCGGGAAACGCAAATATTTTGTACGAACCTGATGGCGGAACTGGTGTCCATCGCAGGTGAATACTGGCTGAGTGATCAAATCCCAGCAGAATTTTATGGCAAAGCGGCACGACTGCAGTTAGTCGAAAACGCTTTGACCGTTCAACCGTTAAATTGATCCCTTTTTAACAAGGAATTTCTATGGCACGCATTATTGTTGTTACTTCGGGCAAAGGGGGTGTTGGTAAGACAACCTCCAGCGCGGCCATCGCCACTGGTTTGGCCCAGAAGGGAAAGAAAACTGTCGTGATAGATTTTGATATCGGCCTGCGTAATCTCGACCTGATTATGGGTTGTGAACGCCGGGTCGTTTACGATTTCGTCAACGTCATTCAGGGCGATGCAACGCTAAACCAGGCGTTAATTAAAGATAAACGTACTGAAAATCTCTATATTCTTCCGGCATCGCAAACTCGCGATAAAGATGCCCTCACCCGTGAAGGGGTCGCCAAAGTTCTTGATGATCTGAAAGCGATGGATTTTGAATTTATCGTTTGTGACTCCCCGGCAGGGATTGAAACCGGTGCGTTAATGGCACTCTATTTTGCAGACGAAGCCATTATTACCACCAACCCGGAAGTCTCCTCAGTACGCGACTCTGACCGTATTTTAGGCATTCTGGCGTCGAAATCACGCCGCGCAGAAAATGGCGAAGAGCCGATTAAAGAGCACCTACTGTTAACGCGCTATAACCCAGGCCGCGTAAGCAGAGGTGACATGCTGAGCATGGAAGATGTGCTGGAGATCCTGCGCATCAAACTCGTCGGCGTGATCCCAGAGGATCAATCAGTATTGCGCGCCTCTAACCAGGGTGAACCGGTCATTCTCGACATTAACGCCGATGCGGGTAAAGCCTACGCAGATACCGTAGAACGTCTGTTGGGAGAAGAACGTCCTTTCCGCTTCATTGAAGAAGAGAAGAAAGGCTTCCTCAAACGCTTGTTCGGAGGATAAGTTATGGCATTACTCGATTTCTTTCTCTCGCGGAAGAAAAACACAGCCAACATTGCAAAAGAACGGTTGCAGATTATTGTTGCTGAACGCCGTCGCAGCGATGCAGAACCGCATTATCTGCCGCAGTTGCGTAAAGATATTCTTGAGGTCATTTGTAAATATGTACAAATTGATCCTGAGATGGTAACCGTACAGCTTGAGCAAAAAGATGGCGATATTTCTATTCTTGAGCTGAACGTGACCTTACCGGAAGCAGAAGAGCTGAAATAAGCCCCCTGTAAAAGCGCATTTATCTTCAAGGCAGAGTCATCTCTGCCTTGAGTTTCTGTGCACAATAATATTGATAAATCAGATTATCTTACCTTTACAACATTGCGTTAACAGTCAATGACACTTCTTGAATAAAAATATTGTCAATCAATGAGTTATTTATCATTTGAGATTATTCTCATTCCCGTAAAAAACATAATTCCTATCATCACAGTCACGCTCATTTTGAATTATCTGAATAATAGCGAGCGTTCTTTAGTTAAGCAGATCTTAATTGAAGACGAAATTATTGTGTGTGCAACTTACTTAATACCGGACAACTAAGTTGAAGAAAAAAATACTTGCCTTCGGGCTTATCTCAGCATTGTTCTGCTCCACGCCAGCGATGGCGGATATGAATCGCACCACGAAAGGTGCATTGCTAGGCGCAGGCGTTGGTTTACTTACTGGCAATGGTGTTAATGGCGTACTGAAAGGTGCAGCTGTTGGCGCTGGTGTTGGTGCAGTAACAGAAAAAGGCCGCGACGGTAAAAATGCGCGTAAAGGTGCAAAAGTGGGTGCCGCCGTTGGTGCTGTCACTGGCGTTCTGACCGGCAATGGCCTCGAAGGGGCGATTAAAGGTGCCGTGATTGGCGGTACGGGTGGTGCAATTCTGGGTAAAATGAAATAAGGAATGATGATGAAAAAATTTGCTTTACTGGCGGGTCTGTTTGTTTTCGCACCAATGACCTGGGCGCAGGACTACAATATTAAGAACGGTTTGCCATCAGAAACCTATATTACTTGTGCAGAAGCCAACGAAATGGCAAAAACTGACAGCGCACAGGTTGCAGAAATTGTTGCGGTAATGGGTAATGCCAGCGTTGCCAGCCGTGATTTAAAAATTGAGCAATCTCCGGAACTGAGCGCCAAAGTGGTAGAAAAACTGAATCAGGTTTGCGCTAAAGATCCGCAAATGCTGTTGATCACGGCAATTGATGACACCATGCGTGCTATCGGCAAAAAATAATATTTCATATGTTACCGCGTCGATGAATTCGACGCGGTTTTTTAGCTAACGGGCGGGATCAGAACTTATATTTCAGGCCCACCATCATTGCGGTGTCATTGTAGCCATTATCACCCAGCTGCACGCCCACATTACCCCAGACGCTGGCCGCCGGATTCAGATTGCCATTTACGCCATGTTTCATTTCCCCCAGATTACGCGCCCCGTCTTGTTCAACTTTCACACCGTTTATTGAGACAGCAAAATCTTTACTGTTATGGATCCCGTTCATTTCAACAAAAGGTTCAAAGCCGTCACCGTGCGGACCGCTGTTTTTCTCCTGAGTACGAATAAAGGTGCGGAAAACCAAGTCGGATCTGAATGTTGTTATTTGCGTCATTCTCAATACGTGAGCCATTGGCTTCCGTGTGCGCATTATGATCGACGCCCATCCAGATGGCCTGTGCCGAGGTCGTTCTCAACTGTCCGTTGCTGTCACGCCAGGCATTATGCCCGCCAATTTGACGTAACCAAAGTTGGCTTGAACGCTCCTGTTCAGTTACAGGATCGATATAGCGCGTTTCACCTGCACAATCGTTCAGACGCATAACAAAAAGAGTGTTAGCGGCTGCCAGGTTGGCGACGTAACTGCCAGCTTCGGGTCGCAGGACGGGGGTAGGCGTTTCTGTTGATTCTGAAGTGACATTGGAAAAAAATAACTCTCTACCATTGTATATTTTTGCAATGGGGGCTTTAGTGCCATTTGTTGTAATAGAACTTTTTTATATCAATGTTACCTTGTCGAATAGCAACTGCATAACTTCCATCAGCCACAGTTTCAAGTACCACATAATCTAAATTAATATATGCTTTTTTCCCATTAGCATAAGCACCATAGCTATTAATACCATTAGTTGTTATGGAACCACCATTCATTTTTAAATCAGCACGGCTAATAACTTCGTAACTGTTAGAATCACAAACTTCATCATCTACAGCATCGACACATGTTCGAGACTCTCCAGGACTTGAACATGCAAGAACTCCTACTGCATTTTTCCCATAGGTAACAATGTTCGTTTTATCTGTGGTTTCAAGACTGGTGTTATTTTCCACAGTCTCAGAATCATTAACCTGACTTAAAAGTCCCGCTGAATATGCCCCCTCGTCTCGACTGAATTATCACCATTCATAACGATGGTGCCACCAAATTCACTGACTACTGCGCTGGCTGTTATCCCTCCATTTTCTTTGTCAGATACGCTTTCAGAGCGTCTTAATATTGCTATCGCTTATATATAATACTTTGTTTTGGCTATCAACAGAAATACCATAAGATCCATCACCACTAGTCATCACACTGGCATTATGTATATATCCAGTTACACCGTCATCCACTTTCACGGCATGGCTTTCGTCTTAAGTGATTAGATACTCCCCATTACTTGTAGAAGTATTATTTTTGATTTCAATCGGTGATTCTTCATCGGTTATATAGGAAATTATACTATAATTATCCAACAATTGTGTTGCATATGCATTACCCACCGCCAGAGCAATAAGTCCTAAACTGAACCAGGGGAGTTTTTTCAGTTTCATAGATTAACCATCCATTCATTGGATTAACAAACATTCCTGGTCAAATACCCTATGAGTTCAGATTACCAAAACGGAAGGCAAAGATAAAAACAAAAGCACAAGAAATTTAAATAGATAAACAGCGACAATATTTAAATGATAAATAAGCCAGCATTATCATTTTTAGCTTATTTTCATGACATTGATCACTTTGGGGTAACTATTTTGTTTAACAAATAACTCTTCGACATCAAAATTATCAACAGTTGCCATGGAAATTATTTCACTGATATATAAAACAACTGTGATAACACCAGGGTTGACAACTATTTGTGCAATAATTCCTTTCCTTCAATGATCCAGGGGTTCACTGCCAGCAACCCATTCAGCCGCATACTGGCAGTGAGAAACTGAAAGATTAGTGCTGATCCCTGTGGCTGACGAGTCTTTCCCTTAATCGATTAACCAGATTGATCGCCAGCCAAACCAGGGCATTAAGCAAATTTATCGTCACAAGCACTTCTCCCAGCCCGGTGCTGGGTTTTGCAATAAGGATGACCAGGAGAGTGATCAGCATAAATGCAATGGAAAAGATGATATAGAGAGTGAAATAATCCAGATTATTACTATTGTTCATGCTACTAATGGCAATCCAGTCAAAACTTTCACACAATTATAGCAAACAAAAGAATGAACAATAGTAACAAGAGGCAACGAGCTAATTAGCTGTCTATAATTACACCGCACCATGGCCTTGCTGATCAATTTTCACTCAACCACAACCTTCACCTTCGGTTTAGAAAGGATAATTTTGACCATGTCGATATATGTAACAGGTTTGTAGAAATAATAACCCTGCTGAAATGTGATATTATTTTGGTTCAGATAGTCAAATTGTTCTTTCGTTTCGACACCTTCAGCGACGATACTGATCGAAAGTTTACGCGCCAGATCCAATACACAATCCAGAATTCGGGTTGATGCTGGGTCTGCGTTGACGCGGCCAACGAAACTATGATCAATTTTGATATAATCAATATGCAGGTCATGCAGATAAGAAAGCCCTGAGTAACCAGTACCGAAATCATCCAGCGCGATGACAAAACCATTTTCATGCAGAATGTTCAACCGCTGAACCAGACTTTCATCAACATTTAATGGCTCACGCTCGGTGACTTCCAGAACAAGGTTTAAATCGCGGCGGGTAAAACTGTCACGGTAATTTAAGCACTCGTCGACAAACGTCGGCGAAATAATATGCGAGGCGCTAAAATTAATCCCAATATGAAAACCTTCCGGCAGTTTACTCGCGATAGCGTTCATCTGTCTGGCAACCTGATTCATCAGGCTTTGCGTAAGCGGAACGATTAATCCGCATTTTTCAGCAAGTGGAATAAATGCCGCGGGTGATATATATCCACCGTGAGGTTGTTTCCAGCGGGCTAACACCTCAACTCCCCGCAATGTCCCTTCCCGACCATTTACCACAGGTTGGTAAAAAGGGACGATCTCCCCATTATTTATAGCCCGTCGCAGGATCTCTTCAGGCGTTGCGCTTTTATAGGCAGAATTAAACAAATTAGGCGGGATATCAGGCGTCAAGAATGGAAAACGAGCGCTCTCCATTCCTGTTTGCCCTCTGATATTGCGGATATATTAAGAAAGCATAACGCCTGAAATGCTCACTTTGCATCAGCATAGTGATACAGCTGATGTTTATTCAAAAACCTTACTCAAGTTTTAAGAGAGCACAAATTCCCTGTCATTAATAATGATATCCGTTAGTGTAGTCTTATGCATTTCAATGTACTGCAAGATTTGCAGATAGAGATCAGAAAGAATAACACTGGTCTCATCTTTTAAACGCAAGCGTAAAGCCTGAGCAATAATATGACTATCAACATATCCATGTGTCATGAACACCTCCCTCTCGAGATTTTTAAACAAAGCACATTGAAAAATAAATCTCTCTGGGATTGAATTATTCATGTCAGCCTCGCAGGAATAGTGATCCAATAAAATTATGCTGTGTATAGTCTAAAGTGACAGACAAAAATAAGATGAATGAGTTTTCTATAAACTTATACTTTATAATTAAAAGTTACATATCATCAGCTGTGTATCGCAACACGATTTCCAGTGTTTTTCTAATCACATCAGCTTTGAGAATATCACTTGTTGTTTCCAGGGAGTGTATCAGACTTAAGATAATATTTTTATTATTAACATTATCGCCTGAAAGCATTAAATTGGTCACAGCCTGCCCTAACACAGCAGACTCTTCTTCTAACAAATTACCTGAACTACGAAAGTAACTTGATAACGCTTTATCAGATATTGCATTATGAATAGTAGTATCTTCAAGCATGGTAACCTCTCATCTTACTTATGAAATTTTAATGTATTCTGTTTATTTTCTTACCAGTGAACATACTTTTATTGTCAGCTATCGCTGTTCTTCGGTTTGGCCCTCCTGTATCACTGTTGCTAAAATCACGAATTATGCTGTCAATTAAATCTCGTCGGAAAGTATTTTCCTCAGCCGATTTCATTACGAGTAATTGCTTAATAAGAGTCTGCAACGAAAAATTTATCTTCATGCGCAGTATCTGGAGCACCGCCTGGCCAGTAATTTCATATTTTATACTTTCATTATCAGATGTCTTCATAACGACTTCATAGCTAACCTGTTAAATAATCAGGCTGTTGCATTATTCAAAAAGCAACCCAATTAGTGCATTATAATGTTTCTGTTCCTCTTCCCCTGTCGCTTGTTCCAGTCGGCAAAGAAGTTTGGCACAAAGCGACTTTCGACTCAGATTACGTCCATCTTTCAAAATCTCAGTCACAATTTCCCCGAGAGTTTCCTGCTGAGTAGGCAAGTTAGCTTTTGCAAAGTAACGAGTGATTGCTCCTGCAGAATCTGAAGTCACTGAATTTTGATGCATGCTACGCCTCTGTTAAAAATGTTAATCAATGTTAAGTGAGGTAACAATAGCAAACTTGTACGAAATATGTGTACAGAATGATAAATTAATTTTTCGCAATTAGTGCTAATTCATATAAAACAATGCATTACGATAAAACATATTGCATCATTTAAATGACAACCTATACAAGTTTTTTCGCCAAACCGTCTTCAACCTTTTCCACTTTTTATCAATGTAAAGAAACGGTTATGTTTTGGTATTAAAAGAAAGACACAAGAAGATATGTCTGTTACCGTCTTACTCTCGCCTCGCCCATTACCCTGGATTGTTAATGCTTACCACCCTTATTTATCGTAGCCATATACGTGACGACGAACCTGTCAAAAAAATCGAAGAAATGGTTTCGATAGCAAATCGCAGGAACATGCGGTCTGACGTAACAGGGATCTTACTGTTTAATGGTTCTCATTTTTTCCAGCTTCTGGAAGGTCCGGAAGAACAGGTTCAAATGATATATCGGGCCATATGCCAGGATCCACGGCACTATAATATTGTTGAACTGTTGTGCGATTACGCGCCTGCTCGCCGTTTTGGCAAAGCAGGAATGGAATTATTTGATTTACGCCTGCACGAGCGAGATGACGTTTTACAGGCCGTATTCGACAAAGGCACATCAAAATTTCAGCTAACTTATGATGACAGAGCGCTACAATTTTTTCGTACTTTTGTCCTTGCAACTGAACAATCAACCTATTTCGAGATTCCTGCTGAAGACTCCTGGCTTTTTATCGCTGACGGATCTGATAAAGAACTTGATTCTTGTACCCTTTCATCAAATATAAACGACCACTTTGCCTTTCATCCTATTGTCGACCCTTTATCGCGGCGGATAATCGCTTTTGAAGCCATTGTGCAAAAAAATGAAGACAGCCCGTCAGCTATAGCGGTTGGGCAGCGTAAAGACGAGGAAATCTACACAGCGGATCTCAAAAGTAAGGCGCTTGCATTTGCGATGGCACACGCACTTAAGCTCGGTGATAAAATGATTTCAATCAATCTATTACCTATGACCCTGGTTAACGAGCCTGACGCAGTCTCTTTTTTACTTGATGAAATAAAGGCCAATGCTCTGGTGCCTGAACAAATCATCGTTGAATTTACTGAAAGTGAAGTCATATCTCGGTTTGATGAGTTTGCCGAAGCGGTTAAATCGCTAAAGGCTGCCGGTATCAGTGTAGCAATTGATCATTTTGGCGCAGGTTTTGCTGGTTTGTTACTCCTGTCACGCTTCCAGCCTGACAGAATTAAAATCAGTCAGGAATTGATTACCAATGTTCATAAAAGCGGACCACGGCAGGCAATTATTCAGGCGATCATGAAATGCTGTACATCACTTGAAATTCAAGTCTCTGCTATGGGTGTGGCAACACCAGAAGAGTGGATGTGGCTTGAATCTGCAGGAATTGAGATGTTTCAGGGAGATCTGTTTTCCAAAGCTAAATTGAATGGTATCCCTTCAGTTGCGTGGCCGGAGAAAAAATAATTTTCAGCACATTATTTCGCATGATTTCTGGAAATCATCGCGAAAATGAATGCGTTATGTTTTAATTTAATCCACATTAAAAATAATGTTTCATCCAATTTAGCTGAAATCTTATTTATACTTTGTACAATTTTAGCGTATATTGTACAAAGTATTATTGGGTCGTGTAGAGGCGACGGAGATTTATGACCGCAAGGAGGAATTGTGGCTTATTACAGCATTGGTGATGTTGCTGAACGTTGCGGGATTAATCCTGTCACTCTCCGGGCCTGGCAACGCCGCTACGGTTTGTTAAAACCACAGCGCAGTGAAGGCGGACACCGACTCTTTGATGAAGAAGACATACAACGCATCGAAGAGATTAAGCGTTGGATAAGTAATGGCGTTCCTGTAGGCAAAGTTAAAGCATTACTGGAAACTACCAGCCAGGATACGCAAGATGACTGGAGCCGCTTGCAAGAAGAGATGATGTCAATTCTTCGTATGGCTAATCCTGCCAAACTACGCGCGAGAATTATTTCACTGGGTCGAGAGTACCCAGTAGATCAATTGATTAATCATGTTTACCTTCCTGTTCGCCAGCGTCTCGTGCTTGATCACAACACCTCCCGCATTATGAGCAGTATGTTTGACGGCGCATTAATTGAATACGCAGCGGCCTCACTTTTCGAAATGCGCCGTAAGCCCGGTAAAGAGGCCATTCTGATGGCGTGGAATGTTGAAGAGAGAGCACGATTGTGGCTGGAAGCATGGCGTTTATCATTGTCAGGATGGCACATTTCTGTTCTTGCTGATCCCATTGAATCGCCGCGCCCGGAACTGTTCCCAACGCAAACATTGATTGTCTGGACAGGCATGGCACCAACGAGAAGGCAAAACGAACTTTTACAACACTGGGGTGAGCAAGGTTATAAAGTCATCTTTCATGCCCCCTAAATTCACCTTTATCCCGCCCCTTAGACAGAATGTTATAATCTGAACCCACAACAGCGTTTGTAGCGGAGCTGGTCCGTTGCAAAATGCCCACCGGGAGAATTCAGGTAATCCCCCTTTCACACTTTGTACATATCACAGCCAAAGGACAGACCAGATTGAAGTGGTAAAACTGATCGTGCACACTACGCAGTCTCACACCTAACAAGAGGTTATTATCCTGATGGATCAGGTCGTTGTTTTTCAAAAGATGTTTGAGCAAGTGAGAAAAGAGCAAAACTTCTCCTGGTTTTATTCAGAATTAAAACATCACCGTATTGCACATTACATTTATTATCTGGCTACGGATAACATCAGAATTATTACTCACGATGACACGGTTTTGTTATTAAGAGGAACCAGGAACCTGTTAAAAGTTAGTACGACCAAGAACCCAGCTAAAATAAAAGAGGCCGCATTGCTTCATATTCGCGGAAAATCTACATTTCGGGAATACTGTTCAACACTGGCAGGCGCTGGCGTTTTCCGGTGGGTTACTGATG
The DNA here is from genome assembly GCF_003000935.1 of Escherichia sp. R1. NCBI lineage: Bacteria > Pseudomonadati > Pseudomonadota > Gammaproteobacteria > Enterobacterales > Enterobacteriaceae > Escherichia > Escherichia sp. R1. The sequence goes on from NZ_PSRU01000018.1 coordinate 100,910, forward strand.
TTAATCATAACAAACGCAGTTACTACGCCATTGATAATACGCTTTTATATATTGAAGATGTAGAAAATAATAAACCATTAATCTAGCTAAAGTTGGGAGCTTAAAAAATGCTTCATAATTCAGTAAGGCATTAGCATAATAGAAATAAAAGTGCAGAGACTATCCCTATGGATGATTAATACTGTCTTTTTATTGCTCCCCATAAATAATCACCAGACCAATACGATCAAATTGATATTTGAAATGTGTTCACTTGACTTTTGATACGTTATTTTATAACGGTTAACATATTTATAAAAACAACGGGCGTGTTATACGCCCGTTATAATATTTAACACATGTGGTAATTACATATTTTTGATGATCGCGTCACCAAACTCGCTGCATTTCAGCAGTTTAGCGCCTTCCATCAGACGTTCGAAGTCATAGGTTACGGTCTTGGCGTTGATTGCGCCTTCCATACCTTTAACAATCAGGTCTGCGGCTTCAGTCCAGCCCATATGGCGCAGCAGTATATAAAAACATTAAGTTTAAGTCATTGATATTTAATGATAAAAATTATTTTATTGTTTTTTTATTAGCCAAAATCAACTTTATTCAACCATTTGATTTCATTGACGTTCGTTTTTATTTTGGGGAAAGGTTTTATCTACCATTTATATCAAAATTACAAGTCTACATTTTATTAACATCTCAATACATGTGAGGCCTTGCAGACCTTTGTGAGAGCTTATGTGTCTCAGTTTTGTCCCACCTTTTATTACGACTTGCATAGCCAATGAAGATAAATGTAGTTAATGCCTGTTATGAGCGAGGAGTGGACGTAAAAGAATTTTTAAAAATTTAAGGCTTACTAAGGTAACAAGTATCAGAGAATCTCATGAACCTATTGCTGCGTCCTAGCAGAACGAAATTTCTCTCTACTTAATACTAAAATTGTTTTATATTTTTCGTAGTCTTTTGTCACTAAGTTTGTTCGTACTTGATATAATTTTTAAAAATGGCTTTCGAAATCTCGTTCGAATGTCGTAGGACTTACAACCAAATCATGTACAGCGTCAACTAAATGCTGTGCTAATGAATATTTGAATTGGAGTGACTGCAAGTTTTCTTTATTGATTAATTTATATTTATCAGGGTCCACAGTATTTCCTTCATTATTGAAGGGATAGATCCATTGTCCATGTGCTAGCTTGTTTCGTATTTCTATCAGGATTCGTAGCTCATTCGACAAAACATCATGTAATGCTGCTCTTCGTGCGGCATGTGCTATCCCAAGAGTCCTTTCATCCAGCAGGAAACAAACTAATCCCTGTTTTGGGCCTCAAAGATGTTAATGATATTCATTTTCATTCTGTATAGGTTATGCTATAAAACATAGCCGTTGCTATGTTTGTTCTAATTTTGCTCACTATAGGTACTAAATTATGCGCTCAATAAAAAAAGTAACCATGCTCTTGGGGGGCCTCGCACTCACCTGCTCGATCGCATTTCAGGCAAGTGCAACTGAAAAATTTAAGGTCATTACAACATTTACCATCATCGCGGATATGGCCAAAAACGTGGCGGGAGATGCTGCAGAAGTCTCATCCATAACCAAGCCTGGTGCAGAAATTCATGAGTATCAGCCTACCCCTGGCGATATTAAACGTGCGCAGGGGGCACAACTGATTCTCGCCAATGGTATGAATCTGGAATTGTGGTTCCAACGCTTTTACCAGCATCTCAATGGGGTTCCAGAAGTAATTGTCTCTTCGGGTGTGACGCCTGTAGGGATCACCGAAGGACCCTATGAGGGCAAACCTAACCCCCATGCATGGATGTCGCCAGATAATGCTCTGATTTACGTCGATAATATTCGTGATGCGTTGATAAAATACGATCCGGCAAATGCACAAACCTACCAACGCAATGCCGATACTTATAAAGCCAAGATTACCCAAACCCTTGCCCCCCTGCGTAAGCAGATTACGGAACTTCCTGAGAATCAGCGATGGATGGTCACCAGTGAAGGGGCTTTTTCTTATCTCGCACGCGATTTGGGGCTAAAAGAGCTTTATCTGTGGCCGATTAATGCCGATCAACAAGGAACACCGCAGCAGGTACGTAAGGTTGTTGATATAGTTAAGAAAAATCATATCCCGGCAGTCTTTAGCGAGAGTACGATTTCCGATAAACCAGCGCGTCAGGTTGCGCGTGAAACCGGCGCACACTACGGCGGTGTGCTCTATGTCGATTCCCTGAGCACAGAAAACGGCCCGGTACCGACGTATATCGACCTTCTTAAGGTTACTACCAGTACGCTGGTACAGGGAATTAAAGCCGGGAAAAGGGAGAAATAATGATGCAATCTGCAGGCATTGTCGTTAATGATGTTGCTGTCACCTGGCGTAACGGGCACACAGCACTGCGCGATGCATCCTTCACAGTACCAAGTGGATCTATTGCCGCTCTGGTTGGGGTAAACGGTTCCGGAAAATCGACGTTGTTTAAAGCGATTATGGGATTTGTGCGTCTGACCAGCGGAAAGATATCTGTTCTGGGTATTCCCACGCGACAGGCGTTACAGAAAAACCTGGTTGCCTACGTCCCTCAGTCAGAAGAGGTTGACTGGTCATTTCCTGTACTGGTGGAAGATGTGGTGATGATGGGCCGCTATGGGCATATGGGTATGTTGCGTATCGCCAAAAAGAGGGATCGTCAAATTGTCACCGATGCGCTGGAACGTGTCGATATGGTGAATTTTCGCCATCGACAAATCGGCGAGCTTTCCGGTGGACAAAAGAAACGCGTCTTTCTGGCGAGAGCGATTGCACAGCAGGGTGATGTGATCCTGCTGGATGAACCTTTTACTGGCGTTGATGTGAAAACCGAAGCCAAAATCATCAGCCTGTTGAGGGAGTTACGCGCGGAAGGCAAAACGATGCTTGTCTCAACGCACAATCTCGGATCCGTCACGACATTTTGCGATTATACGGTCATGGTCAAAGGCACCGTCCTGGCAAGCGGGCCGACAGACACCACTTTTACAGCCGAGAACCTGGAGCTGGCTTTTAGCGGCGTACTGCGCCATGTCACACTTAACGGCTCGGAAGAAAGCATTATTACTGACGATGAACGCCCTTTTGTGGCTCATCGACCGTCAGCGGTGCAGAGGGAAGAAAGATGAACGTGCTACTGGAACCCTTCAGCTATGAATATATGCTCAATGCGATGTGGGTCTCGGCGATGGTCGGCGGTCTCTGCGCTTTCCTGTCATGCTATCTGATGCTAAAAGGCTGGTCGCTGATTGGCGATGCGTTGTCGCACTCTATTGTCCCGGGTGTTGCGGGGGCATATATGCTGGGGCTTCCGTTTTCTCTGGGAGCCTTCTTTTCCGGCGGACTGGCTGCGGGCAGCATGCTGTTTCTTAACCAACGCACCCGCTTAAAAGAAGATGCCATCATCGGCCTGATCTTCTCGTCCTTTTTTGGCCTGGGGCTGTTTATGGTGTCATTGAACCCGACATCTGTGAACATTCAGACCATCGTCCTGGGCAATATTCTGGCAATCGATCCGGCGGATATCCTGCAACTCACTATCATTGGCATTCTCTCGATCATCGTGCTTTTTTTCAAATGGAAAGATCTTATGGTGACCTTTTTCGACGAGAATCACGCCCGTGCTATTGGATTGCATCCGGGCAGATTAAAACTCCTCTTCTTCACCCTGCTGTCGGTTTCGACCGTTGCGGCGCTGCAAACGGTTGGTGCCTTTCTGGTGATCTGTCTGGTGGTGACTCCCGGAGCAACAGCATGGTTGTTAACCGATCGTTTTCCCCGCCTGCTCATGATTGCTGTAACTATTGGCAGTGTAACCAGTTTCCTCGGCGCGTGGGTCAGTTACTTTCTGGACGGCGCGACAGGTGGAATCATCGTGGTGGCGCAGACACTGCTGTTTCTTTTAGCATTTGTCTTTGCGCCCACCCATGGGCTTTTGGCAAATCGTCGGCGTGCGCATAAGGCGCTGGAGGATCGCTCATGATGGCATTATTACTGGAGCCACTGCAGTTCACCTTTATGAGTCACGCACTGCTGATTTCACTGGTAGTTTCCATACCCTGTGCGCTGCTGTCGGTCTTTCTGGTCCTGAAAGGCTGGGCACTGATGGGTGACGCGATGAGTCATGCGGTTTTTCCTGGCATCGTGCTTGCCTGGATTCTGGGGTTACCTTTGGCTACAGGGGCATTCGTCGCCGGAGTATTCTGCGCGGTGGCGACGGGATACCTGAAAGACAACAGCCGAATCAAGCAAGATACAGTGATGGGGATTGTTTTTTCTGGCATGTTTGCCGCAGGTCTGATTTTGTATATTGCAGTCAAACCAGACGTACATCTTGACCATATTCTTTTCGGCGACATGCTCGGGATAACCATCGGCGATATAATCCAGACGATGATTATTGCCGGGCTGGTTACACTTGTTATTAGCGTAAAATGGCGGGATTTTTTGCTGTTCAGCTTTGATTATCAACAGGCGCAGGTAAGCGGTTTGCATACGAGATGGCTGCATTATGGGCTGCTGTGCATGGTCTCTCTGACCATTGTGGCGACGCTGAAAGCGGTAGGTATCATTCTCTCCATTTCTCTGCTCATTGCGCCTGGCGCCATTGCGGTACTCCTGACACAACGCTTTCATATTGCGCTCCTACTGGCGACTGGCATATCGGTAATAGTGTCAATGACTGGTGTCTGGTTGTCCTTTTTTATCGACAGCGCACCAGCTCCGACGATTGTCGTCTTATTCGCGGTTTTGTTCATCATGACGTTTGCCGTTACCAGCATCAACGCACGCAAAAAGGGAAACTCCCATACACAGGATCTGTTATCACCCAATTAGCACAACATCCGAGGACAGCAACACCCGATACTTTTTCCTGGCTTCCAGCAACGGGGTTTCTTCCTCCGTTGCATATACAGCTCACCTTTTTTCGCCCACGATTAACCAACAGCCAGACCAGCAGACACGCCACCACCGGCACAGCAAAATCCATCAGGCTTGCCACATCCCAAGCACGCGGATCAAAACCGCCCCACCACGGCATATTCATTCGCTTGCCATGCCCGAACATTTCAATCCAGCGATATTCTGCCTGGGTATGTTCACGCGCAATGAAGAACGTACAACCGGCTATCGCTCCGTAAGCCCAGTTTCCGGTAAAAAGACCAACCAGTATCTGCGCAGCCACAGCACAAAGTGCATGAAGTAAGGGGCTTATATCCATTATTTCCTCCTTTCAGCTCCATTCCCGAAGCGGTGTTTCCAGCTCCACGACATAATCAGAGAATACAGAAACATCAAACAAGTCATCAAGAATGCGAATGTTGACAAAATAACCATCATTCCGGATACAGACAGGTTCTCCCTCTTCTGTTACCCCTGTTTCTGTGTAGGTGAAACCAATTTCATCAACTAACAGTTTATTCTGGAGGTCTTCATCTTCCGCCCAGCCAAGAGATGACAGGAAGGCCTTAAACTGCAGTTTGTCATGAAACTTCAAAGTTAAATCTTTCATACGACCTCTTTTAATTGCCTGTCATTTAATTCTTTATGCCATATGCGGAAATTGCGAATATGGCCAAACAGATGTCGTTCTCCAGTATTCGTCTGCCCTCCAAATCGGATATTTTTATCAGCGGTCACGCCATTATATTCACAATAAACTTCATTAACCGCTTTACCATTTGTCACCACATGAAAGTGACCATCAGCTTTTGCAATACATCCAAATGTGGTTTTCTCTGCAAATACATCTGTCGCTGCGCTATTAACATACGAGCCTGAAGGGTTTGACAGACTCATATATAACTTACCACTACCTCTGTTGATTGCTGCAATTGCTGATTGCCCGGTATTGGCTGCTGCTATATCCCACACGCGGGGTGCGGCGTTTGGTGCAATATCCCAGTTTTTATGAATCTCAAGTAAAAAAGTAAATGGTAACTTATAAAGATTATTTCTGGTGGGGATACTAACCAAATCACTGGCTCTTGTCGTTGCGCTGCCTCCTGAAATAATAAATGATGATACACACGGCCCATTCTCTACTTGTGGGGTGGCAAGATAAATATAGTCACCAGATACTGTTGCCCCACCCTGCTCAGGAGAATACTGTATCTGAGAGCCTATTTTTAACTCACCATCAATTGCCTGAATCGTTGCCTCTGCAAAAATCCAGCCCGTGGTCTTATCCTTCCTGACTCGTGCCGTAATTCTGCCGGCAGCACCACCTGTCATATTAATTTCAAGCGTTTGCGTATCAATGTACGCATCGCCAAGAAAAGTTGTTGCACTACCATCATACTTATCAAACCGTATACGTAACCTTACCTGTCGTTCTGTTTTAAAACGGCATGAGGTTGTCACGTACTTGTTATCGCCTGAGACATCAACTGACTTTGTTGCAGCAATTGATGCCATATTAATAGCCGAAGTTTGCCCAACCAGAGAATCGTTGCAGACAAACTTTCCATAAGTAAAACCAAAACTATCCGTCCCGGTTTCGGGCACATCCATGTTTGATGACTTCCCCCAGCTGGCTGGACTTTCCGAATTGAGCATGTAGTTCGTTCTTTGTCCCTCAATAAGCAGGCCATCACACTCAAATCGCGGCTCATTAATTTCCGCCGTTTTCAGTTCGCCAGATTTGTTGATATATGTTGCCGTTGATGCGCGACTGAAATTAACCTGTTTATCACTGGCGACCTGAACCACATCGTCACCAATAGCTATTTTTTTATAGCCCGGAGAAAAACCCGCAATCATATCCAGTGAATCGTTAAACGGTATCCACACATCAGGCAGCGGCGGCACTATATTCGCATAGGGCTCTGCAGTCACTTCCGCTGCGGCTTCTGCGCGGTCTGCCGCCTTTTCAGCTCGTGTCGCTGCCGACAGAGCCTCATCCTTTTTCTGCCCGGCCTTTGTTGCGTCTGCTGCAGCCTCCCGCGCTTTTGTGGTGGCGACTCCGGCATTTTCAGCGGCTGACTCTGCATTACGGCGGGAAGCCTCTTCACTGTCTGCGGAGGCTTCTTCTGACGCACGGGCATTTGTCTCTGAACGTTCTGCCGCTGTTGCTGCGTTTTGTGCGGCTGTTTTTGAAGAAGCTGCCGCTTTCGCGCTGTTACCTGCATTCGTCTCTGATGTTTTCGCCGCGTTCCTGGACGATGCCGCTGCTGTTTCTGATTTCTTTGCTGCCGCTGCGCTCTGAGAGGCGGCTTCAGCGTTGCGTGCCACATCCTCCACCATTACCTCAAAACGACGCAATGCCTCCGGCATGACATCATCTTCCGTCATGGCACCGAGAAAATCATTCAGCGTACCTGGTCTGGAACCTTCATAGACGGTAATGGTCCCGGCATGTGAAGGCGGAAAACCTTCAACCAGCAGGGTGACGCTGTACTGGCCATACTCAACATCCATGCTGTAACGCCCGGCTTCATCCGGATTTTCAGAGGCCACCGTGTTCACCAGTACCGTGGTGCTGTTACGCTTTGCTTTGAGCTGAATAGTACAGTTCTGTATTGGTTTTCCTGCACCGTCTTTCAGCACGCCTGAAATCTGTACTGCCATATTCACTCCACAAATAAAAAAGGCGCCATTTCTGGCGCCCGTATTTGGGTTATAAAATTCAACTGATACTGATACCGGCTGTTGATTTCTTCATCACGACAACAAGAAGGTCGCTGATACTGGTCGTTGGCGTCCAGTTATTTGCACCATATGAAGAAACATTGAAAGTCAGGGTGACATGGCCGTGTCCCGCTGGCATATCAATGACGGATGAAAATACCCTGCTGACATCCGTCGCGGGTTGCTGAAAGATTTCCTGTCCGTTCTTCAGTACCTGCAGCTTACAGGTTGAATACCAGTATGACTGTTGGTTGTTGCTGTTGAAGTTTTCATGCTTACCACCGCGAAACAGAACGGGTGGGATTACTATCTGACGGTCAAAAGCCTGGTCATCGTACACAGTGACCGTTATTGTACCGCTGGCATAACTGCCATTTCTCGGAAAGGCTTTTCCCACCGTTTTGACAATATCACCTTCAATCTGGTTGGCAGACAGTTTTCCCAGAATCCGACAGTTCTGGTTAATCGTGACATTATTGAGCGTCCCTGAGTTCGCATTCACGTTACCGCTGATATCGGCATTTTTCGCCGTCAACCGCCCGTCCGGTGTCAGGGAAAATACCGGCGGATTGCCGCCGCTGGTAATGGTGGGAGCCGTCAGATACTTCAGGAACACTTCGTTCATGAATATCTGGTTGCCCTGCGCCACAAACATCGGCGTTTCATTCCCGTTTGCCGGGTCAATAAACGCGATACGGTTAGCGGCAACCAGGAACTGGCTCAGTTTGCCTTCCTCCGTATCCTCCATGCTGAGGCCAATACCCGCGACATAATGCCTGCCGTCTTCGGTCTGCTCAATTTTGACGCCCCACATGGCATTCCATTTATCGTTGGCGTCTTTCCACTCTTTCGAAAACTCCTCCAGTTTGCTGGCGTTATCCTCCGTCAGCTCGACTTTTTCCAGCAGCTCCTTGCCGAGATGGGATTCAGTTATCTGGCCTTTGAAAAAATCCAGATAGCCGGAAGCATCATCGCTCGCCTGACCGACAGCCTCCACGAATGCCGATTTGCCAACAGTATTCACACTGCGGATATAAAAATAATAATCATGGCCCGGCTTAATATTGATACTGGCAGCTATCCAGTACAGCGCCGTGCCAAGATAGCGGGCTGTGGTTTCAACCTGCCTGATATCGGTAATCCGCTTTTCCGAGAACCAGAATTCAAACTGTACCGTCGGGTCATAAACGGCAAGATGCGGCGTGGCGGTTATCTGAAAATAGCCCGGCGTCAGATCAATCCTCGACGGTGCTGCCGGTGCGGCAATCCGGAACGATACCGACGCCGGATCGCCCTGCTGCCCCCACGCATTTACCGCCCGGACTGTCAGCGTGTACCGCCCCAGCGCCAGTTGCGTGAAGCGGTATGTGGTTTCCGTCGTCCGGGCCGTGCTGACCAGCCGCTCACTGCCGTCATCCGCTGCCACGGTCAGGCGAAGCATAAAGCTCACCCCCTTCACCACCTTCGGCGTGTCCCAGCGCGCCAGCACCTGATATTCCCCGCTGTCTGCGGTGACTTCGGCAGTCAGGTGCTGCACCGCTGGCGGCGTGACACCATTCACCGTGCCGCTCTGGTCGCCGTCAAAGTGCGCCCCGTTATCCACGATGGCCTCTTTTTCCGGTACATGCTGCACGGCAGTGATGGCATACGTGCCGTCATCGTTCTCACGGATACTCACGCAGCGGAACAGGCGCTGGCGCAACGTCGGCAACTTCAGCCCCCACACGCTGTATCCGGCAACGCCGTCAGGAACCCGGCTCACTTTTACCTTCACGCCGTCGGTGACGGACTGGACCTCCACGCTGACCGGATTGCCGCTTCCGTCAACCAGGCTTATCAGCGTGGTACCGGAGGATGGCAGAGTGATTTCACGGTCGAGCGTCAGCGTCCGGGTCTGGCTGTTCACCGCCAGCACGCGCCCGCCGATGCTGATACCCGCATAGTCATCATCGCAGATTTCAATAACATCGCCCGGCACATGGCGAAGCCCTTCTGCGCCCACGCTGAAATCCACGGTCTGCGTTTCCAGCAGTTCCGTTTTAATCAGCCACAGCCCGGCTCGGTGTGCCTGCCCCCGACTGGTACAGCCAAAGGCATCCATCTTCGTGACGTTACGACCGTAACGGGCAATGGCCTGCGTGTCCTCCACAAGCTCTGTCGCCGTCTCCCAGCCGTTATCCGGGTCAATCCAGTTCACCTCAACGGCATTATGGCGGTCCTTCAGGGCGCTGAAACTGTAGCGGAACGGCGCGCCATCATCCGGCATCACCACATTACTGCGGTTATAGGTCCACACCTTATCCGACGGCCGGTCCTGCACGAACGTCAGCGTCTGCCCGTTCCATACCGGCATACAGCGCATCGCCGAGCAGAAATCACTGAGAACATCCCACGCCTTACGCTGTGTGGTCAGCCAGGCATTACAGGTGATGCGCGGCTCCGTGCCACCAAAACCATCCGGCACCGACTGGTCGCAATTCTGGCCGATGACATACAGCGCCCATTTGTCCACATCCGCCGCACCAAGACGTTTCCCCATGCCGTAGCGCGGATGGGTCAGCATATCCCACAGACACCAGGCCATGTTGTTGCTGTATGCCGGTTTTAACGTTCCGTCCCAGATACCGCTGTATTGTCGCGTCTGCGGGTTATAGTTCGACGGCACCTGCAGAATGCGCCCGCGCAGATGATAATTACGACTCACCTGCTGACTGCCGAACTGCTCCGAGTCCACCTGCACACCGACCAGTGCCGTGTTCGGGTAGCACTGTTTCATATCGATGATTTCGGTGTATGACGACCAGAGCGTTTTGTTCTGCAGCTGGTCTGTGGTGCTGTCCGGTGTCATCCTGCGCATCCGGATATTGAACGGGCGCGGAGGCAGGTTATCCACCACCACCGAGGCCAGATACTGCGAGGTGGTTTTGCCCTTAATGGTGATGTCTTTTTCCGTCACCCAGCCACCGTTACGCTGTATCTGAACCAGCAGGCGAACTTCCGACGGATTCCGGTCACCCTTTGAAGTGGTTTCCACCAGTGCCTGCACACCGAAGGTAAAACGCAGACGGTCGATGTTTGCCGACGTGATGGTGCGGGTGATCGGCGTGTCGTATTTCACTTCCGTACCCAGCACCGTCTCGGAGCCGGAGGATTCAAACCCCTCCGGCGGAGTCTGCTCCTGCTCACCTGCCCGGAACACCACCGTGACACCGGAGATATTGGTATTCCCCTCAGTGTCCAGCACCGGCGTACTGTTCAGTAGCACGCTTTTTAACCCATCCACCGGACCTTCAATCGGCCCTTCGCTGATGGCATCGATCACACTCAGTAACTGCGTGGATTTCAGGTTGTCCTTCGCTTCGCGCGGGGTATGCCCCTTACTGCTGCCTTTATACGTTTTACCGAGCATGATGTCTTTTCCTGTATGCCCGTGACATACAGTCCATACACCAACAATATCTTTGTATGGTATGTAGCTGACACCTTCCAGGCCATCGTCACCACTCGGACCAGTGATGAGCACAGACGCTATGGCAACAGCCCCACCACCAATAGCAGCAGCAATAGCCTTGCGTAATGATGGCGACATTATTCACCTCTCGCAGCCTTACGCTTATCTTCTTTAATCTTGAAATAAAGATTTGTCAGATACGTCAGCAAGCCAAATACCAGACTACCCAGCACACCTATTGCCGCCCACTGTGAGGGCGTGACTTTATCGAGCAACTGTAAAAACCAGTACCCGGCACTACCTGCTGAGGTGCCATAGGCGACACCCGTTGTTAACTTATCCATGGATTTCATAACCCCACCCCGCAGACAAAGCGGGTGTAAATTAAGGGGATACTACGTATCGCAATAAAGGCAGAAACGTAACAGATTCGGAGTCAGTGAATAACTCAGGTATTGGGTTATCAGCTAATATCGAGACTCAAAAAATGGAAAAACCCGCTCGACGGCGGGTTTAAGCTGTGTGACGAAGTAACCACTCTTAACAGCATAACCAATTTTTTACGTACGTAAACTACTAAATGATATTTGTGAGAATGCCACCGAGTGTTCAAAACACCACCACAAATACATAAGAAAACTTCAACAAATAACCAATGAATAATTTCCGATGTTATTTTTAGTTTGTTTAAATTAAGTTAAAGAATTATAGGGCGCTTATAAATAAGTGCCATTAATATAAATTAGCTAATAGATTTATTTTCGTTCAAACAAGAGCCATGAATAGGATTAGATAGAAAAGGTTCAGATAAAAATAGAGATCTACTTCACAAATTAAATGAGAAACTAAAACTTACATCTTGAAATAATCGCATTGATTAGATGAATATTTATCGCGCAGTGACATCATTTTTTAATAATAGTTCAAAAAAAAGGGCGTACAATGAAAAAATTAACAGTGGCAATTTCTGCTGTAGCTGCATCAGTACTGATGGCGATGTCTGCTCAGGCAGCTGAAATTTATAATAAAGACAGTAACAAGCTGGATCTATACGGGAAAGTTAATGCCAAGCACTACTTCTCCTCTAATGATGCAGATGATGGTGATACTACTTATGCCCGTCTTGGCTTCAAAGGTGAAACCCAAATCAACGATCAACTGACTGGTTTCGGTCAGTGGGAATATGAATTCAAAGGCAACCGTGCTGAATCTCAAGGTTCTTCCAAAGACAAAACCCGTCTTGCATTTGCAGGCCTGAAATTTGGTGATTACGGCTCAATCGATTACGGCCGTAACTACGGTGTAGCATACGACATCGGTGCGTGGACTGACGTCCTGCCAGAATTCGGTGGTGATACCTGGACCCAAACAGATGTGTTCATGACTGGTCGCACTACTGGTGTTGCAACTTATCGTAACAACGACTTCTTTGGTCTGGTCGATGGCCTGAACTTTGCTGCTCAGTATCAGGGTAAAAATGACCGCACTGACGTAACTGAAGCCAATGGTGATGGTTTCGGTTTCTCCACTACTTATGAGTATGAAGGATTCGGCGTGGGTGCAACCTATGCTAAATCAGATCGCACTGACGGTCAGGTCGCCTATGGTAAGAGCAAATTCAATGCCTCCGGCAAAAATGCGGAAGTATGGGCTGCAGGCCTGAAATATGATGCGAACAATATCTATCTGGCTACCACATATTCTGAAACTCAGAATATGACCGTTTTTGGTAATAACCATATTGCAAACAAAGCACAAAACTTTGAAGCAGTAGCACAATATCAGTTTGACTTCGGTCTGCGACCATCTGTTGCTTACCTTCAGTCAAAAGGTAAAGACCTTGGTGTTCATGGTGACCGAGACTTAGTCAAGTATGTCGATGTCGGTGCTACTTACTACTTTAATAAAAACATGTCCACTTTTGTTGATTACAAAATCAACTTAATTGACGATAGTAAGTTTACCAAAACAGCTGGTATTGATACCGACGACATCGTCGCTGTAGGTCTGGTTTATCAGTTCTAATCTGACTTACGAAAAAGATATGTTGCGGGAGGCTTTGCCTCCGCAACATATAAGTGGAGCCCTCAAGCCACTTCCTTTAGAAGCACTACCTTGCTTCTTACTATATAAACCTTCTGTTATATATTACCCTTTATTTTGGGGGCGTTTCCACGCCCCATTTTTAATAACTTTTAGTAAACAATTGCATATCAATTAGAATTATTAGCAACGATATCCATATCTAACCGGATATCTAATGCCATTAACATCCCTTCAATTATGCCCTCAGCCTTCTGTAACCTTTTCCCGATATAACCATCCGAGCAGCAATGCTTACTTGCCAGTGACATGAATGTCATACCACATACATAATAATCTACTAATAAATCGTGTAAATCGCTGTTGTTCTTTTTCAGACGGGCCATGCACCCGCAAATGATCATCGCGTCATCGTCACAACATTGCGGGCGAGATTTTACTTTTGAAGGAATTAATCCCTTAAAACCGGCGGCAACGGACGACCAGGTCACATCTTCATGATTATTAGCCGCCCACGCTCCCCAACGCTCAAGAACCATCTGAATATCACGCATCAACTTACTCCACAAAAATCAGACCAGAACGCCAATTACAAGCAAAAATCAACAAAACAGTATTAGTTGATTGTTATCTCTGACTTCATACTCCTGCTCCTGTCAGGGTTTTGGCGTAATTCTTCAGTATTCGGTAATCGGTCAAAACAGAACCAGGAAAACGATATAAGCGCAGGCGCACCCAGCGGCGGCGAAGACGCTCTGCCATATAAGACTCAAACATCATTCATCTCCCAGTTCAGTGATAGTCAGCTCCAGCTTCCCACCTTTGGTAACGGGCATCTTCACAACGCGGTAATCAACGACCTGAGCATCATCCAGCCAGAAACCTGCTTTGGTGAGTGCGTCAAAAGCGGCCTTTTGCAGATTATCAAGGTCACGGCGACGGCGATCCGGCATGTGGCACTCAATGCTGATTTTCACTGGCATAGCCAAGCCGATATCCAGCATTGCGTTTTTAATGATTCGGGCGACGTTATCGCAGTATGCCTGCCCCTCTGCGCTGACGTGCGTGCGCCCACGATTATGGCGGTAATAGCGATTATTGCTCGGAGGCCAGGGTAATGTGATGCTGTAGGTATTCACGCCTCAATAACCCCCTCTTTCAACCAGATAACCTGTGTTCTCGCCATACCTTCCAGCGCGCATTCTTTTGCATATCCAGCGTCAACAAAATGCGTGCGACGGTCGATTTCGTCGTGGCAGGCAGAACATGCAATGGTGGCAATCAGGTCTGGCGGTTTGATACCGGTACCGCACAATCCAGCCAGCCGGATATGTGCCAGTACTGACGTTTCAGGATTGCCATTACATACGCCAGGGATTCTTACCTGGCATTCCCGACCACGCGCTGCTTTTCTTAAATCAGCCATGATTCCTCCTTGCTGCCAGTCGCAACCATTTTTTATCAACCAGGCTGGCGGTATACCCGAGCAGTGTTGGTATTTCGGATGGCTTCAGCTCAGGTTTACACTTACGACGATTTGGTACTTTGTAGATGTGTCCGTTCATGACACGAATAAGCGGTGTAGCCATTACGCCTCCTGCTTGTCGCGCAGCAGCTGGAACTCGCAGCTCTGCGGAATAGTCAGGTGGCAGCCAATATTCATCGCCCAGGCTTCAACCTTACACAGGAAGACATACATCTCTCCGGTATCAAGATCGGAGGTATGGCGTAACGACTGGATAGTAGTGATTTCGCCGGTTACGACATCAACCAGGTCCTTGGTTTCATAACCGAGGTATGTGTGTTTGAGAGCATCTTTTACCCATGCTGCGGTAGCGAACGATTTCCCCCTGCTGATGAGGTATTCACTGATTTCGCTGTACCACATATGGCTGAGTGCATTCTGGGAAAGACTGCGTTTCTCACGCCACGGTTTAAGCACCATGCGAAAGCATTTTCCGTCCTCCAGATAAGGCTGGATCTGCTGGCCGATAGCGATGAAGTTACCGCGATGCAGTTTGATGCCATCTTGTGGTAGGTTCACGCTTCACCTCCACAGAGGTCAGACGCTGGATGCAAAAAAACGCAGGTGCATTTCTGCATCTGTGAAGGGAGAAGAGAGTTTGGATTGTGTGTGCGCATAAACGTCCCCGTTTAGCGCAGAAGTCACCGGAGTTGTTCAGGCTCCGGTGATACAATTATGGCGAATTGATTATTCATAATCAAACAAGATAAGGTCTCAAACTTCATGCAAGCCAAGATTTATTTCTGACAGAATTATACAAAGAAGCTATTGGTCAGAATCTACTCGGACTGTAAAACATACGCATAACCTTAAGCTCTCACTTTAAGCATTGTTGAAATAATAGCCGTCAAGTACAACCTTAACCACGACTGGGATATTTCCCTGGCTACCACGAGTTGTACGGCTATTAAACTGCCGTTAAATTCAGTAAGAGAATTTCATCCGATAAGTCAAGGCATGTAAAACATGAAAATTAACAAGATATTATCATCTGCAACACTATTGTATGGTATGTCAATGGCCATGTCGGTCGGGAGTTGTGCAACACCTGTCCAGACTAATCTTCCTGGTTACACCCCGGGTGCAGATATCATTAGTGTTTCACCGACCAGAAACCAAGTCGATCTCATTGGTGATGTTGTTTATTCCCAGATAAAAGGAACTCGTTCTGTCAGACAGCTTCACATGTCAGTTCTTGTCCCGCGAACAAATGATTTAAAACCAGCCATTATTTATTATCCCGGCGGCGGATTCATGTCTTCTGAACATGACAAATTTATTGAAATGAGAATGGCTCTGGCAGAAGCTGGTTTTGTTGTGGCCGCTGTAGAATACAGAACAATTCCTGATACATTTCCAGCACCAGTTGAGGATGGAAAAGCTGCAATACGTTACCTGAGAGAGCATGCCAGCAATTATGGGATTGATCCTCAAAGAATCGGAGTTCTGGGTGACTCTGCCGGTGGATGGCTTGCTCAGATGATGGGAACTACAAATGGTGACAAAACCTTTGATAAAGGTGACTTTCTTCAGCAATCCTCAGATGTTCAGGCAGTTGCCACACTTTATGGGATTTCTGACTTGTTGAATATTGGCGAGGGGTTCCCTGAATCAGTGCAGGAGGTTCATCGCTCTCCTGCCGTAACCGAAGCCTTAATGATCAATGGCCCTGCATTCAGAAATTTTGCGGGAGCCCCCATCACAGCGTCAAAAGAAAAAGCGCTAAACGCCAGTCCAATCGGACATATGAAAGGAGTAAAACCCCCATTTCTTATTATGCATGGTAGCAAAGACACTCTGGTTTCACCTGAGCAAAGCGCCAAACTATTCAGGATGTTGAAGAAGAACGGCGATAACGCTGAGTACGTGCTGGTAGAAGGGGCCGAGCATGGCGATAAGACATGGTATCAGCCAATTATTATAAACAGAGTCGTTGAGTGGTTTACTAAAAACCTGGGAGCGCCTATAAAAACAGCTCCCCAACAACAAAACCCAAACGCTAACCTGTAAAAAGAGGGAGGGCTAAGCCCTCCCCATTCAATTTTGTTAACTATCCTTTTCAGGTAGTTTTACAACATAAGTCCTTATTGTTTTCTCATATGTATTTTTGCTATTCGTTATTTTGGCCTTAATCCAGTGATAACCACTTTCATAGGTGCTGAATTCCGAAGCTGCATTACCTGTCCAGTGTAACGTTACTGTAGCAGGCTCCATTTTGACCCGTTGAGAGTCTGGACTATCTTCACTACCAGCAGAAAACTCAACCGTACCAGATAATGGGTTTCCAAAATGATCGACAAATCGAGCATAAATACCTACTGGAGAGCCATCGTTTGTCTCATAACCAGGATCTTTTGTTAGAGTCAATACTCCATTTGCGTCATCAGCGTACAGGGAGAATGATTTCACCGCGCTAACATCACTGCCAAGTTCGTTTAAGGTCGCCGTTAATTTATACGAACCAACCGTTCGACCATGTACGCTTACCGTAGCCTGACCGTTCTCATCAGTCGTTACTGTGGTTTTATCAACCACCAACGCACCATATTTAGACGGCCCAGATGTCTTAACATTCAATGCTCGACCACTTAATGCTTCGCCTGACTTACTTTTCAACAGTAACGTAAATACCAGATTGTTGGTATCGCTCACTACAGCCGAAGATGCAGATGATGTGATCTCCAACACAGCCCCCTTCACATCCGTCACGGCATCAATATTCTGGCTTGCGGTTATGCGTTTCCCATCCAGAACATACTCGGCCTGAATTGTGTACTGGCCTGATTTCGATGCAGTGAACTGCGTTGTTGCCTGTCCATGAGCATCCAGTTGCAGATTACTACTGGTCAATGATGCTCCCGTCGATGGTGTAATCGTTAAATCCACCTCACCTGTAAACGCATTGTTATTCGCATCAACCAACTGAATGTTTACTGTTGCGTTTTCACTGCCATCGGCCACAATCTCCTGTTTTGATACACTCATAGTAAGTTCTGCAGAAGCAACATCGGGCACAAAAGTTAACTTAACGCTGCCAGATTCCACGCTATGGGAACCGTCAGTCACCCGTGCAGTCACCGTGTACTCACCAGCTTTCACCGTTGTAAGCGGAACAGAAACATGCCCTGTTGAATCAGTCACGATATTTGTTGGTACAGATAATCCTTCAGATGAGGTGATGAGCTGAATCTTTTGCCCATTGACCGACGCATTCGTATTTGTCAGCTGCACATCTAATACCGCTGCATCCTTACCATTAGCAGGAATATTGGAAATTAAACTACTGCTTTCAGGCGTCAGTGACAGTGAAGCTCCGGTCATATTTGATGCAAAGGTCACTGTTAACTCAGTAGACATCTGAGAACCAGCATGAGCTGTAATCACGTAAGACCCCGGAGTGGAGCTTATTAACGCAAAAATAGCATTACCATTTTCGTCAGTTGAAACAGCATGTTCACCACCAACTTGAGTTATCCCTGCTGGTAAAGACAATGTGACAGCATAACCAGGAACAACATTGCCGAAACGGTCCGCAAGGCTTACAGTTACCATATTTCTCTGTTTTCCATCAGCCAATGCATTATTTTGGCTGGCTTCAAACTGAGAGAATGTAACCTGCTGCCGGTCCTCAATAAAGGTGATTTCTTTCTTAACACCTGAGAAATCATGACTATCAGATTTAACACCGATAGTAATCTTACCAGCTCGTTTTGAAGTTACTGTCGCGCTATAGACACCGTCTTTTTCCGTTACAGTCCCAAACTCGACTCCTTCTGCCTGGTTAAGAGCATAAAAGCTCAGAGTGTTATCACCAGTGATTGCATTTCCTTGTGAATCCTTCACTGCCAGTTGTAGATTGATATTGTAACCAACTACCTGTTCTGCTGGTGCAGCGGTTAAAACAGCACTGACCTCAGAATCAGGTTCTGTTGCTGCTGTTTGCTTAATACTGAGAGTAAATGTTTTTCCCTGAACTTTTGCAGTTACACGTACCGTCCCAGCCTGCGAACCAGCAGCCAGAACAGAGCGATATACACCAGCAGAGATTTCCTCTACCGCGCCTAATGACGGAGCAGTTACCGTTTCACGCTGTCGAGCACTATTGCTATCCGCAGTAAATTCCACAGACATTTCAATGTCATCAGCCAGTCCGGTTAATGCCTTACCGTTACTGTCTTTCAGGCTTAATACTATTGGATAAGTGGATTGACCATCAGCAGAGATCGTCGGAGACGAATCCCCATCCAGCGTAAAAGATGAATCCGCTGTCGAGACACCACTATTATTAACGCTGATATTCATAACGGCATAGTTGGAAACATTGCCTCTGTTATCCTGGACTGTGGCTCCAACATTCCACGAATTTACACCTTCGCTTTTATAAGCCGGTAAAGTGATCTGCCATGATGTGCCATTTCCACTGATCTTGCCGCCAGCCGCAGTGAATGCACTATCATTCCACTGTACAGACTTGATACCACCACTAGCATTGTTGATTGTCAGTGTTACAGGGATGATTGATTCCCCCTCCCCCTGAACAGACTCTGGCAAACTGATTTTCAGTGCATGCTTCTTCTTGTACTCCAGAACAATGTTGTTATTTCGTTCAACAAAATCATAACGCCGATTCTGGACTTCTCGCATAACTGCAACATTATCGCTGCTAAGCTGTTCAGCCAGGGAAACGCCCGGGCGATAATTAAACTCAACACCGAAGGTTGTATCGTGAACGTTGCTCTGTCCTTGCTTATGCTGTGCAGAAAACTTAATCAGAGGAACTGGTGTATAAGAAATTCCCCCAGTAACTGCGTAAGGGTTTTCCTGAAGGTTATCGCTTCCAAATAACCCGACATTTTTACCATAATATTTTTCAAACTGAATAGATGCCCCTAATTGCGGATAAGCAGGTAGCCATCCTTCAGCAGAAAAATCCCAGCCATTTGCAGGTCTTTCCAGATAATCATCAATATCCCGACTGTTCTTCCAGTCAGATAGACCAAAATAGGTATTTACACCAAGCCTGAAATAATCCCTCCAGTACTCAACCCCAAAACCTGCACGAGAGTGACTGCGACTTAAATCGTAATCATAAAAAACATTCGCACCCAACATTGCGTTATCAGGAGTGAAATGACGAATCCCCAAACCAATATTGGTCTGATTTCGGTCATCAGTACGATGTAGTGATGTCTGACTGAATAACACATAATCCTGAGTATCCAGCCATGGATATAAAAAGTCGAATGATGAATCCTTCAAGGAAAAAGAATCATCGACATTAAGCTTGATGCGCGCATTGCCATATTGTTGCAACCAGTCGACGACCTCTTTTGTCGCCTGAGTTGATAAAGTATTTACAGCAAAACTACTTGCATTATTATTCGCCAGGCTCTGACCTGCACTTGCTGCAAATGAGGCCACTTTATTTGCATGCTCATCGCTGGCATAAGTTTGCGTAACATCTTTATTACCAGATGATGCAAAACTGTTTGCTGGGATCAAAGAAAGAGAAACTGGAGATAATATCTGGGTAACAATTACCGACCATGTAATCGCGCCAGATGCAGTTTTTTTTAACTTTTTATTCACAGTGGTCATAGTTCAATCAACGTTATGAATATAATGAAAAAAATAACTGGTATGACAAGAGGCGCGAAATATACAGATCGTTACAAAAAAATCAACTCAAAAATAAAATAAAATCTCTGCATAAACTTTATGGCTAAATGATTTCACAACAATGGAAGAGACACTTTGTTACTCACGCAATCAATCATTTCGGGCATAACAACTAGTCCTAGATTATATTCGCTAGGTATACTTTATTTTTAAGCTAATACTTTAGCTCTATTTCATCACTCCTTTCAGCCCGAACTTAGCTTTGATTTCTGCGATCTTCGCCAGCGCCTGAACACGATTTAGAGGTCTACCGCCCATGACAGGAAGTTGTTTTACTGGTTCAGGTATCGCCTCACCACGGTTAATTCGCGCGGTCATACAAGTCAGTTCATCGGCAGCCTTGCGCCGTAATTCCGTATCAGTAAGCGCATTGGCCCGCATATTCTGGTACAGGCTAGTAACCAGCCAGTAGTGCGCGTTTGATTTCCACGGATAAGACTCTGCATCCGGATACAGGCCACGCTTCCGGCAATACTCGTAAACCATATCAACCAGCTCGCTGGCGTTTGGCAGTCCGGCAATAACGGATGCTTCTTCACGGCACCATGCAACAAACTGCCCGGGTGATGGCAGGAATGGTCGATTCTGCCGACGGGCTACGCGCATTCCTGCGTTAACCTGTTCCATTGTGGTGATCCCGTTTTCCCGGAAAGCCAGCACCCACTGGCGGCGAATTTCGTTCAGTTCGTTCTGGTCCCGGTTAGCCAGGCTCGCCGGGAAAGTTGCCAGTAACTGGCTGAACACACCATTGATGATCTGCGCTACCTGTTGTACCTGCGGCTTTTCGTCGTACTGTTCCGGCATATTGTTGGCGATCCGACGCATCTGCTCACGGTCAAAGTTAACCATCTGTGCGGCGATGTTTTTCATAAATCCACCCCGTAAATCCAGTCAGTGTTTGTCAGGTCGAGTTTTGGTTTTCCGGCTGTCACGCCAGCCTGTTGTTTGTTACGGTTGATTTCGAGTTGGGTCCACTTGTCGCGAAGTTTGGCCGGGCTCAGCACGTTACCAGACCAAAAGTTGTCCTGGCATGCCCAGCGGAACAGTACACACATGTCGCGGTGGTTACGTCCGTCACGTTCACGCATCAGGCGGATATCGTTAGCCCACCCTGCAAATTCGGTTTTCTGGCTGATGGCGCGATGGTCTTCACCATGTCAAACATCCACTCTGCGGCGATCAGGTCTTCTGCTGTCCCCCACTTGCTGCCGCTCTGAATTGCAGCATCCGGTTTCACCACAGGAAGATCGTTTTCTGGCTGGTCAGAGGATTCGTCAGAATTCTCGGACGAAAAAGGTTTTATATTGTCTTTTGTTAGTTTGTCTTTTGTGTTTACCTGATTTGGGTAAACTTTTCTTACCTGATTCAGGTAAATTTACCTCTTTCAGGTAAACTTTATTTTTCTTACCTGATTCGGGTAATGTTGACCATTCACTGACCACATTATTAATGCCGATATTCCGCCCGCTCTGAATAAAAATCCCACGCTTTACCAGAACGCTTTTTGCAGCAGAACACTTGTGCGGCAATATCCCGGTCAATTCGGAAAGTTGCTCGTTGCTCACCCAATCCAGTCTTTTATTAAAGCCATATGTTTTGCGCATGACAGCCAGGAAGACCAGAAACTGGTGCTGTGTTAATCCGGCCAGCATCACAGCTTCCAGCAACTCATTTGCAATGCGCGTATAACCATCGTCGAGATCTGCCACGCGCCGCTCCTTTTGTGCCACATCCGGCACTGGAAAATTGAATATCTCAGCAGTGTTTTGTAGTGGTCAACAAAAACTGGCCACCGCTTTAGAGTTTTTCCAGTATCGGTTTTCCGATTCATTTGGTGGCAACCCACCGTTATATTCGTGCGGCCTGAGCGCGTTGTAATACCCAACGATATAGTCCGTTATTTCATGGGCAGCATCGCTGAAGTTCATGTAACCCGTCACCGGTATCCACTCGTTTTTCAGACTCCTGAAGAAGCGCTCCATCGGGCTGTTATCCCAGCAATTTCCTCGTCGACTCAGACTCTGTTTGATCTGGTAACGCCACAGTAACTGCCGGAACTGCCTGCTTGTATAGTGGCTGCCCTGGACGCCCTTCTAAGAGTCAAGCCGTTATCGGGATGCTGTTGAGCTGCCTGTTTTGATTACGCAGTAATGTATAAACTTCGCGTGAGATATAGCGCTTCAGGCAGCGTATTGCTTCCATTTTTGTATGCCCTTCCGCTACTCGTCTGGCGACATATTCCTTCGTTTTATCGTCAGTTCGCAAACGTCCGATGGCAATGATGTGAAGTGCACTATTTGCAGCACGATCTCCACCCCGGTTAAGTCGATAACGATTCGTTTTTCCTGAAGATACGGGAACAGGGCTGACACCACACAGTGCCGCAAAACCTGATTCTGATCTTAATCGTTGGGGATTGTCTCCTGCCGTGATCAGCAACTGCGAAGCGCTTTCGTATCCAATAGCATTACGTTTAATCAGTTCAGGCGCCAGCTCATCGACAATTGCCGCAATCATGACATCCAAATCAGCGATTTCGTCATGTAACTCGAGATAGCGTCGGGCAAGGGACTTTAATGAAATACGATAAACGTTGGTAACATTGCGGTATTCACTGGCATCAGGCCGCCAGGATCCCAGAGTCCTGATGAGCTGCATGCGCGTCATATTTCTGAGCTGTTCACGTAATTCATCCGGGGCAGAGATAATATTGGAATGGATAATCTGGAGAGCGACTCTGCGGGCTGATATTGCTGTTTTTCGGCAAGTTTTTAATACCCGCAGAGACTCAATCATGCCATTGCGCGTTTTGGGTGTGACGGTTCTTATTCGGGAGAATGCGGCGTGAGCGGCACATTCAGCATCAATCGTGTCACTTTTACCCCGTTTGCGTCGCTCCATCCGATCTGGCGCAGTCACCTCAAGAACGTCTAACCCGGCATTCTGTAAATAGCGAAGCAGACCTGATCCATAGGTGCCAGTACACTCAACACCAATTCGCTTTAATGCCCCAAACGAAGTCATCCATGCCAGCATCTGCCGGTAACCTTGCCGTATTGTGGAGAAAAACTGGGTCCCCAGAACTTTATTGTTCTGATCTACGACAGCGGCAACGTGCAGATCTTTATGTGTATCCACGCCACCCACAACAGCGGTTTCCGTAACTTTACCTGCCATAACAGAGCTCCTGTGAGGAAACAGAGTTGAATCTCCAGACAGATAACCCGGACAGGACAGTAACGAGACAAACCGTCAGGCCCTTCTTGAGTCACGCGCATCGGTGAGGAGACGCCTCGCATGAAGGCGCTTCCGGCAACCGACAGGTCCAGGGCAGGACACAAAGGGTCGATCGCTGTGTGAGTCAGGATGCGGGAAGGTCTTCACTGCATCAGTAATCACACCAGTCTGGTTAAACAGCAAACAGAGTGATGATAAAAACTGATACCGGCATTATTACTATCGCTGTGGAACATTACCCCGGCTGGTTTACTGCGGATTTCCTAGGCCATTTTCAGCGCTTTGATGGTCAGTCTGCTGTCCGGAGAGAACGACATTGCCCAACCTACCGGTTTCCTTGCAAACAGGTCGAGAACAACGGCAAGGTATGCCCAACGTTTCCCCGTCCAGATGTACGTCACGTCGCCGCACCATACCTGATTTGGCTCTGTCACTGCGAACTGCCGCCCAAGGTGATTCGGGATAGTGACATGTTCACGACCACCTCGTTTATAACGGTGCGCAGGCTGCTGGCAACTGACCAGTCCCAGTTCTTTCATGAGCCTGCCGGCAAGCCAGCGCCCCATTCTGAAGCCTCTCAGGGTTGCCATTGTGGCGATGCTTCTTGCCCCGGCAGAACCTGATGTTATGCAACTCAAGTACCTGACTGCGTAATACAGCCCGTCTGCCGTCTGGTTTTTCAGGACGGTTTTTCCAGTATCTGTAGCTGCTGCGATGAACCCCGAACACATGGCAGAGTGTGACCACAGGATAATGCGCTCTGAGTTTCCCGATTATCGAGAACTGTTCAGGGAGTCTGACATCAAGAGCGCGGTTGTAGATTCAATCTGTCAATGCAACACCCCTTTCAATTATCTCTTTCGGTGTTTTGAACTTCAGTGTCTTTCTCGGTCTGTTGTTTAGCTGAGCAGCAACCAGATCTAGTTCATGTTGAGTATATTGGGCAAGACATGTCTTTTTAGGAAAGTACTGCCGAATTAGCCCATTTGTGTTCTCATTTGTTCCCCGCTGCCAAGGACTCTGAGGATCGCAGAAGTAAACTTTAACGCCGGTGCTGACAGTAAATTCTAGATGTCTGGCCAGTTCCATTCCTCTGTCCCATGTCAGTGATTTTCTGAGTTCTGACGGTAAACTCAGGAATTTGTCGGTAAGAGCCTGATTTACTGAGACAGAATCTTTGCCCCTGAGTCTAAGGATGATCGTATAACGTGATTTTCGGTCTACAAGTGTGGCTATATGAGAGTTTTTTGTACCTGAGACTAAATCGCCCTCCCAATGTCCCAGAGAGCGTCTGTTATCGATATTTCGGGAACGTTCGTGAATTGGTGTTCCGTTCACTATGTTAATCGTACCTCTTTCGCCTTTGCGGGTATGACGCCTGCCATGGCGAAGGCTATGCGACCGTCGCAGATGCTGTATATTCAGGTGGTGTAGCGCTTCACGGCTACGAAAGTACAGCGTTTTATAAATTGTCTCAGGTGATATTCGCAGCGTTTTTTGACGTGGTTTTGTTCGCCTTAACCATCCTGATATTTGCTCTGGAGACCATTTCATCTCCAGCTTTTCCAGAACAAGCTTTCGCAATGGTAAATTTTGATCCAGTAAGCACGGTTTTGGCCTTTTCGCCATTCTGTTGGCTCGGTTATTAGCATCAACAGCTTTGTAATAG
>NZ_PSRU01000019.1:0-119216 GCF_003000935.1 Escherichia sp. R1
TCGAGCATTATAACGAATGGCATCCGCATAGTGCACTGGGTTATCGCTCGCCACGGGAATATCTACGGCAGCAAGCCAGTAATGGGTTAAGTGATAACAGGTGTCTGGAAATATAGGGGCAAATCCAAGCGATGCCATACGTATAACATCCCACATCACTATCAAGAAGATTATCTTTACCTCTGATGCTCGCTCAAAAACAGTTACGCTAAATACCTTAAAAAGGTAATCACAAGTCAAACTCAGGAGATAATCACGCAAGAATGCAATATTAAAATTCAGATACTCATTTTTGGTAATAAAGAAGTAGTTGGACTATTTCGATATTTATAATTTCCCACTACGTATTGACGCCCATTCATGAGTAAAGGCGCATTATATGAATTTAACAATCCAGATCAACTGAAAATACCTCAACCTCATAAACACATAGCGTCAACATTCAATGACATAATGAGTAAAGATGTTGGTTATGCATACACGTCATTACTCTATGCCTATCCCTTAACAACCTGCTTTTTAAGACTGAATCCATTCAGCAATAGATAGCCAACATTATAACAATGACAATAAAAACAATATTTAAAACAATCAATAAAATATCAGACACAGACAATTAAACCTTAAACAACAAACGGTTACATTGATTTTAGTTGATTTGCGCTACGCGTTCCCCATGAATAAAGCGTCATTTCAAATTAGCACCAATATTTACATTAAATAAGACTAAGCTTATTGAACATTCACAACAGTCCAAACGTAGGTTTTGGGCTTCAATAGTTCTTTTCTTTTTTATTATCTGTTGCCTGGCAATCATCAATCGATACTAAGGGCTTAACTGTACACAGATATAACGTATCAAGAGGTAAGAGAAACCGCGCCATATGCAGACATGGCGCGGTTTTATGCAATAACAATCACGAGTCCGGGAACATCACGCTATGGCCCGGCGCTTCACGATGGAGATGGATAAAGTTAAGGTGCCGCTCGTACTGGTCGAGAATATCGGTGATCACCTGCTCTTTGCTGTAGTCCATCAGGTCGTTGCCCTGGCTGCCTTCTAACAGGAAGGTTTCCAGCCGGTAGTAGGTCGATTTCCCGCTACGTGCGCGGTAGGTAAAGCCCGGCACTGAATATTGCTGCGGCCAAATCTGATAGACAAAGTTCTGCTCTTCGCCCATATGCACCAACAAATCCAGATGCCCCAACTGTTGTCCCTCTTCCGGCGGCAGGTTTTTTAGCTCCACGTACGCGCCGCGCAACCGCAGCTCTTGCGCCACTTCTTCCATTGCCGGGTAACAGACCGTCTCCATCATCTGTTTAGTGTAACGCGTGCCCGGATAATTCATCAGGCGCGAGAGACGTTTTTTCCAGCTCAGGCGATCCTGAAGCCCCAGCGGTCGCGGCGCGGTATCACGGTTGGCACTTTCACGGCGGTAATCTTCTACCTTCAGAGATTTATACAACCCCGCCATCACGAAGAAAATCACAAAGCTGAACGGCAGCCCCATGATTACCGTGGTGTTTTGCAGCGCGGATATCCCGTTGGTCATCAGCATGCCAAGCGTCAGCAGACCAATCGCCACCGACCAGAAGACGCGCAGCCAGCCGGGGGCGTCGCTGTTGATATCTTTAAGCTGCGAGGTGAAATTCCCCAGCACCAGCGCCCCGGAGTCCGCCGAGGTCACATAAAACAGCAGGCCAGTAATGGTGGCGACGGAGGCGCTAAAGGTAAACGCCGGATACTGCGCCAGCAGGCTGTAGAAGCCGCGCTCCGGATGGACCATCGCTTCCTCGGCAAATGCCGCGCCGCCGTGGATGATTTCATACAGCGCGCTATTGCCGAACACCGAGAGCCATAACAGCGTGAAGGTAAACGGAATAATCAACGTGCCCAGCACGAACTGGCGAATGGTACGCCCACGCGAGATACGCGCCAGGAACAAGCCGACAAACGGCGACCATGCCACCCACCATGCCCAGAAGAAGAGCGTCCAGTTATTCATCCACTCAACCGGACGGTCGAAGGCAAAACTGTTGAGCGTCATGCCCATAAAGCGATTCACATAGTCGCCAACATTCAGCACCAGTGCATTAAGCAGGAACGAGGTGTCGCCCATAAACAACACGAACAGAATCAATCCCAGCGCCAGCGCAACGTTGAGTTCCGATAACACGCGAATGCCCTTATCAACACCGGATGTCACCGAGATAGTGGCGATGATCACCGACAAGGCGATCAGTGCCGCTTTCGCCGCCATCGAATCGGGAATATCAAACAGCACGCTCAAGCCATAGTTAAGCTGTACCACACCGATACCGAGCGTAGTGGCAATACCGAAGATGGTGCCGATCACCGCAGCAATATCCACTGAGTGACCTATCGGCCCGTTAATCCGTTTACCGAAGATCGGGTACAGCGCCGAGCGGATAGTGAGCGGCAAATTATAACGATAGCTAAAGTATCCGAGCGCCATGCCCATCAGCGCATACATCGACCAGCCGGTTAAGCCGTAGTGAAACAGCGTCCAGACCATCGCCTGACGCGCGGCCTCAATCGTCTGTCCCGCGCCTTCCGGCGGCTGCATATACTGCGTTACCGGTTCGGCTACGGAGAAGAACATCAGGTCGATACCGATCCCGGCAGCAAACAGCATCGCCGCCCAACTCAGCAGACTGAATTCCGGTTTTGATTGTTCTGGCCCGAGCTTCACCGAACCAAAACGCGAACAAGCGATACAGACCACAAAGACAATATAGAGCGTTGCCGCCAGCAGATAGTACCAACCGAAGGTTTTAGAAACCCAGTCCAGCGTGCGGCCAATCCACAGGGCCGAGAAGTCGCGAAACAGGATCGTTGTCAGGGAAAACAACAAAATCAGTCCGGCGGAAGTGTAAAACACCACCGGATTGATTTTGTCCTTTTCCCTGCTGTGTGAAAGGTCTGTCATCCAGTATCCCCACTGTTATTGTTACCATTTAAAATCAAATTAGTAACAATTAAGACACATTTTATATTGAACGTCCAATCAATAACCGCTTTAATAGATAAACAACGCTGATGAATGGAGTGGCGAAAATGCCCAAATTGGGAATGCAGTCGATCCGGCGCAGACAACTGATCGACGCCACGCTGGAAGCAATAAATGAAGTGGGCATGCACGATGCAACGATCGCGCAGATCGCCCGCCGTGCAGGCGTTTCTACGGGGATCATCAGCCACTATTTCAGGGACAAAAATGGTCTGCTGGAAGCAACCATGCGCGATATCACCAGTCAGCTGCGTGACGCGGTTTTGAATCGATTACATGCACTTCCGCAGGGCAGTGCAGAGCGGCGATTACAGGCGATTGTTGGCGGAAACTTCGATGAAACCCAGGTGAGCAGTGCGGCGATGAAAGCCTGGCTGGCCTTCTGGGCCAGCAGTATGCATCAGCCGATGCTCTATCGCTTGCAGCAGGTCAGTAGCCGCCGCTTATTGTCGAATCTGGTGAGCGAATTTCGCCGCGAGTTACCGCGCCAACAGGCACAGGAAGCGGGCTACGGCCTTGCCGCGCTAATTGACGGATTATGGCTGCGCGCGGCACTGAGCGGCAAAGCGCTGGATAAACCTCTCGCACACTCGCTGACCCGTCACTTTATTACTCAGCATTTACCCACCGATTAACCGAGGAAACGTGATGTCCCGAATGGCAGAACAGCAGCTTTATATACATGGTGGTTATACCTCCGCCACCAGCGGTCGCACCTTCGAGACCATTAACCCGGCCAACGGTAACGTGCTGGCGACCGTGCAGGCCGCCGGGCGTGAGGATGTCGATCGCGCCGTGAAGAGTGCCCAACAAGGGCAAAAAATCTGGGCGGCGATGACCGCTATGGAACGCTCGCGTATTCTGCGTCGGGCCGTTGATATTCTGCGTGAACGCAATGACGAACTCGCAAAACTGGAAACCCTCGACACCGGAAAAGCATATTCGGAAACCTCAACCGTCGATATCGTTACCGGTGCGGACGTGCTGGAGTACTATGCCGGGCTGATCCCGGCGCTGGAAGGCTGCCAGATCCCGTTGCGTGAGACGTCATTTGTTTATACCCGCCGCGAACCGCTGGGTGTGGTGGCGGGGATTGGCGCATGGAACTACCCGATCCAGATTGCTTTGTGGAAATCCGCCCCCGCGCTGGCGGCGGGTAACGCGATGATCTTCAAACCGAGCGAAGTCACCCCGCTTACCGCGTTAAAGCTGGCTGAAATTTACAGCGAAGCGGGCCTGCCGGACGGTGTATTTAACGTGTTGCCGGGCGTGGGCGCGGAGACCGGGCAATATCTGACCGATCATCCGGGCATTGCCAAAGTGTCATTTACCGGCGGCGTCGCCAGCGGCAAAAAAGTGATGGCTAACTCGGCAGCTTCCTCCCTGAAAGAAGTGACCATGGAGCTGGGCGGTAAATCGCCGCTGATCGTTTTTGACGATGCGGATCTCGATCTCGCCGCCGATATCGCCATGATGGCGAATTTCTTCAGCTCCGGTCAGGTGTGTACCAACGGCACTCGCGTCTTCGTTCCGACGAAATGCAAAGCCGCATTTGAACAAAAGGTTCTGGCGCGCGTTGAGCGCATTCGCGCGGGCGACGTTTTCGATCCGCACACTAACTTCGGCCCGCTGGTCAGCTTCCCGCATCGCGATAACGTGCTGCGCTATATCGCCAAAGGCATAGAGGAAGGCGCGCGCGTACTGTGCGGCGGCGATGTACTGAAGGGGGATAGCTTCGATAACGGCGCATGGGTTGCACCGACCGTGTTCACCGATTGCAGCGACGATATGACCATTGTGCGCGAAGAGATTTTCGGGCCGGTGATGTCCATTCTGACCTACGAGTCGGAAGACGAAGTCATTCGCCGCGCTAACGATACCGACTACGGTCTGGCGGCGGGTATCGTGACGGCGGACCTGAACCTCGCGCATCGCGTCATTCATCAGCTGGAAGCGGGTATTTGCTGGATCAACACCTGGGGCGAATCCCCGGCAGAGATGCCCGTTGGCGGCTACAAACACTCCGGCATTGGTCGCGAGAACGGCGTGATGACGCTCCAGAGTTACACCCAGGTGAAGTCCATCCAGGTTGAGATGGCTAAATTCCAGTCCATATTCTAACCAGGAGGTTTATTTGCAATTTGACTACATCATTATTGGTGCCGGCTCAGCCGGCAACGTTCTCGCTACCCGTCTGACTGAAGATCCGAACACAACCGTGCTGCTGCTTGAAGCAGGCGGCCCGGACTATCGCTTTGACTTCCGCACCCAGATGCCCGCCGCGCTGGCGTTCCCGCTACAGGGCAAACGCTACAACTGGGCCTATGAGACGGAACCCGAACCGTTTATGAACAACCGCCGCATGGAGTGCGGACGCGGCAAAGGTCTGGGCGGTTCATCGCTGATCAACGGTATGTGCTACATCCGTGGCAATGCGCTGGATCTCGATAACTGGGCACAAGAACCTGGTCTGGAGAACTGGAGTTATCTCGACTGCCTGCCCTACTATCGCAAGGCCGAGACTCGCGATGTGGGCGAGAACGACTACCACGGCGGTGATGGCCCGGTGAGCGTCACCACCTCCAAACCCGGCGTCAATCCGCTGTTTGAAGCGATGATTGAAGCGGGCGTGCAGGCGGGCTACCCGCGCACAGACGATCTCAACGGCTATCAGCAGGAAGGTTTTGGCCCGATGGATCGCACCGTCACGCCGCATGGCCGTCGCGCCAGCACCGCGCGTGGCTATCTCGATCAGGCCAAATCGCGCCCTAACCTGACCATTCGTACTCACGCCATGACCGATCACATCTTTTTTGACGGCAAACGCGCGGTGGGCGTCGAGTGGCTGGAAGGCGACAGCACCATTCCGACCCGCGCGGCGGCGAATAAAGAAGTGCTGTTATGTGCAGGCGCGATTGCTTCACCGCAGATCCTGCAACGCTCCGGCGTCGGCAACGCTGAACTGCTGGCGGAGTTTGATATTCCGCTGGTGCATGAATTACCTGGCGTCGGCGAAAATCTTCAGGATCACCTGGAGATGTATCTGCAATATGAGTGCAAAGAACCGGTTTCCCTCTACCCTGCCCTGCAGTGGTGGAATCAGCCGAAAATCGGTGCGGAGTGGCTGTTTGGCGGCACCGGCGTTGGTGCCAGCAACCACTTTGAAGCAGGCGGATTTATTCGCAGCCGTGAGGAATTTGCGTGGCCGAATATTCAGTACCATTTCCTGCCAGTGGCGATTAACTATAACGGCTCGAACGCAGTGAAAGAGCACGGCTTCCAGTGCCACGTCGGATCGATGCGCTCGCCAAGCCGTGGGCATGTGCGGATTAAATCCCGCGACCCGCACCAGCATCCGGCGATTCTGTTTAACTACATGTCGCACGAGCAGGACTGGCAGGAGTTCCGCGACGCAATTCGCATCACCCGGGAGATCATGCATCAACCGGCGCTGGATCAGTATCGTGGCCGCGAAATCAGCCCCGGTGTCGAATGCCAGACGGATGAGCAGCTCGATGAGTTCGTGCGTAACCACGCCGAAACCGCCTTCCACCCGTGCGGTACCTGCAAAATGGGTTATGACGAGATGGCAGTGGTTGACGCCGAAGGCCGCGTACACGGGCTGGAAGGCCTGCGCGTGGTGGATGCGTCAATTATGCCGCAGATTATCACCGGCAATTTGAACGCCACGACGATTATGATTGGCGAGAAAATGGCGGATATGATTCGCGGGAAGGATGCGTTGCCGAGGAGCACGGCAAGATATTTTGTGGCAAATGGGATGCCGGTGAGAGCGAAAAAAATGAGTCGTGATGTGAACTGACTCAGGAACCTATCAGATTGAGAGTTACCGTTCTACTATGAGGACCGAATCCTTATATAAAACACTGAGGTAACTCTCATGCTTCATCGTGACAATCTCACCAGCAAATTCTAAGCTGACTTGCTCAATCTGGCTGATGAAGGTGCTATGCATACACAGATAAACTACAGATGAAATACCACTCAGCTTAAGAATTACGCCGCTAATGTTCCTGGCTATGGTTACCTGTTCATTCCCGCTCACGGTTAGCATGTACGAAAAGGGTTCTTGTAACGAGTACAAAAATAAGTCAGACCAAAACCACATGGAGCTTTAAACACGGTTCGTATAATTTATTAGCAGCGATTTATTTTTACTCTTCTTTAATTAATCATCATGCTTAAATATTTTTTAGCACAAGATTATCGCTTCGCCAACATTTTATTTTACATTCATCATCAATTGATAATAAAAAATTGTTAATAATTTTTTGCAAAAAACAAAAAGTGTTGGAATACTCTCCATCAAATGAATGCAAAATAAACAAATTGAGATATATAAAAAGCAAAAACCATTTAAATGAATATTTTTAATTTATGAGTAGAACCCATTAACAATGATTTACTAACGACCCAAAAAGTAAAGAGCACCTTGCAACAATATGTATTTATAAATTCATGTCATTGATATTAAGCTAATCTTACTTTCTACCCTCCAAATTTATGCATCAAAAAAAACAAAAGTAAAATCAATTAGATACACAACAAGGCAATCTCACAGGAAATGATATTAAATATCTCAAAACTAATAAAAAATTACTAAAACATTAGACGTAACACACATCCCACACGACCTGTCACTCATAGTTTTAATATTTATTTTTTCACATTATAGTAGATAAAAACACGCATTAAAAATGACTTGTAGAAAAGCTGCTCAATAAATAGTTCATATTTAATCTGTTGCGTAGAACTACTATTCAAAAAATCTTATTAATGAGATAATGAGATTACATCGATAACGTTCTGATTGCAGGCATACTTATCTGGGTGTGCCTCTCTTTTTTTTACAACTGTACACGGTGGCGTATGACGAGAAAATATCTCACACAGGATGAAGTCTACAGGCTGATGGATGCAGCCCAGAGCATGTCCTTTCCTGAAAGAAATCGCTGTCTAATTATGATGGCTTTCATTCACGGTTTTAGGGCCAGTGAACTTCTTGATTTACGTTTATCCGATATTGATGCATCAGGAAAACAACTTAATATTCGGCGTATTAAAAATGGTTTCTCGACGACACATCCTCTTCTTCCTGATGAATATAATTTGATCAAGTTGTGGCTTAAGCAGAGGAAGTTAATTGAAAACGGAGTTGAAGGAGACTGGCTTTTTCTCTCCCGGAAACGCCGCCCTATCAGCAGACAACATTTTTTTTCTATCATTCGTGAGGCTGGAAAACGTGCAGGATTAGCTGTAAAAGCACATCCTCATATGTTACGTCATGCCTGTG
The DNA here is from genome assembly GCF_003000935.1 of Escherichia sp. R1. Classification (NCBI taxonomy): domain Bacteria; kingdom Pseudomonadati; phylum Pseudomonadota; class Gammaproteobacteria; order Enterobacterales; family Enterobacteriaceae; genus Escherichia; species Escherichia sp. R1. The sequence goes on from NZ_PSRU01000019.1 coordinate 8,347, forward strand.
GTTTTGCTCTGGCTGACAATGGTGTCGATACCCGACTACTTCAGGATTATCTGGGTCATCGAAATATTCAGCATACTGTCAGATACACAGCCAGTAATGCTGCTCGTTTTAAAGGGGTGTGGAAAAAAAAGCCTCGTTAAAACAGTACCTTCTGATTCAAAATGTCAGATTCCTACGTTTTCCTCAATTCTTCCATAAAAAAACAGCCCATTCAATTAAATAAAACACATAACATGTTGATATTTCTAGCTAAAGTAAAATAACCCCATGATTTGAAATGATTAATCACAAAGGTCATACCAGTGATCAACTTTCGCTCATATTGTTAAATAACACAAAATTAAAAACAATAAAAATCAAACAAATTAGATTTATATTCCAAGAAAATTAAATATTCAGGCTATTAAACCAAACCTGACATTTTGAATCAAAATGTCAGGTTTTGTAGCAATGGCGTGGACGAGTCTGAATGAAGAAGCCTCTGGTTATTATCAGTGCCTGTCAGTTCACTAGGTTGGCACTGGAGTCTCTCATCCCAACGGACAGGTATATCGTGCGGGTGTACAGCAACGTCACTACAGAGGTTGAATTCGTTTTAAAGACCTCCTGTGGCTACCTGTTAGCTGATATCCCTTCGCTTCCTTCAGGGGAGTTGGTTCTTCTGGCTTGTCTCGCCCGTTTGCGGAGTGATGCCGGGCAATGGCAGGTCTGCCTGACCGGTGACTCCGACTGGTTCGATAATGCTCCTGCTGCAAGTCTGTATAACGGCTTCCCACGCATCGGCACCATGCTGACAGCGAGTCGTTATCAGAATCAAATTATCCGCTGGTTACTGCGTCCTTTGCCCGGCGATATGAGCGATTTCTGGCTCCTGACTGCACGGGAGTTGAGCGTGCTTAAGATTCTGATGCAGGGCATGAGTTTCAGTGAGATTGCCCGTTATGAACAACGCAGTTCAAAGACCCTGCATGCGATTGCCACACGGGCATTAATGAAACTTGGACTGGGAACTCTGAGCGATTTCAGGCTGCTCTATACGGGATGCGGTGACAGCAGAGTGAAACGGAATATACGGCTACATGCAAGATATGTCGGACAACATTCCGCTCATCGACTCACTCAGTATGTGCAGAACATGGTATCCGGAATTCTTTATCCAGAGAAAGTTGCCGTTGGTGAATCAATAAATTCTGACGCCATATCCGGAAAAGTACTTTCCGGACAAAGAAAAAATATGTCTAAAAAAAGACCAGGATTGTTATGACACAGCAGCGTTGTTACTACCCCCCACTGCGGCGCATACGGACTCGCTACAGTGTAGGAGCCAAAATATTTCTACTGCTCTGGGCTGCAGGATTGGGAGGCACGCTGTACAGCCTGTACAGCGTGCTGGCGTACTGACATCTGTGAGGGAAGGATGCGTTTCGTTCTTTTCTGTCCCTCAGGAATTGTACCAGCGCAGTTCGCAGCTCTATCAACCGGTTCTGTCGGCAATGTTACCTGCATCAGAACAGAAGAGGAGTTACGCAATAAATTGCGGCATAGGCCACAGAGTGTCGTGATATCGGCAGGGCGACCTGCCGAATGCGCTGAAATGTGGTTCCGATTTTATCGGGATCACTCATTCGTGGTGGTGTTGTGCGTCGCGCCCTTTTTTCTGCCACCGGATGTGAGTATTTCTGGCGTTCTCAAAAACCTGAGGTTACTGAAACCAGGAATGTCAGTAGAGCGTGTCATCAGTATTGCAAATGCCTCTGGTGGGTTTTCAGGGCTGAAACATGCAGAAATTTTGCCAGTTATGGACAGTTACTCTGTCTTTATGAAAGAGGTGAATAACCGCACAAAGACAATCGTCATGTCAGAACGCTTCCCGGAAAAGCAAAAGAAGGTGTTGTCGTTACTTCTTGCCGGACACAACTGGGAATACAGTGCGCAATTTCTCAAAACGGGGATAAGACAGATATGGCTTACCGAGCAGTCGCTAAAAAAGCGTTGGGGAATACCGGACAGCATGTCATTGCGGGAAGCCCTGCTGCTGAGCAGCAATAAATTTCACGGTGATGGAAACGCATTGGAAACAACGAATGCCATGACATTGCGTGAAAACGGAAATACCAACAGGTATTCCGTGGTGGTAAATGCAGGGACGCAGGCTTTATCTCTGCATAAATATAAATAAGTGGAAAATTGAAATTAGTTACCAGAATGGAGAATTTCTTCATGAAAAACAGTAAAGCATTTTACCGCAGCGCATTAGCAACAGCTATTGTTATGGCTCTTTCTGCACCAGCATTCGCTGCTGATAACGCGGTATCAACTGATTCGGTTACGCTGAATAAAGATAAAACGACTCTGGATCAAGATGTTGTTATTAACAATACAGCAGACAAACAGATTACAGCCGTAACAATTAATGCGGCAAATGAAGACCTGAATGTTACTTTTGCTGGTCATGATATTACTGCTGAATCAACGGCAGACAAAAAATTCGTTGAAGGTGTAAAAGTTAGTGGTAACAAAAATGTTGTGATTAATGCTACAGACTCCACCATCACAGCTCAAGGTGAAGGCACCTATGTCCGGACTGCAATGGTCATTTCTTCAACTGGCGATGTTGTTGTTAATGGCGGTAATTTCGTTGCAAAAAATGAAAAAGGTAGTGCGACAGGGATATCTCTGGAAGCGACCACGGGAAATAATTTAACGCTCAATGGTACAACCATAAATGCTCAAGGTAATAAGAGTTACAGCAACGGCTCTACGGCAATTTTTGCTCAAAAGGGTAATTTGTTGCAGGGTTTTGACGGTGATGCAACCGACAACATCACCCTTGCTGACTCAAATATTATTAATGGCGGGATTGAAACAATAGTTACTGCCGGGAATAAGACGGGAATTCATACAGTCAACCTGAATATTAAGGATGGCTCAGTAATTGGGGCGGCTAATAATAAACAAACAATTTATGCCTCTGCTTCGGCACAAGGCGCAGGTTCAGCAACGCAAAATTTAAATTTGTCTGTTGCTGATTCAACCATCTACTCTGATGTCCTGGCCCTTTCTGAAAGCGAGAATTCAGCCAGTACCACAACAAATGTAAATATGAACGTTGCCCGCTCTTACTGGGAAGGTAATGCTTATACCTTCAATAGCGGCGATAAAGCGGGTAGTGATCTGGATATAAATCTTTCCGATAGTTCAGTCTGGAAAGGCAAAGTTTCAGGGGCAGGAGATGCCAGTGTATCTCTGCAAAACGGGTCTGTCTGGAATGTTACGGGTTCCTCAACTGTTGATGCTCTGGCAGTAAAAGACAGTACGGTTAATATCACGAAGGCTACAGTCAATACTGGCACGTTTGCTTCTCAAAACGGCACTCTGATTGTTGATGCCTCTTCTGAAAACACTCTGGATATCAGCGGTAAAGCGAGCGGTGACTTGCGTGTTTACAGTGCGGGTTCATTGGATCTTATCAATGAACAAACGGCATTTATTTCTACCGGCAAAGACAGCACTCTAAAAGCCACAGGCACAACGGAAGGTGGTCTGTATCAATATGACCTGACACAGGGAGCTGATGGTAACTTTTATTTCGTAAAAAACACGCATAAAGCATCCAACGCCAGCTCCGTGATTCAGGCAATGGCAGCTGCTCCGGCTAACGTCGCTAATCTGCAGGCTGACACGCTCTCCGCCCGTCAGGATGCTGTCCGTCTGAGCGAAAATGACAAGGGTGGCGTATGGATTCAGTACTTTGGCGGTAAACAGAAACATACCACCGCGGGAAATGCATCCTATGACCTGGATGTAAATGGTGTAATGCTGGGTGGTGATACCCGCTTCATGACTGAAGATGGTAGCTGGCTGGCCGGTGTGGCGATGTCTTCTGCGAAAGGTGACATGACTACCATGCAGAGCAAAGGTGACACTGAAGGTTACAGCTTCCACGCTTACCTGAGCCGCCAGTATAACAACGGTATCTTCATTGATACTGCTGCACAGTTTGGTCACTACAGCAACACGGCAGATGTTCGCCTGATGAATGGTGGCGGTACCATCAAAGCTGACTTTAACACCAATGGTTTTGGTGCGATGGTTAAAGGCGGTTACACATGGAAAGACGGTAATGGCCTGTTTATTCAGCCATATGCCAAACTGTCTGCTCTGACTCTGGAAGGTGTGGATTATCAACTCAACGGCGTGGACGTTCATTCTGACAGCTATAACTCTGTGCTGGGTGAGGCCGGTACGCGCGTGGGTTATGACTTCGCTGTGGGCAACGCGACCGTTAAACCTTATCTGAATCTGGCCGCACTGAACGAATTCTCTGATGGCAACAAAGTCCGTCTGGGTGATGAGTCTGTCAATGCCAGCATTGACGGTGCAGCATTCCGCGTGGGTGCAGGTGTACAGGCTGATATCACCAAAAACATGGGAGCATATGCAAGCCTTGACTACACCAAAGGTGACGACATTGAGAACCCGCTACAGGGTGTAGTTGGTATCAATGTGACCTGGTAAGAATAAAGCAGTCGGTTCCCCTGTCGACTGTTATACCCCCTGCAGGCAGCAGTATGCTGCCTGCAGGCTATAAATATCCAGTATTCATGATGCTGGCTTTTTGCTGATATTTACCCTGAACATTCCTGATACAGACTATTAATACAATCTTATCTGCGACAGATTTCATTTTCTGGATATATTATGAATGAACAAATCAAACAGGATATCGATCTGATTGAGATTTTATTTTATCTGAAGAAAAAGATTCGTGTTATCCTTTTTATTATAGCTATCTGTATGGTAATGGTGCTGTTGTTTCTGTATATCAATAAAGATAATATAAAAGTGACTTACAGTCTAAAAATAAACCAGACAACACCAGGCATACTTGTTAGCTGTGATAGCAATAATAACTTTGCCTGTCAGACCACAATGACTGAAGATGTTATTCAGCGAATTACTACATTTTTTCAGACCAGCCCAGATGTCAAGAACAGAGAAATAAAGCTGGAATGGTCAGGAAATAAGAGAGATTTACCAACTGCTGAAGCGGAAATATCTCGCGTGCAGGCGTCTATCATCAAATGGTATGCGTCAGAATACCATAATGGCAGGCAAGTTCTCGATGAGATACAAACGCCTTCAGCAATTAACAGTGAGCTTTATACAAAAATGATATACCTGACCAGGAACTGGTCACTGTATCCGAACGGTGATGGCTGTGTCACTATAAGCTCACCAGAAATAAAAAATAAATACCCTGCTGCCATTTGCCTGGCTCTGGGATTTTTTCTAAGTATTGTGATTTCTGTGATGTTTTGCCTTGTCAAAAAAATGGTAGATGAATACCAACAAAACTCTGGGCAGTAATAAACAGCATTCTGACAGAGAGTGCCTGTATAAAACTATAGTGACAGTGACCGGGAAGGGAGCCCGTCTTCAGGAATGGATTCCTGTCTTTTTAACTGTAAATATCCTGGCATTATTAATGTCAGGATATTTACAGAAGAGCTGCATAACCATGACGGAACGGGGTTAAGTCAGGTTGTCCTTAACGCTATTCACAACCTCGTATACCGCCTTCAGGTTTATGTCCAGACTACATATCTCTCTCAGCAATCCTCAATAATCAGATACACCGCTTTCACCGGACCATGAACCCCGACGACTTTGATAAGCTCAATGTCCGCCGTTGAACTGGGACCACTGATGATGTTAATACATGACGGCATTCGTTCACCGGCCTGCGCTTTCTGATGCAATTTTTCTGCGAGTTGCGCTACACGCGGCAGGATTGTGCTTTTACGCAGGATAAAAAGAGAAGATTCCGGGAGCAGGCTCAATGAACGCCCGCGCCCGGCGGCGGAAAAAAGAACCACGCCTCCCGATTCGGTTAAACCATATTCAGCATATACGACGCCCACTTTAGCCTGCTCTGCTTGTGATATGTTCTCAATACCTTTCGCCGGATCCCAAACAACGGCATTGCATTCCTGCTGCAAACGTTCGCTAATCCCCAATTCCTCCAGCCTCGTGTCACCACTAATCACGACCGACTGATCTCCCAGCTCTTTACACAGACGTATTGCAGCTTCTGCCGCCTTCGCCTCGCTGGTCAGTTCACAGCGCGTCAACATAACATCGCTGGCAAACTGGATAAACGCGTCACAGCGCTGCTGTTGGGTAAGTTGGGTAAGCCGCTCGTTAGCATAGTTGTTAAGCGGCGCATCTTCTGCTTGCGGTTCAAGTCGCAGCGGGCGCCCCAGTGCCTGAGCAACGTTATTCAAAAATTCGCTCCGATTATCCATTCTTTTTCTCCTGCGCCTGATGTTTCTTAAACCAACTACGGAAACTCTCTCCGTCAGCTTCAGGAAGATCGCGTGCTTCCATCCAGTCGCTAATCGCGCCAAATTTGAGTGGTGTTTTGCCGCCATTGATAAACCAGCTTGCCGCATGAGCACCAGCCATCATCCCAACTTTCCACAATCCTGGATGACTATTGGCATAAGCGAACATTTTTATCGCCCGTTGCTCTGCTTTTGCGGTGATCCCTTTTTCAGCCATCACCCGACGATGACGCAAAATCAGTTTTGACAGCGGAATACGCACCGGACACACGCTGTCACAAGCGGTGCATAAAGAGCAGGCGTAGGGTAAATCTTTAAAATCTTTATAGCCGCCAAGTAACGGGGAAATCACCGCACCAATTGGCCCTGGATAAATAGAGCCATATCCATGACCGCCAATATGGCGATATGCCGGACAAGTATTCATACAAGCCCCGCAACGAATACAGCGCAGCACATCCCGAAATTCAGAGGCCAGCACCTCAGAACGCCCGTTATCGACAATAACCAGATGAAACTCTTCAGGACCATCAACGTGCCCCGCTTCGCGCGGTCCTGTCAGCCAGGTGTTGTATCCCGTCAAACGTGCACCAACGGCACTGCGCGCCAGCATGGTGATCAATACATCTACCTCTGCAAACGTGGGAGCAATACGCTCCATTCCCATCACTGCAATATGCGTTTTAGGCAGCGTGGTACACATTCGCGCATTACCTTCATTGGTCACCAGGCATACCGAACCGGTCTCTGCCACCGCGAAATTACAGCCGGTAATACCTATTTCAGCACTGAGGAAATCTTCGCGGATTTTTTGCCGAATGAATAAGGTCATCGCTTCAGGCGTTTCCGGCCCCTCATAGCCCAGACGTTCGTGTAGCACTCGACGGATCTGATGGCGATCTTTATGAATTGCCGGGACCACAACATGAGAGGGCGGATCTTGATCCAGCTGGAGAATGTATTCACCCAGATCGGTTTCAATCACCTGAATCCCGGCATCCTGCAACACATGATTGACACCAATCTCTTCGGTCACCATCGATTTAGATTTCACCACCTTCCGGGCATTTTTGCGTTGGGCAACCTGTAAAATGTAGCGGGTGGCGTCTTCTTTGGTTTTTGCAAAATAGACGTGACCTCCGTTTTGCGTCACTTTTTCTGAGAGCTGGTACAGATAAGCGTCGAGATTACTCAGAACATGATCACGTATCTGGGCGGCCCGATCGCGCCACTCCTCCCAGTGCCCCAATTCATCGACCATTTTTTGCCGATTTGCCCCAATACGCTGCTGCGCGTTTGCCACCGCTTTACGCATGATCGGATCTTCAATTTGCTGACGGATGCGTGTCTTAAAATCTGTATTACTGGTTTTGATCGACATCTTTATATCCTCAGCGGCTCATCAGCACTTCAGCAATATGCATCACTTTGACTTTCTGCCCTTCCCGTTGTAATCGTCCACTGATGTTCAGCAGGCAACTCACGTCAGCACCAATTAAATACTCAGGGCGGACTTCCATCAGGTGCGCAACCTTTTCTTTCACCATCTCGCCGGATATTTCGGCCATTTTGACCGAGAACGTGCCGCCAAATCCGCAGCAGGTATCCTGTTCAGCAAAGGTCAACAGCTCCAGTCCACGCACATTTTTCAGCAGCGTAAGAGGTTCGTCCTTCACCCCCAGCTTACGGGCCAGGCTACAAGATGGGTGATACACCGCTCTCCCTTGCAAACTGGCACCTACATCGACTACCCCTAATGTATTAACAATAAAAGAGGTGAGATCCTGCATACGCGCGGCAACCTTTTCGGCACGTGATGCCCATTCAGGTTCATCCGCCAGATACGTCGGGTAACTTTTTACGGCATAGGTGCAAGAGCCAGCCGGTGAAATAATGGGATCGTCGTTATCCTCCAGTGCGGCGATCAGATTTTTCATCCCTGGAATCGCTTCTTTGGTATAACCACTATTGATCGCAGGCTGACCGCAGCATCCCTGTTTCTCCGGGAAATTTACGCGACAGCCGAGTTTTTCCAGTAGCAGCACGGAGTCTCGTGCCATTCTTGATTTCAGGGCGTCACCAATACAGGTGACAAAGAAATTGACATTCACAACTAATACTCCATTACTTCATGCCCATTTATGCCCGATGGTTCCCCCCTTCCGGGGGATCAATCATCAATAAATATGGCGTTCTTTTTTAATTGGCTAGCAACATACCACCCCTCATTTGTATGACAAATGATAATCTTTCATCTAAACTTCAAATGCAATAACTAATTTTATTTCTTTCGGCATCGCTCACATTTTATAGGGAAATCGACGATCATTTTTGGCATAAGAAATCTATTTAAAAATTGCTACATCCTTTATACCTATTCAGGGGTTATTGAGATATACACTGATGGTGCACAAAAAAATCACCGACAATAATCACGTATCAAGTAATAGTCGGGATTTTATTTAATTGAAGCAATTTAGTTTGCATTTTTATTTAAAAACTGAGCTAGAGTCCATCAAAAAAAATATATAAAGCCCAAAACTACCGTTGGAAATAGAAATAGTTGAAAGGCTCACAACTCCCGGAATGCGGATTATCTTTGCCCTGATTTCTGGCGGTTTTATTCAGGGTGCAAGCTGTCTGACCCTTTCCCGATATTCTCCCGGAGTACAACCAAACTCGCGGACAAACGCCTTGTGAAAAGATGATTCGCTGGCATAGCCTACTGACTCAGCGATCACCACAACAGGGAGCATTTCCCGGGAAAACATCTGGGCCGCTATTTGTAGACGCAACTTTGTTAATACAGCCAGCGGCGTGGTTCCGGAAACATCACGGAAAAGCTGGGCAAAACTTGCCCGGGACATGTGGGCGATGCTGGCCAGCGATTCGACGGTCCAGGCGTGTCCAGGCATTTCCATCATTTGCTGTATTACCGCACCAAGACGTGGATGCAGAAGCAAACTGAGAATGTTTTTCTCTGTATTAACCTGTGCAATCCACTCACGCACCGCGAGGGTAAAGAATGTAGCGCAGATCTGGCTACACAGAGCATCCACTCCCGGCATTGCCGATCTGGATTCCTGTTGTAAAAACGGGATCGCCTCCCTCAGCCAGTTATATTCCACGCTATGGTTCACTGGTGCTACAAACAGCGTTTCCGGCAAAGACGTTAAAAAATAACGCGCCGAATGTTGCAGCCGAAGAGTGCCACAGACAATACAGGTCGATTCATTATCGACATGACTCAGGCGATGAGCTGAATTTTGTGGTAGCAGGACCACATTTCCCGGGCGTAATGTAAAAATCTCTCCCGTCGGCATTTCCAGCTTCGCCGCTCCTTGCGTTAACGCATGCCAACGAATAACCGACAATTCCCCGGCACCATGTGGAAGTTGCCAGTCACTTCCTAACACGCAATTCTTATCGATCGTTCCTTGTGGAGCGTTAAGCATCAACAAACGGCTAAGAGCATCCATATCAGACTCCTGAGTGGTTTTTTGATTACAAACACCAACAATCTTAGTCAATAATTAATCTAATACCATCAAATAGTTAATCATGATTTTTGTTTTGTGATTCTGATTAAGAAAAAGAAAATACCAGACGATAAGACAAAATATCAAGCGTTGTGAAGAAATGTTATTTGCTCTTTTGCGTCTATAGTCATGATGTCAAATGAACGCGTTTCGACAGGAAATCATCATGAATAAATATCAGGCAGTTATTATTGGTTTTGGCAAGGCTGGAAAAACATTAGCCGTCACGCTGGCAAAAGCAGGTTGGCGTGTGGCTCTCATCGAACAATCAAATGCAATGTATGGCGGGACCTGTATTAATATCGGCTGTATCCCAACCAAAACATTGGTTCATGACGCACAGCAGCACACAGATTTTGTCCGTGCCATACAGCGTAAAAATGAAGTGGTTAATTTTTTACGTAATAAGAATTTTCATAATCTTGCGGATATGCCCAATATCGACGTGATCGACGGCCAGGCAGAGTTTATCAATAATCATAGCCTGCGTGTTCATCGGCCTGGGAGAAATCTGGAGATTCATGGCGAGAAAATTTTTATTAATACCGGTGCACAAGCCGTGGTTCCGCCAATTCCTGGAATTACCACCACGCCTGGTGTATATGACAGCACCGGATTACTTAATCTAAAAGAATTGCCTGGGCATTTAGGTATTTTGGGCGGCGGATATATTGGCGTTGAGTTCGCCTCTATGTTCGCTAATTTTGGCAGCAAAGTAACCATTTTAGAGGCAGCTTCGCTGTTTTTGCCTCGGGAAGATCGGGATATTGCTGATAATATCGCGACGATTTTACGCGATCAGGGTGTCGATATAATCCTCAATGCCCATGTGGAGCGAATCAGTCACCATGAAAATCAAGTGCAAGTGCATAGCGAGCACGCCCAACTGGCGGTGGATGCACTGTTAATAGCTTCCGGTCGTCAACCGGCTACCGCTTCGTTACATCCAGAAAATGCAGGTATCGCAGTAAACGAGCGCGGGGCAATTGTCGTTGACAAGCAATTACATACCACCGCAGACAATATTTGGGCGATGGGAGATGTTACCGGCGGGCTGCAATTTACTTATATTTCACTGGATGATTACCGCATTGTGCGTGATGAGTTGCTGGGAGAAGGCAGACGTAGTACTGATGATCGGAAAAATGTGCCTTATTCCGTATTCATGACACCGCCACTGTCCAGGGTTGGTATGACAGAAGAACAGGCCAGAGAGAGTGGTGCTGATATTCAGGTGGTGACATTGCCTGTAGCTGCAATTCCGCGTGCCAGAGTGATGAATGATACTCGTGGGGTATTAAAAGCGATTGTTGATAATAAAACCCAACGTATATTAGGGGCATCACTGCTGTGTGTTGACTCCCACGAGATGATCAATATAGTGAAAATGGTGATGGATGCCGGGCTGCCTTATAGCATATTACGCGATCAGATATTTACTCATCCGTCGATGAGCGAATCACTCAATGATCTATTTTCATTAGTCAAATAAACTCAAAATCAGACGCCAGAACAAATATTCTGGCGTCTCAGAGAAAAGAATCTTATTAATTCCCTGTTACTTTATAACTTCTTAATCACTTCATTGATGGTATTTTATATGTTTAAAAAATCTGTTTTATTTGCAACACTATTATCTGGCGTTATGGCATTTTCCACCAATGCAGATGATAAAATAATTCTGAAACATATCAGCGTCTCATCAGTATCAGCATCACCGACAGTTCTTGAGAATGCCATTGCTGATATGGCCAGAAAATATAATGCTTCATCCTGGAAAGTTACATCGATGCGAATTGATAATAATTCAACCGCAACAGCAGTATTGTATAAATAAGGATGTTTACAATGGAAAGATACCTGCACCTGTTAAGTCGGGGAGATAAAATTGGCCTGACATTGATTCGTCTGAGTATTGCGATTGTTTTTATGTGGATTGGGTTATTAAAGTTTGTCCCTTACGAGGCAGACAGCATTACACCATTCGTCGCAAACAGTCCACTAATGTCGTTCTTTTATGAACACCCGGAAGACTATAAACAGCATCTGACTCACGAAGGCGAATACAAACCAGAAGCAAGAGCATGGCAAACGGCTAATAATACCTATGGTTTTTCCAACGGTCTTGGCGTCGTGGAGGTGATTATTGCTCTGCTGGTTTTGGCTAATCCTGTCAATCGCTGGTTAGGTTTATTGGGTGGGCTGATGGCATTTACCACGCCGCTGGTAACACTCTCATTTTTAATCACCACCCCGGAGGCATGGGTACCCGCATTGGGTGACGCTCATCATGGTTTCCCTTATTTATCCGGTGCTGGTCGTCTGGTATTGAAAGATACTCTGATGCTGGCAGGTGCTGTCATGATAATGGCAGATTCGGCGCGGGATATTCTTAAACAACGCAGTAATGAATCCAGTTCAACGTTAAAAACTGAATATTGATAATCCGAACACTGTCTGTTGTTCACTTTTTCAGGCGTCAGGCTCCCTTTCTGATGATGAAGCCTGACGCCATATTACCGGAGATATGACAGAGTGAAGGTCAATATCACTCCCCTATTAAAAGATTCTTGTCGTCTCAGGTAAAATAAGTGATTAATATCAATCATGTATTTTTACAGCAAGACAACCACGAACAAACTCAGGATTAAAATGTTTTACCGATTCCCCAACATAACCCAAATCAAGCGAACTAATTTGCGCCATTTCTTTCTCTGTCAGTGAGAAATCCCAAATAGCAAAATTTTCTTCGATACGCTGTTGATGTGTCGATTTCGGAATAACGACCACTCCCCGTTGAATATTCCAACGCAGAATGACCTGAGAAATCGATTTTTGATGGGCATCTGCAATACTCTGAAGCAGATTATTTTCAAAGGGTTTATGTCGTCCACCACCTAACGGAGCCCATGCTTCAGGCTGCACGTTATAATACTTCATGGTTGCCAGCGCCTCTGGTTGGGCAAAATAGGGATGCAACTCGACCTGGTTGACCATCGGTTTAACTCTTACCGTTTCACAAAAGTTCGCCAGAACATGAGGGTAGAAATTGGAAACCCCAATCGCTTTTAATTTGCCCTCTTCATAGGCATCTTCGAGTGCACGCCACGCACTAAAATAATCGCGCATGGCCTGGTGCAATAAATAGAGATCGAAGTATTCTAGCCCCGATTTTTTTAATGATGCTTCAATACCTGCTGCTGCAATATCCTGATTCAACATATCCTGCACCCACAATTTAGACGTTATAAATAACTCTTCTCGGGTACATAAACCTTCAGATATGGCTTCACGAACGGCTTCACCGACGGCATCTTCATTACCGTATACCGCTGCAGTGTCGATGAGTCGATAACCCGTGCGGATAGCATTCAACACTGACTGTTTGCACACGTCTTTATCGGTAACCTGAAAAAAACCAAATCCCATCATCGGCATTTTCAGATTGTTACTTAATACGGAAAATTCCACTGTCAGTCCCTCCATTAGGTATGAACAATGAGTCTACGTTAAAACGTAACCTCAAATTAGTATGTGGATTTTGATATCACTTATGCAAAAAATTCATTAATAATGTAGGACTGAAACCTCTCTATTTTTGGGGCAATGAAGCAGACGCTATCAGTGCTTTTGCCTTGGGACTTGCTGTTTTTGATACACTTAGGGCCCAGGACATAACGAAAATGTGCGATATGACAAAGAATTAACGGAGTATGTGATGATCAGGCAGAAGATTCTACAGCAGCTCCTGGAGTGGATTGAGTGCAATCTTGAGCACCCTATTTCAATCGAAGATATCGCACAGAAATCTGGCTACAGCAGACGCAACATCCAGCTTCTGTTCCGAAATTTCATGCATGTGCCTTTGGGAGAATACATTCGCAAACGAAGGCTTTGTCGTGCCGCCATTCTTGTCCGGCTCTCCGCGAAATCTATGCTTGATATTGCACTCTCTTTGCATTTTGATTCACAGCAGTCATTCAGCCGCGAATTTAAAAAGTTATTCGGCTGCTCTCCCCGTGAATACCGCCACCGTGATTATTGGGATCTCGCAAATATCTTCCCTTCTTTTTTAATACGTCAACAGCAAAAGACGGAGTGTAGATTAGTCAACTTTCCTGAGACACCTATTTTTGGCAATTCATTTAAATATGATATTGAAGTGTCGAATAAATTACCGGATGAAGAAGTCAAACTGCGACGTCATCATTTAGTCAGATGTATGAAGAATTTTAAGACGGATATCTATTTCGTCTCCACGTTCGAACCATCAACAAAATCGGTCGATTTGCTCACAGTTGAAACTTTTGCCGGTACGGTATGCAAACAAACCGATTCAGAGATGCCGAAAGAGTGGACAATTAACCGAGGACTGTATGCCTCTTTCCGCTATGAAGGTGAGTGGGAGCACTACCCTGAATGGGCGCGAAACCTCTATCTGATGGAATTACCTGCCAGGGGGTTAGCCAGAGTGAACGGCAGTGATATTGAGCGATTTTATTACAATGAAAACTTCGTCGAAATTGATAGCAATAACATTGTTTGCGAAATTTTTATCCCCGTTCGCCCGGTTTAGCCTGTAACTCCATCACATAAGATTTACCCTACCCTGCCACCGTCTAATCGGTGCCAGGGTAGGTATTCAGTAAATAATGGCGCTGCGCATGTCAACGCCATTATTATTTATTACATCGTCGTTTTTATTTCTCCTCAGCGCCTTCAGTATCTGCAGGAACGGCGTTAATTGTCACAGTCACTGGTTTCATTTCATACCCTCCATATGTCAAAGAGTTGAATGTGAATGTGTATGTACCTGGCTTGTTGGTACTAAATGTACGCGTGATTTTCCCGCTCGCGAAATGGTCATTTTTCGACGGCAGGAACTGATAATCCGCCTCTGTCACCCCTTCCGGAGCCTCAATGTCGACCCACATGGTTCCTCCTACGGGGTTGACACCCGACATCAGAGTAACCGTCAGTGTTGCAGTAGTCTTCCCGTCCGCCACCAAAGAATCTACACGCTCTGGAGATGCAGCGAGCACCGCGTTTTTATCATCCGCGACGAATTTAGATTCGGCAGTTTTCGTCGATTCCTGACCGTCGGCCTGTTCCACTTTCGCCGTGAGTGTATATGTCGCTGCGACAGTGGTCGTGGCGGTGAAAATAGCCTGCCCTTGCTCATTCGTTGTCGCCGTCCCATTGGGAGTCAGAACTAAATTTTCCGGGCTGGCAGTCAGCGTCACTTCGCTATCTTTCAGCAGGTTGTTATTGGCATCAGTCACCGTAACTTTATACGTCTGTTTGGTTTTGCCGTCCGCCACTGCACGGTTGCCAATCACCTCAATACTGGAGATGGTCGCCGTAGTGTTATCGGCCACAAACGTTACAGACTGCGCATTCGAAGGCTGGTCATTTCCTGCTGACGCCGTGATCTCATAGGTTCCTGCAGTCACGGAAACCACTTTCAGTTCCGCTTTACCCTCCTTGTCGGCGTTCACCATGATATTACCGTCTGCAAGCGGTTTGACGCCCCGAGGCAGATTAAAGACGACCACAGCGCCAGGAAGAAGGTTGCCGTATTGATCCTTAACCGTTGCCGTCAGCGTAAAGGCATCTTTGCCGTTTGCCACTTTTTGAGCAGCGGCGTCTACCTCCAGGCTCGCCTGACCGGTACTGAAATCCGCCTTGAATTTCACCTTGACCGTCTTCTGAGAGTTTTTCACCGAGGCCTCGATCTCAAGTTCCCCTGCAACCGTTGACATAAGCTCAATGTCCACTTTCCCTGCCGCATTGGTTGTTACTGTATTCCCCGTCTTGCTGGTCACACCCTGCGGTAAAGTCAGCGTAACTTCTTGCCCCTGCAACGGGTTACCATAGCTGTCCACGACGGTCAGGGTTATCTGGTTAGCAGACTGTCCATTAGCCAGTTGGTTATTAACCTTCACTGTCATATCACGAATCTCAGCCTTAGATGCGTCACCTGCAACATTCAGCACCAGTGGCTGAGCAACGGCATTTTGGCCGTTCACTCGCGGCATCACAGACAACTGACCCGCGGCAGATCCCAGCGTTAAGGTCGACACGTAGACCCCATTACCTTTCTCTGTCCAGTTTCCTGCTGAAGGACGCTCACTCCCCGTGCTGGCGGCACCACTAAACACTGGTGCATCTGGCTTCAGCCCGGTGACCGGATTCCCGTACGCATCCTTCACGGTGAAGGTGAGTTCCGTCGTCGTTTTAACCGTTGGAGTTTTATTGTCCGCAACAAGCGTAGAGTTCGCTGATGACATCTCTCCGGCAATAACAGTCAGCTGCGCGGCTTCGGTGGCTGCAGGCTGGCCGTTGAAGAGCGGCATGACACGAAGCTCGCCCGTCTTTCCGCCTGTAGTTAACGTAGCAACATAGGAACCGTCACCTTTTTCGGTCCAACTGGAAACGGTCGCCCCTTCAGAGGCGGTCCCCGTCAAACTTGCCGACAACGAAAGACCACTGATAGCGTTGCCATGCGCATCTTTCGCCACCAGCGTTACGGTTGTGCTTTCACCGGCTTTTACGTGATCTTCTGCGACAGAGACTTTCGACTGGTTTGAAGATAATGCATCAGCCACCACGGTTACTTTTGCCGCATTTGCTGCCGCGTCCTGCCCATTGAGCTTCGGCATAACGTCTAATTCACCCGCAGTAGTGCCGAGAGAAATCTGCGCAGTCCAGGTCCCGTCGCCATTATCCGTCCAGCCTGATGCCGTAGAACCAGCAGCAGCTGCGCCCGATAATGACGGTGCATCCGGATTGAGGCTGGTCACAGGGTTGTCATTAGCATCTTTTGCCGTCCAGATTGCCGTAACTGTACCGCCAACCACCGGTTTATCAGGATTCAGTGTGATGGACGAATGTGCTGCATCAAGCGGCCCGGCAACAAACTTCAGCGTTTGTTGTAATGTGCCCAGCTGATACTGCTCGCTGAAGGCACGCACAACAACGTTTCCGGCACGGGTCGAAGAAACCGTGGCGCTGTAACCCCCTGGTTTTATTTCCGAAATGGCACCAACGGTTACACCATTAGTGTCTTGCGGAACAAGTCGCAGGCGGCTGGCTTCTCCCGTCACCGGATTACCCTCGGAGTCCACCGCTGTCAGTGTCAGCGTGTAGGCTTGCTGACCATCAGCAACCACATCACCTGACGGCTCGTTAGCGCTCAGGGTGGAGTTTGCCACATCCATCATCGTGGCCCGCAGTTCTGCAGTGACAGTTTTGCTCATGTCATCAACGCTAACAGTAATCGTTGCCTCACCTGACTGCGTTCCGGTAGTAAAGACAGACTGATACACCCCTGCTTCAGTTTCGGTGAACTCACCCAGTGTTGGCTTTGCCTGTGATTTAGTGGCCTTCAGGGTACGAGTCACAATATTTCCAGCCGGTTTGAAGGTTAGTTCAGTCTTGATCTGATCTTTCATGCCCGTGACTGGCTGGCCCTCGGCGTCGCGCAGAGACAGCACCAGCGGCTTTTGCTCATTACCGTTAGCAAGCATTTGAATACGGCTCTGACCGTCAAGCGTTAACGCCGTACGATCGGCGCTCATACCAGCTCCGCTAATAACCACTTCTGTCTGCACACGTTTCGAGGCATTGCCTTTGTTATCGTAGGCAATCGCTGAAATCGCATAATAATTGTCTTTGCCTGCCTGATAAGCCGGGAGCGTCACTTGCCACTGATTGCCCTGCCCCGTAATTTTTCCGCCTGCGGCCAGCAAAGACGGCGCTTCCCATTGCACATTTTTCAGACCGTGAGTTGCTTTGCTGACCACAAGCCCCAGGGAAACCGTCTGGCCGCCCTTGCCTTCAATACGCTCAGGCAGAGCAATACGGATCACTTCAGATTTGCGATACTCAAGAACGATATTGTTATTACGCTCAACCAGGTCATAGCGGCTGCCTGCCAGCATTCGACGCTCGCGAATGCTGTCTGTATCGAGTTGTTTTTCCAGAGGTTCGCCAATCCGATAATTAACTTCCAGGCCAAAGCGAGTGTCATTCTCACCACTCTTGCCCTGCTTATGCCCGGCACTCAGGGTCAGAAGAGGCACTGGCGTGTAATTCACTTCAGCGGTAATCGCATGTGGATCTTTCTGGCGTTTATCTTTACCAAACAGCCCGACTTCATCGCCATAATACTGTTCATACATCAGGCTTGCGCCAAGCTGCGGCCAGGCAGGTAAATAGCCCTCAGCACGAATATCCCAGCCATTCGCCGGGCGTTCCTGATAATCCTCAACATCCGGCGATGTTTTCCAGCCAGAAGCCCGGATATAACCATTGGCGCTCAGTTTCAAATAATCACGCCAGTATTCCGCACCAACACCAATGCGGGTATGACTACGGGATAAATCATGATCGATAAAAGTATTCACCCCCGCCATCCAGTCATTTTCTGAAAAATGACGCCAGCCAAAACCAATATTTGACTGAGTACGATCGTCGGTACGATGTATTGCCCCCTGAGTGAACAACATATTTGTCGGTGTATCATAAATCGGATAAAGCATTTCCAGCGAAGAGTCCTTCAGCGAGAAATTTTTATCGACATTCAGTTTGACGCGCGCAGTACCGTATTTCCCGAGCCACTCCTGAATTTCCTGGTTAGCTTTAGCGGTGGCCATTCCGGTAATAAAGTTACGTGTCGCATCGCTATCTGGCTGACTGCTTAAAAATGTCCCGGCATTAGCGGCAAGCGACGCGACATTTTTCTCCACGTTATTATCAGCAGTTACCGTAGTATTTTCCATGCTCAACCGTGGCTGAACCGCATGCTGCGCACGTGCTGCCATTACTGGCGTAAAGGTGACAGCGAGTGGAAAAAGAACCTGAACAGAGATATTTGCCCACGCCACGCAGCGGGCCAGAACTGAATAACGAAATCGTGGCTGTTTATTGTCTGTTTTATAACGTGACATTGAGATAATTTCCTGATGAACGAATTAACGAACATAGGCAGACACAAATAATGGCGTCTGCTTGTCAGAAAAACCGGGGATTTCCCGGTTTCCTTTTCCACAGAAAAGGAAATACCTTTATGTAAGAAAGTACACCGCCACCTAATATATCCAGTGTCTGTAGCCACTCATCAGGTGGTTGGGCGCGGGATTATATTTTTATTTATGGGTAAAAATTTAGCTTTTTGTGCAAGTCATTAAATAGATACTTAAGTTATATTTCTTACTCTGCGGGCAGTGAATAATTCATTATTCAGAGTGAATAATAATGACCCGTCTTTAATTAACTGCTATTGGGAGTACGTCGAAGTAAGTATATACGCCGGGATAAACCAATATATTTTTTATGGACATTCATTTTTATTCATCGGACTGTAAATTCCGGGGATATCGAACTTGCACGACTAATCTCAACCCTCAAACAGATTTATGAATTTTGTTCATAACCCCTGACAAATCCTGCCGTCTAATCGAGCTCTTCCCTTTACGTTATGCTTCTCATGAACGATAACGGAAGGATAACACCATGCAAAAAGTAAAACTGAACAACGGTATTGAAATGCCCCTGTTGGGCTTTGGTGTATTTCAGATGACCGATGCCGCCGAATGCGAAAGAGCGGTCATTGACGCTATTAACAGCGGTTATCGACTGATTGACACCGCCGCCTCTTATCAAAATGAAATCCAGGTCGGGAACGCACTGAAACAAAGCGGTATCGCCCGTAACGAACTCTTTGTCACCACGAAACTCTGGTTGCAGGATACCAGTTACGAAGGGGCCAAAGCCCAGTTCGAACGCTCTCTGAATCGACTGCAACTTGATTACGTTGACCTGTACTTGATTCACCAGCCATATGGCGATGTCCACGGAGCCTGGCGTGCCATGGAAGAGCTGCAACAGGCCGGTAAAATTCGCGCTATTGGCGTCAGTAACTTCCATCCTGACCGACTGGCAGACCTTATCGCTTTTAATAACGTCGTTCCGGCGGTAAACCAGGTTGAAGTTAACCCTTTCAATCAGCAGCTACAGGCCGTTCCCTGGATGCAAAGTCGTGGCATTCAGCCAGAAGCCTGGGCACCGTTTGCGGAAGGGAAAAATGGTCTGTTCCAGCATCCTGTTCTCTCGGCAATTGGCGAGAAGTATGGCAAAAGCGTGGGCCAGGTAGTTCTGCGCTGGATCTACCAACGAGGCATTGTTTCACTGGCAAAATCAGTGCGAAAAGAACGCATGGAAGAGAACATCAACATTCTCGATTTTGAACTCAGCCCTGAAGATATGCTGCAAATTACCGCCCTGGATACCGCAACCAGCGCGTTCTTCTCTCACCGCGATCCCGCAATGGTGGAATGGCTGACTGGCCGCAAACTTGATGTTTAAGCCGCGATAAAAGAGGTATTCATTCAATGCAAAAACGTTATCTGGGTAAATCCGGACTCGAAGTCTCCGCCCTTGGGCTCGGTTGCATGGGCTTAAGCCACGGCTACGGCCCGGCGACCGATACCCGTCAGGCTATCGAACTTATTCGTGCTGCGGTTGAACGTGGCGTCACCTTCTTCGATACCGCCGAAGTGTATGGTCCGTATCTGAATGAAGAAGTGGTCGGCGAAGCCTTAAAACCGTTTCGTGACCGCGTGGTAATTGCCACTAAATTCGGTTTTACCTTCGGCAATGATAATAAGCAGCAGATTTTAAACAGCCGTCCGGAACATATCCGTGAAGCCGTTGAAGGATCATTACGTCGTCTGAAAACAGATGTTATTGACCTGCTGTATCAACACCGTGTTGATCCAGATGTTCCTATTGAAGATGTTGCAGGAACGGTGAAAGACCTCATCGCAGAAGGTAAGGTCAAACATTTCGGCCTGTCTGAAGCAGGAGCACAAACCATTCGTCGTGCACATGCGGTACAACCTGTCACCGCCCTGCAAAGCGAATATTCCATGTGGTGGCGTGAGCCTGAACAGGAAATTCTGCCGTTGCTTGAGGAACTGGGAATTGGTTTTGTCCCCTTCAGCCCACTAGGTAAAGGTTTCCTGACAGGGGCGATTAAGCCGGGAACCACTTTCGGCAAAGATGATTACCGCAGCACCGTACCGCGTTTCGCAGCACAAGCCATTGAAGCCAATGAAAAACTGGTCACCTTGTTAGGTGAACTGGCTGCGGAGAAAGGGGTAACGTCTGCACAAATCGCACTGGCATGGCTATTAGCACAAAAGCCGTGGATTGTTCCCATCCCTGGCACCACTAAACTGCACCGGCTGGAAGAAAACCTGGCCGCTGCTGACATTGTTCTTTCGCAGAAAGATACGCAGCAGATAAGCGAGGCGCTGGAAACAATTAAAATCGTCGGTGAACGTTACTCGCCTGAACATCAGGCACGCGTAGGCCGCTAATACCCAAACGGGTCCAGGATAAAGGACCCGTTATTCGGTGTAGCGAAGCGCATCGATCAACAACGCAAAAGCTGGCGGATGCTGCTTGCGGCTGGGGTAGTAAAGATAATACCCAGGAAAAGTTGGACACCACTCCTGTAACACCTGAATAAGCTTGCCTGACTCTATATACTCCTGAACCATGTCTTCAGGGACACAAGCGATCCCAAACCCTGATAACGCGGCATCAATTCTTTCTGGCAATGGACTACACGTCAGTTGCCCATCAACCTTAACGCGAAGCGGTTTCCCTTCTCGCTCGAACTCCCAGTGGTAAAGCCCACCGGCAGTTGGCAAACGCATGTTGATGCAGCGATGATTTTGTAGCTCGTGAGGCGTTTCAGGCGCAGGGTTTGCAGCAAAATACGCCGGAGCTCCCACCACAGCCATCCGCATATCTGGTCCAATCCTGACTGCAACCATATCTTTATCAACATTTTCACCCAGTCGTATCCCGGCATCAAAACGGCCTTCAACAATATCGACAAAACCGTTATCCACCACCAGTTCGACATTGATTTCGGGATACTCTCTGAGAAAAGGTTTTAGCTTCGGCCAGACCAGACTTCGCGCGGCATGTTCCCCGGCAGATAACCGAATATTCCCGGAGGGCGTGCCGTTCAATTGAATAAGTGATTCCAGTTCCTGTTCAAGCTCGTCAATACGCGGTTCAAGGCAGGCAATGATTCTCTCCCCCGCTTCTGTGGGAGCCACACTGCGGGTAGTCCGTGTCAGGAGGCGGATATTGAGCCTTTCCTCCAGAGCCTTCATTGCATGGCTAAGTGCAGACTGAGAGACGCCGAGTTTGCCCGCTGCTTTGGTAAAACTTCGCTCTCTTGCCACCACAAGAAAGATTTGCAGTTCGTTGAAGTTTTCTTTGAGCATTGGCGATTTCCTTGTAGAAGCATCCTCTTCACAGACACTCATGAAGGGGGGCATAGATGCTATTATTTTAACCACATTATTAGTAACAATGATAATCTGGCTGTATCGAAAATAATTCTAAACTTTCAGGAGATTTATTATGAATAAACGTATCCTCACGATTGCGCCATTCTTCTTACCGATATTCTGACACACATCATTAACTTTCTATTTTTACTCTTTTCTCCACCATAAAATCAATAAAAGCACGAACTTTAGAGGGCATTCTCACCCGTGATGAAACATATATATAAAATCCAGGAAATGAAACGGCCCAATCCTCAAGAATCGGCTGTAACTTGCCCGCATTGATATGTTCAGCGATTGCAAAATCCAGATGTTGAATGATACCCGTTCCATTCAGCGCCATTCGTATCATGCTTTCGTCATCATTAGAAATATACTTACCTGACACCTCTATTTCGAACTCTTCATTACCCCCCACAACATTCGAAAACTCCCATGCTGAGAGTGCACCGCTACTTTTATGCCGCAACCGAAGACAATTATGGTTACTCAATTCCTGAGGAGTTTCAGGAATACCGTGTTCTTTTAAATAATCTGGCGATGCCACAGTAACCAGTTTAATAAGCGGAGAAACAGGAACGGCAGTCATATGCTCATCCAGTCCTTGCTCAAGACGTATGCCCACATCACAGCCGTCCGCAATAATGTTAGATAAACCGTCATCCATAATGAGTTCTATCTTTGTTTTAGGGTAACGAGTAAGAAACTCGCCAATATGAGGCTCAACAAGCATCCTTGCTGCAACACGGGAGGAATTTATTCTCAACAGTCCTGTAGGTTCAAGTTGGGTATCACCGACATCTTTCAACGCATCATCAATTTGCCCCAAAGCCGACACCAGCACTTCATACAGATGCTGTCCTTCCTCAGTAAGCGACATATTGCGGGTCGTACGGTATATCAGCTTGGTGTTAAGACGTTCCTCAAGAGATTTTAAATTCTGGGACAATGCGGCCCGCGTAATACCCATTTCAGAGGCTGCTCTGGAAAAACTGCCGGCACGAACAATCAGCGCAAACCAGGCAAGAGAAGGCAAAATTGAAGGCTCTATTTTCATCATTGTAAACCTTAACTTAACACTGTGATAGATATTAGACCATTGATGATAACCAATACAAGTCATACTATTACGCCGTTCGCGATATGAACACGAATGCCAGTTGCGGATAATAGAAATGATATTTAAATCTGTTTAGGCAAATCCCTGGAGCTTGAAATGAAAACTGTTTCGATAAAACACACTTACTGGGATATAGCTGCTGATATCTATTTCCCTGACGATTTTAATAGTGAAAAAAAGTATCCTGCCATTATCAGTGCCCATCCAATTGGAAGCTGCAAAGAACAGACATCGGGTAGTGTGTATGGTGCCGCCCTGGCAAAAGCTGGCTTTATCGTCATTGCTTTTGATGCCAGTTTTCAGGGAAGCAGCGGTGGAGAACCGCGTTATCTGGAAGATCCAACAATGCGAGTAAAAGACTTCAGCATTGTCGTTGATTACCTTACCACCTTACCTTACGTTGATGCCGGGCGTATTGGTGTACTGGGTATTTGTGGTGGAGGTGGATATGCCATTAATGCCGCAATGACAGAACGTCGGATTAAAGCCATTGGTACTGTCACGGGTGCAAACTACGGGCGTCTTATGCGTGAGGGATTTACAGCGTTTAATCCTATCGGAGCACTCGAAGCAATGGCGCAACAAAGAACAGACGAAGCTAACGGCGCAAAACTTCGCGTAGATGATTTGCTCCCTTCTTCTCCGGAAGCAGCTCTTGAAGCGGGATTAACAGAAATAGACCTTTTTGAAGCAACAGAATATTATCGTTCGCCACGAGGCTGTGCGCCTAATGGGGTAAATCGTTCGCTATTTTCACATCAGACTGTTGCCGTAGGCTGGGATGCTTTTCATCTTGCAGAAGTCCTGTTAACTCAACCACTAATGGTTGTAGTGGGCGATAGAGTGGGCGCTTTTGGTGCCTATCGTGACGGCTGCGAAATTATTGGTCGTGCAGCCTCAAAACATAAAGAACTGGTCGTGGTTGAAGGTTATTCACATTACGACCTGTATGATAAGCCAGAACCTGTGAAACAGGCGCTCGATAAATTAATTCCTTTTTACAAAACACATTTGTAATAACCTTGCAGGGAGATTCATTATCTCCCTGACATTTATCCTTTATTGACTACACGACAATAATAAAATTACTCAAAAAGAATTCTATTAAAGGAAAAAAGCATCAAAAAGTAGCAACTCAACTTATTAAGATTATACGCATTAAAATCAGATAAACATTTGAGGTATTGTTATGACAAATAAACACCCATCATTGTTTTCTCCTTTTATGCTGACAGAAAAAATAAAGCTACGTAATCGTATCGTTATGGCTCCTATGACAACCTGGTCAGCTAATCCTGATGGAACCATCTCTGAGCAAGAACTCGAATTTTATAAACGTCGCTCACAAAATGTTGGTTTAGTAATAACAGGATGTACCTATGTCACGCCAAGCGGCATTGGGTTTACTCATGAATTTGCCGCGTATGACGACCGTTTCATTAACAGCCTTGAAAAGTTAGCAGCTGCAGCCAAAAGTGGCGGTGCTCCGGCTATTTTGCAGATTTTCCACGCCGGTAATAAAGCCATCCCGGAGCTTGTGCCAAATAACGATGTTATTAGTGCCAGCGCATCAAGCGTAAAATCTGGTGACTTTATGAAGAGAGTGGTACAAAGCAGGGAAATGACTGAAAACGAAATTCAGGAAACCATTAGAGCATTCGGAGATGTCACAAAAAGGGCGATTAAAGCAGGTTTTGATGGCGTTGAACTTCATGGTGCGCACGGATTCCTTCTGCAGAATTTCTTCTCCCCTCTATTTAACCAGCGTAATGACCGATGGGGAGGAGATCTTGAAGGACGTATGCGCTTCCCGCTGGCCGTATTACAGGAAGTAAAAAATGTAGTCTATGAATATGCGACAAAGCCCTTTGCTATCGGTTACAGAATATCTCCTGAAGAATCTGTAACAGGGGGGCTGCGGATAGAGGATACTTATAAACTCCTTGATCGACTCATTTCATCCGGTATTTCGTATATACATACCTCGCTGGTCAGTATTAACGATAGCTACCCTGTTGAGTCGCCAAATGGCCCCCGAACTATTGAATTGATTTTAAATCATATTGCAGGCAGAGTGCCGGTAATCGCCGCAGGTAAAATACGCACACCGTCTCAGGCTCAAGAAGCAATTTCCGCTGGCCTGCCACTTGTTGCGATCGGTAAAGGGCTGGTGATAAATCCAGAATGGGTGACTTTAGCTGAATCAGGTAGAAGTCATGAAATTCAAACAGCCCTTAATCCACAACGCGTTCCTGAATTAACCATTCCGGATAAACTATGGGATCAAATTCAGGCATCGAAAGGAACTGGCTGGTTTCCGTTAATGGATTAAATATTGATTACTCTCCCGAGAGTAAAACTATCAAATCAATGAGTAACCGATACAGCCTCGCAAATTCTTTCAGATAATTAACCCGTCACTGCGGCACGTTCTCTCGCAAGGCGTGCCTGCAGTGTAATCCAGTATATATCCGGCATAGTTGACGGTTTAATAGACTCAATTCCTCTCCCTGGTTACCTACAACAATATCTTGTATAACACCCCAGGAGATACGACGTTACGATGAGATGCGATATGCTCCTCAGCGCCAATCAACGCCAGGACTGGGCCAGTCTTGAGATCAGACTCATTCCCGTAACTGATTTCAGGCGACATATATCAATGACGTTGGGGCAATAAAAGATAGCCGATGTAATACATCTATTCAAATTTGTGATACATGTCAAAAAATTGGTTGACCAAACTCGTTATTTATATAAGGGCACTTACGAAGTGCACTCTTTTTTAAAGCGAGGAAGTACCAATGAAAGAGAATAAAGTACAGCAAATCAGTCATAAACTGATTAATATCGTTGTTTTTGTCGCAATTGTAGAATACGCCTATTTATTTCTCCATTTCTATTAATAACGGCAATGAACTGTTCACTTCAGTGATATTTAAAATATGCATCCTCTCCCTTTTTTGTAAGTAATTATTATATCCGTGGGAGAGGAATACACATTGTCAGGTAATCAATCATGCTGCAATAAATCATCGACCAGTAAAGTGGAGATAGCCTCCATTCTCGAAAAATCCATACTCTCAGCGAAACCATCATCAATCACTCATCCAGGCGTTTATGGGAGCGTCGCCAATGGCTGCTAACAATGCCAGACTTCCCCGTTGCGGAAATTCCACATCCCACAAATAGTCACAGTGATTGGGTGTTGAAATGATCCGGATGAGCATGTATCTTTACGGTTATGTTATAACATAACAGGTAAAAATGATGAAACCCAATATCCATCCTGAGTATCGTACTGTGGTGTTCCACGACACCAGCGTTGATGAGTACTTTAAAATCGGCTCGACTATCAAAACAGACCGTGAGATTGAGCTGGATGGCGTAACGTATCCGTACGTAACAATTGATGTCTCTTCGAAATCGCACCCGTTCTATACAGGGAAGCTGAGAACAGTGGCATCAGAAGGAAATGTTGCACGGTTCACCCAACGTTTTGGTCGTTTTGTTAGCACGAAAAAGGGGGCATGATGAAAGTCCTTAACTCTCTGCGTACCGCAAAAGAACGCCATCCAGACTGTCAGATTGTGAAGCGAAAAGGACGGCTGTATGTGATTTGTAAATCTAATCCACGTTTTAAGGCCGTTCAGGGTCGTAAGAAAAAACGTTGATTTAAAATTCGACGAATTAACGATATTTGTCTGATTAATAATCAGACCGGATTAATGTTGGTGTATTTATTACACCAGCATTAATTTTCCTGGGGATGTATCTTCCTGTTCATTTAAGGTCAACTGCCTGACGTTTCTCTCCGAATATTCCATTATATTAATGTTGACTTGTTGACCAGCTGCGCCCTGTATGCTGGCATCAACTCTATTTTAGACTGAACACGCCACTCAGTTTCCTCCCTTTGCGACGCAGCCTGCATTTACACTCAAACTGTTAAGATGATAAATGTGGTAAATCTGTTGGTACTGACATAAAAACGTTTACGCCACAGGAACGGCCAGATCCATCGGTAACCCCATCGCCGACGTTCGAGTGCCAGTTAGAGTAACGCGTACAGATGACTGAATGCAGTGCCCTGGCAAAGAGGCCATCGTTCCTGTGACAACTGGCAGTCTTCGTTTAACTTCACTTAATTTGGCTCTTGGGGGGCTTACCGGACAGATGACGTACTTACACCTGTTTAATTTTTCATCACTTATTGGGATGAACACCCATAACCATTTTGTGCGGCATGTTAATCCATTAAAACACCTTACTGATTGGCAAATCATCTTTAATTATGACTTATGATAGTTTTATATTCTATTTCTTATCATTTAAACTTGTTTTTTTACTAGTCCATTACACAACACATTAAGACTATTCCTAACACCTCAGGGCAAAGTTCCTAGCTAATATAAAATGCAAGTAAGAATTGAACGTTATATTGCCAATAACCTTATGAAACTGAATGTCTTTTTCTTCTTATCAAAAAAGCAATATTTTCATTTTTTGTAAATATTGACTTAACCATGGAATTCATTTTCTGTTCACATATTGACACTCATCAGGAAAAAAACATAAATTTAAACCTAATCGAAATAATTAAAACTTAATCTCGTTTAACCTATATTGATATGTGCTACGTATCTTATTTACTTCCGATTTACTAAAGAAACTGAATGTACCTGTAAAAATTACAGGTTTGGAAAGTAGTGACATGGCAAAATGATTACAGCAGGGACTATGAGGTTAAAAACCATATGGAATGTCAAAACCGTTCTGATAAATACATCTGGTCTCCCCATGACGCCTACTTCTATAAAGGACTATCTGAACTGATTGTGGATATCGACAGATTAATTTATCTATCGCTGGAGAAAATCAGAAAAGATTTCGTGTTTATCAATCTCAATACGGATTCTTTAACTGAGTTTATAAACCGTGATAATGAGTGGTTATCCGCGGTAAAGGGGAAACAGGTCGTATTGATTGCGGCCAGAAAGTCAGAAGCCTTAGCAAATTATTGGTATTACAACAGCAATATTAGGGGCGTGGTATACGCTGGACTGAGTCGTGATATTAGAAAAGAACTGGCCTATGTGATTAATGGCAGGTTCCTGAGAAAAGATATTAAGAAAGATAAAATCACTGACCGGGAAATGGAAATTATCCGCATGACGGCTCAGGGAATGCTGCCTAAATCGATTGCCAGAATTGAAAATTGTAGTGTGAAGACAGTGTATACCCATCGGCGGAATGCAGAGGCCAAGCTGTACTCAAAATTATATAAGTTGGTTCAGTAAACTCCAGGCAAGTTAGTTTTAAAAAATGACTCACCGGGACTTCATGTCCTCAATTCAACTCGGGAAGAAAAGCAATGAAAAAAAAGGTTCTGGCAATAGCTCTGGTAACGGTGTTTACCGGTACAGGTGTAGCGCAGGCTGCTGACGTAACAGCTCAGGCTGTAGCGACCTGGTCAGCAACAGCCAAAAAAGACACCACCAGTAAGCTGGTTGTGACGCCACTCGGTAGCCTGGCGTTCCAGTATGCCGAAGGCATTAAAGGTTTTAACTCACAAAAAGGTCTATTTGACGTGGCTATCGAGGGTGACTCAACGGCTACCGCCTTTAAACTGACCTCACGTCTTATCACCAA
This sequence comes from Escherichia sp. R1, assembly GCF_003000935.1. NCBI lineage: Bacteria > Pseudomonadati > Pseudomonadota > Gammaproteobacteria > Enterobacterales > Enterobacteriaceae > Escherichia > Escherichia sp. R1. The sequence continues at coordinate 37,379 of NZ_PSRU01000019.1, forward strand.
CACCTTAACCCAGTTGGATACCTCAGGTTCCACACTGAATGTGGGCGTGGATTATAACGGCGCGGCAGTCGAAAAAACTGGCGATACCGTGATGATCGATACCGCCAACGGCGTACTGGGCGGCAACCTTAGCCCACTGGCTAACGGTTACAATGCCAGCAATCGTACCACCGCACAGGATGGTTTCACTTTCTCCATCATCAGCGGCACCACCAATGGTACCACCGCAGTAACCGATTACAGCACTCTACCGGAAGGCATCTGGAGCGGCGACGTTAGCGTACAGTTCGACGCTACCTGGACCAGTTAATCTCTCTGATGTACCAGCAGGGGTACCCCCCTGCTTTATTCCTGGACGGAATTGTTATGAAAAAGCACCTTCTGCCTCTCGCTCTGCTGTTTTCCGGAATATCACCGGCCCAGGCGCTGGATGTCGGCGATATATCATCGTTTATGAACAGTGACAGCAGCACGCTGAGCAAAACGATCCAAAACAGTACCGACAGTGGCCGCCTCATCAATATCCGTCTCGAACGGCTCTCTTCACCGCTTGACGACGGGCAGGTTATCGCAATGGACAAGCCGGATGAGTTGCTACTCACTCCCGCCAGCTTGCTGCTACCCGCCCAAGCCAGCGAAGTGATCCGCTTCTTCTATAAGGGACCAGCAGATGAAAAAGAGCGCTACTACCGCATTGTCTGGTTTGATCAGGCCCTCAGTGATGCGCAGCGCGATAATGCCAACCGTAGCGCTGTGGCCACTGCTTCCGCCCGCATCGGCACCATTCTGGTCGTCGCACCCCGCCAGGCGAACTACCACTTTCAGTACGCCAACGGCTCCCTGACAAATACAGGAAATGCGACGCTGCGGATCCTCGCCTACGGCCCCTGCCTGAAAGCCGCCAATGGTAAGGAGTGTAAAGAGAATTACTACCTGATGCCGGGCAAGTCGCGTCGTTTTACCCGCGTGGACACGGCGGATAACAAAGGACGGGTTGCACTTTGGCAGGGTGATAAGTTCATTCCCGTGAAATAGATAGCTGTGCAGATGGATAACGACAATGCCTTTACGACGGTTCTCCCCAGGACTGAAAGCCCAGTTTGCCTTCGGCATGGTCTTTTTGTTCGTTCAGCCCGATGCCAGCGCTGCTGACATAAGTGCGCAGCAAATAGGTGGGGTGATTATTCCGCAGGCCTTCAGTCAGGCGCTTCAGGACGGCATGAGCGTCCCGCTCTATATTCATCTCGCCGGTAGCCAGGGTCGCCAGGACGATCAGCGAATCGGCAGCGCTTTTATCTGGTTGGATGATGGACAGTTACGCATCCGGAAAATACAGCTGGAAGAGAGTGAAGATAACGCCAGTGTCAGCGAACAAACTCGACAGCAACTGATGACTCTGGCCAACGCCCCGTTCAATGAGGCCCTTACCATCCCCCTGACTGACAACGCGCAGTTGGATCTCAGCTTGCGCCAACTGCTGCTGCAGCTGGTGGTCAAGCGCGAAGCGCTGGGCACCGTACTACGCTCACGTAGCGAAGACATCGGGCAGTCCAGTGTTAATACCCTCAGCAGTAATCTGAGCTATAACTTCGGCGTCTATAACAACCAGTTGCGTAACGGCGGGAGCAACACCTCCAGCTATCTGTCGCTGAATAACGTTACTGCGCTGCGCGAACATCACGTGGTGCTCGACGGCTCACTGTACGGGATTGGTAGCGGTCAACAGGACAGTGAATTATATAAAGCGATGTATGAACGCGATTTTGCTGGTCACCGATTTGCCGGTGGAATGCTCGACACCTGGAACTTGCAGTCCTTAGGGCCGATGACCGCCATTTCAGCAGGGAAGATTTACGGCCTTTCCTGGGGAAACCAGGCCAGCTCCACCATCTTCGACAGCAGCCAGTCGGCCACGCCAGTGATCGCCTTTTTACCGGCGGCGGGCGAAGTACATCTCACCCGTGATGGGCGGCTACTAAGCGTTCAGAACTTCACCATGGGCAATCATGAAGTGGATACCCGGGGTCTACCGTACGGTATTTACGATGTGGAAGTTGAGGTAATCGTTAACGGTCGCGTGATCAGCAAACGCACCCAGCGGGTCAATAAGCTGTTTAGCCGGGGACGTGGCGTCGGTGCACCGCTGGCGTGGCAGATATGGGGCGGTAGCTTTCATATGGATCGCTGGTCGGAAAACGGGAAAAAGACGCGACCAGCCAAAGAGAGTTGGCTGGCAGGTGCCTCGACCTCCGGCTCACTGAGTACGTTTAGCTGGGCGGCAACGGGATATGGATACGATAATCAGGCGGTGGGTGAAACCCGTCTGACGCTGCCGCTTGGGGAGGCGATCAACGTTAACCTGCAAAACATGCTGGCCAGTGACAGCTCATGGAGCAACATCGCCAGCATCAGCGCCACTCTACCTGGAGGCTTCAGTTCGCTGTGGGTTAACCAGGAAAAAACCCGCATTGGCAATCAATTGCGACGTAGCGATGCCGACAACCGTGCAATCGGCGGCACACTCAACCTGAACTCACTGTGGTCGAAACTGGGTACGTTCAGCATCAGCTACAATGATGACCGCCGCTACAACAGCCATTATTACACGGCAGATTACTATCAAAGTGTCTACAGCAGTACCTTTGGTTCGCTTGGCCTGCGGGCCGGTATTCAGCGCTATAACAACGGCGACAGCAGCGCCAATACAGGGAAATATATCGCTCTCGATCTCTCGCTACCACTGGGCAACTGGTTTAGCGCAGGGATGACCCATCAAAACGGCTACACCATGGCAAACCTGTCAGCACGCAAACAGTTTGATGAAGGAACCATTCGCACTGTTGGTGCCAATCTGTCACGAGCCATCTCCGGCGATACCGGTGATGACAAAACCCTCAGCGGTGGGGCGTATGCACAGTTCGACGCTCGTTACGCCAGCGGAACGCTGAACGTCAATAGCGCGGCGGACGGCTACATCAATACCAATTTGACCGCCAACGGCAGCGTCGGCTGGCAGGGTAAAAACATCGCTGCCAGCGGGCGGACCGATGGCAACGCTGGGGTGATATTCGACACTGGCCTGGAGAACGATGGTCAGATCAGCGCCAAAATCAACGGGCGGATTTTCCCGCTTAACGGCAAGCGTAACTATCTCCCGCTCTCTCCCTATGGAAGATATGAGGTGGAGTTGCAGAACAGCAAAAACTCACTCGACAGTTACGATATCGTCAGCGGTCGCAAAAGTCATCTGACTCTCTATCCAGGCAATGTCGCTGTCATTGAGCCAGAGGTGAAGCAGATGGTTACCGTCTCCGGTCGTATCCGTGCGGAAGACGGCACACTGCTGGCTAACGCACGGATTAACAACCATATCGGCCGAACCCGAACCGATGAAAACGGCGAGTTTGTCATGGACGTGGATAAGAAATACCCCACTATCGATTTTCGCTACAGTGGCAATAAAACCTGCGAAGTGGCACTGGAACTCAACCAGGCGCGCGGTGCCGTCTGGGTCGGTGATGTGGTCTGCAGCGGCCTCTCATCGTGGGCGGCGGTGACGCAGACAGGAGAAGAGAATGAGAGTTAACCTACTGATAGCGATGATAATCTTTGCGCTAATCTGGCCTGCAACCGCGCTCAGAGCGGCAGTGAGCAAAACAACCTGGGCGGATGCTCCGGCACGCGAGTTTGTGTTTGTCGAAAACAACTCAGACGACAACTTTTTCGTCACTCCTGGCGGGGCGCTGGATCCGCGCCTGACCGGTGCCAACCGCTGGACCGGTTTAAAATACAATGGTTCAGGAACCATCTATCAGCAAAGCCTCGGCTACATTGATAACGGTTACAACACCGGCCTTTATACCAACTGGAAGTTTGATATGTGGCTGGAAAATTCACCAGTTTCATCTCCTTTAACTGGCTTGCGCTGCATCAACTGGTACGCAGGGTGTAATATGACCACCAGTCTTATCCTGCCGCAAACCACCGACGCCAGTGGATTTTATGGCGCGACGGTGACCAGCGGCGGCGCGAAATGGATGCACGGCATGTTGTCAGACGCGTTTTACCAGTATCTGCAACAAATGCCCGTCGGCAGCAGCTTTACAATGACCATCAATGCCTGCCAGACCTCTGTGAACTATGACGCCAGCAGCGGCGCACGCTGTAAGGATCAGGCCTCCGGCAACTGGTATGTTCGCAACGTCACCCATACGAAAGCAGCAAATCTGCGGTTGATAAATACCCACTCGCTGGCGGAAGTATTTATCAACAGCGACGGAGTACCGACTCTGGGCGAAGGGAACGCCGACTGCCGGACGCAAACCATCGGCAGCCGTTCAGGATTAAGTTGTAAGATGGTTAACTATACCCTGCAAACAAACGGACTCAGCAACACCTCAATCCATATATTCCCGGCGATCGCCAACTCGTCGTTAGCCTCGGCCGTCGGGGCGTACGATATGCAGTTCAGTCTGAATGGCAGTTCATGGAAACCGGTGAGCAATACTGCCTATTACTACACCTTCAACGAGATGAAGAGCGCAGACTCGATCTATGTTTTCTTCTCGAGCAACTTCTTTAAACAGATGGTGAACCTCGGGATCAGCGATATCAACACCAAAGATCTATTCAACTTTCGCTTTCAGAACACCACATCACCGGAGTCTGGCTGGTATGAATTTTCTACCTCCAACACGCTGATTATCAAACCCCGTGATTTCAGCATCAGTATTATCTCCGATGAATATACTCAGACACCGTCGCGGGAGGGATATGTCGGCAGCGGCGAGTCGGCACTCGATTTCGGCTATATCGTAACCACCAGCGGTAAAACAGCTGCCGACGAAGTGCTGATCAAGGTGACCGGACCCGCGCAGGTGATTGGCGGGCGCTCCTATTGTGTCTTCAGCTCCGATGACGGTAAGGCTAAAGTACCGTTCCCGGCGACGCTTTCCTTTATTACCCGCAACGGAGCTACAAAAACCTACGATGCCGGGTGCGATGATAGCTGGCGGGATATGACCGATGCGCTGTGGTTGACCACACCGTGGACTGATATCTCTGGCGAAGTGGGGCAGATGGATAAGACCACAGTCAAATTTTCGATTCCAATGGATAACGCCATTTCTCTGCGTACGGTAGATGATAACGGCTGGTTTGGCGAAGTCAGCGCTTCAGGAGAGATTCATGTTCAGGCGACGTGGCGTAACATTAACTAAGGCCCTGCTGACAGTGGTCTGTATGCTGGCGGCACCTTTGACACAGGCGATTTCGGTCGGCAATCTGACTTTTTCACTGCCGTCCGAGACTGACTTTGTCAGCAAACGTGTCGTGAATAACAACAAAAGCGCGCGGATATACCGTATTGCCATCAGTGCTATTGATAGCCCGGGCAGCAGTGAATTGCGCACCCGACCGGTGGATGGTGAACTACTTTTCGCCCCCCGCCAGCTGGCGTTGCAGGCTGGTGAGAGCGAGTATTTTAAATTTTACTATCATGGTCCACGGGATAACCGCGAGCGCTACTACCGGGTCTCATTTCGCGAGGTCCCCACTCGTAACCTGACAAAACGCAGCCCAACCGGCGGTGAGGTCAGCACGGAGCCGGTGGTGGTGATGGATACCATTCTGGTAGTACGACCACGTCAGGTTCAGTTTAAATGGTCCTTCGATCAGGTGACCGGAACGGTAAGTAACACCGGCAACACGTGGTTTAAGCTACTGATTAAACCAGGATGTGATTCGACCGAAGAGGAAGGCGATGCCTGGTATCTACGTCCGGGAGACGTGGTTCATCAGCCTGAGTTACGTCAGCCGGGGAATCATTATCTGGTCTATAACGACAAATTCATTAAGATTAGCGATTCCTGTCCGGCTAAGCCCCCTTCGGCGGACTAAGACTTATCCATCAGACGAGGGAAGAATTCCACCTCAGAGACTCAAAAATCGTTTAAATGATGTGGAAGCGATCGTCAATGTCACCTGTAACGATGAGCTTTCTCATATGCACACCACAGTGTTCAGGAGACACGGAAAGGTACCAGGCGGCCTGCTAACGAGTGGTTTCTTCACTAATTAGGACGTAAAATCGGTAACGGCTGGAAATCATTCAATACTCACACTATCGAAAGTACACCAGCCAACCGCGATACGTCCCTGCATACGACGTACCGCAGTTCTCTTTACGATTTATAGCTGTACTGGTGAATTATGAGCAATCTGAATCCATGCATGACGTGTGGTGCCTGTTGTGCATTTTTCCGCGTCTCTTTTTACTGGGCCGAAGCCGACGATGCTGGCGGTACCATTCCCGCCAGGCTTACTGAACAAATATCCCCTTTTCACCGATGCATGAGCGGTACCAATCAGAAAAACCCCCGATGTATTGCCCTTGCAGGAACACCGGGCAAAAATGCCTGTTGCACGATATATAAAAATCGATCGTCCACATGCAGAGAATTCGCCATGTCTGGTGAGAACGGAGAAGTCAATGAGGCTTGCAATCGTGCAAGAGCTAAATACGGGCTAACACCGTTATAAATATACAATAATTAATTGCATTGCCCCGCCAGCTGTAATAGCGGGGCTTCGTTTTTCAGGGACAACAAAACCTGAAACTTCTTCCATTTTCCAGCAACAATGCCTCTTCTTCTGTAGCGTTCTCCGGATCTACATCATCCTGAAGTAGCGCGATATGATCACTGACTGTCCGCATCAGAATATGAAAAGCAACGTTTTTAACCTATAAAAATGGCGCTATATTTGCGCCATTTTTATCATTCAAAGCATTATCTATTTGAGCCTAAAGGGATCTCAGGATCTGGCTCATGGGTAATTCTGTTTCGTAAATCTCTGCGAATAATTTCAATAGACCAGAACCAGACTAAATGTCCAAAAATTTCAGAGACATTCTCATACCACGGAAGATCAAAGAGAGGTGGCGTAAGTCCCATGAGAGGGAATGAAATCATATGAACAAAAAGTTGCGCTAAAGCACCTGCCAGTAAGCCCTGCCAAAGTTTAATTTTCGGAAATACTTCGGCGACCACACAGTAACCAACGGCAAAAACTATCGAAAAGATTATGTGCGTTACACCAACCCAGTTAAAGACATGCCCGGCGAAGGTATAAACAGCCGAATTTGGATCTGTCAGTCCCAACCAATCCCGAAGAAAAATGTACGGAGGATTGAGAAAGTTACGGGAGCAATCAATTTGGCCTGCAGCCCTGATTAATGATTCCGGACCACACGCTGCATTAAACATATCAACCGGACTACGTGGTGGCAATGGAACTTCTGCCCCCCACTTAACAAATGCGGAAACAACGCCAGCAATCAGCCCAATGAATGCAGCAAGACCATAACGTCTGCGGTTTGGTGGAGTTTGTTCAAATATATTCATATCTACCCTGCTTGTACCATTATGTTATACACCTCTTTAGGAGTATTCATAAAACAAGGCAAATGTAAAGAACTGTATTGTTTTGTATAACCACATGGTTACCTAATCGCCAATTAATATAAGCTCCATTATTTCTCCATATTTTTATGTTAGAAGTGACAAGGAGAAATGTAATGTTTCTCTCAGAGAATATAAATCATTCCTTTTGCCCACCTTAATGGTGGGCTTTTTTATGCAAAACCTGAACGTCCTGTGGTATTCCTCTGGCATAATGATTTTCGCGATTAACCAACAACCAGACCAGCAAATACGCCACCACCAGCACAGCAACATCCATCAGGTTTGCCACACCCCATGCGTGCGGCTCAAAGCCGCCATGGCATATTAATCCGCTTGCCATTTTCGAACAGCTGATAGGTTTAGTCCGGTGTTTCCCTGCTTGCACTTAAAAATGAGCGGATAGGAAACTCTCGAAATGGTTCGTCGATATGCTCACCTCGCACCTAATCACCTTACCGAACACGCACGGTAAATAGATTCGATCCTGAACCCATCGGTCCCAAATCTGTCCCAATCAAAAAATAAGGAAGGTATTAATGATGTGTAACTTATTGATTTAAAATGGATAATATAAACAGATTGTAAAAAGCAAGACATTGATATGTATATAAAAAAACTATTACGCAATCATTAGATACCCCCAGATTTAGTTGTAAAGCAAGCACACTTTGCATTTCGAGACAATCCAGGTAAAGACTCTTACCACCCATTTTGTGATTTTTATACTTATGATGATAAGTTGAACGTTGGGTAGTGCTTCCAATCAGTAGAACATGTGCTTTTCAATGAAGGAACCGATGACTTTTTCGTGGATTTCAACGGAACGCGAGAAGCAGATTGTTTTACTTACCAGCCGCTTGATGCGGGTGCGGAGGGTCAGGTTGTTACGTTCAATACGTTGCGTGAAGATTTTGCCGGTCAGGTATTTCACCTTCGGCACTTCTCTGGCGTAGCTGCCCCAGTCATCGCGGCCACCATGCCGATACAGAACGGAGTCAACAGGGCTAACAATTCCCGACAGGCCTCATCATTCCGTGGCCCGAAAGTGTAAGCCAACACACCGCCAGTTTTAGTGTTCTACGCATACCAGAGCCAGTGTTGTTGCACCTTGTTGCCAACGAAGCTCCACAGCTCATCAAGTTCACAGATAAGGGCAACATCAGCGTGAGCTGACTGACGCAGATGTTATCCGCTGGGGCGAGAGCTTTTTAATGTCCGTATGACGGTATTGATGCTGATTTTCAGTGTTCTGGCGATATCACGGCCCCTGTGCCATTATGCGCCATTTCAACGATCAGCTCCTTAAAGCCGGGTTTTCTGGCTTCATAAGAGTAAGTGAGCTGGAAAACACGTTTACATGAACGACAACGGAAACGCTCATGCTGGGAACAACTACGACCATGTCGATAAACTTTATCGGAATTACAGCGCGGACAATGAACAGTAACGGTAGCCATGGAAAACCTTAAATACCAGTAGATTACCAGAAACTTCTATCAATTGAAGACATTACCGTTTTTGATTACAGCAAATGTTTTATTAATTACCCCACCATCGACTAAATCCGTTAGAACGTCGAATGATGCCATTCGTAAATACATTAAAAAGACTGTTGTAATCAACGAAGATGGAAAACAGTGTGTTAAAACTAATCTGAACTTCAGAAAAACAGATGATGGTATGGTGATATATATATCCGCTCTGAACCGCCACGCAATTTAAAATAAAAATCAACAAATATCGTCGATATCCATATATACCATTTTTCTGTAGTTGTATTAGCGTCGCATATTTTATGACTTTAAGTCATAAGTCAAAACACCTGAGAAAAAGCAAACAACATTTTCATTACCACCAATGAAAACCACAGACAAAGAATTCGTGCAACTACAAAATATTGTAGTTTTAAGCAAAAATAAATGTGATATATGTCACATTTATAATTATATAGCTAATTAATAATTAGCGCGCAATTCAACAATACTTTCGTTTGAAATTGTCTATGGTTATTAATGTAACTTTGGAATATACGTTCCGGAATCATTTACTATGAATAAAATATACGCTCTAAAATATTGTTATATTACTAACACAGTAAAGGTTGTCTCTGAACTAGCCCGAAGGGTATGTAAAGGGAGTACCCGCAGAGGAAAAAGACTTTCAGTACTTACCTCTCTGGCACTATCTGCATTACTCCCAACCGTTGCTGGTGCATCAACGGTTGGTGGCAACAATCCTTACCAGACATACCGCGACTTTGCAGAAAACAAAGGGCAGTTTCAGGCTGGCGCAACAAACATTCCTATTTTTAATAATAAAGGGGAATTAGTAGGACATCTTGATAAAGCGCCCATGGTTGATTTTAGCAGTGTGAATGTAAGCTCAAATCCCGGCGTTGCAACATTAATTAACCCGCAATATATAGCCAGTGTAAAACATAATAAAGGATATCAGAGCGTCAGCTTCGGTGATGGTCAGAACAGTTACCATATTGTGGATCGTAATGAACACAGTTCATCTGATCTCCACACACCAAGACTTGATAAGCTCGTAACTGAGGTTGCTCCGGCTACCGTAACCAGCTCATCAACAGCTGATATATTGAACCCTTCAAAATACTCGGCATTCTACAGGGCTGGTTCGGGAAGTCAGTATATTCAGGATAGTCAGGGTAAGCGACATTGGGTAACAGGTGGGTATGGTTATCTGACAGGAGGAATACTCCCGACATCATTCTTTTATCACGGCTCAGACGGCATTCAGCTGTATATGGGGGGCAACATACATGATCATAGCATCCTGCCCTCTTTTGGAGAGGCCGGCGACAGTGGTTCTCCATTATTTGGCTGGAATACGGCCAAAGGGCAGTGGGAACTGGTCGGTGTTTACTCGGGAGTAGGAGGGGGGACCAATTTGATATATTCTCTTATTCCTCAGAGTTTTCTCTCACAGATCTATTCAGAGGATAATGACGCTCCCGTCTTTTTTAATGCCTCATCCGGCGCCCCCCTGCAATGGAAATTTGACAGCAGCACCGGCACTGGCTCTCTGAAACAGGGTTCCGATGAATATGCCATGCACGGGCAAAAAGGTTCTGACCTGAACGCAGGTAAAAATCTGACATTCCTGGGACATAATGGTCAGATTGACCTGGAAAACTCTGTCACGCAGGGTGCCGGTTCACTGACATTTACTGATGACTACACTGTCACCACTTCAAACGGAAGTACCTGGACCGGGGCCGGTATTATTGTGGACAAGGATGCCTCCGTAAACTGGCAGGTTAATGGTGTGAAAGGTGACAACCTGCATAAAATCGGCGAAGGAACCCTGGTTGTACAGGGAACCGGTGTTAATGAGGGCGGCCTGAAAGTCGGGGATGGGACCGTTGTCCTCAATCAGCAGGCTGACAGTTCAGGACACGTTCAGGCATTCAGTAGCGTGAATATTGCCAGCGGCCGCCCGACAGTCGTGCTGGCAGACAACCAGCAGGTTAATCCGGACAATATATCCTGGGGCTACCGGGGGGGGGTTCTGGATGTTAACGGGAATGACCTGACATTTCATAAGCTGAATGCCGCCGATTATGGCGCAACTCTCGGTAACAGCAGTGATAAAACGGCTAATATCACTCTGGATTATCAGACGCGTCCGGCAGACGTAAAAGTTAATGAATGGTCATCATCAAACAGGGGAACAGTAGGTTCATTATATATTTATAATAATCCCTATACTCATACCGTCGATTATTTTATCCTGAAAACAAGTAGTTATGGCTGGTTCCCTACCGGTCAGGTCAGTAACGAGCACTGGGAATATGTCAGACATGACCAGAACAGTGCACAGGCACTGCTTGCAAACAGAATTAATAATAAAGGGTATCTGTATCATGGCAAGTTGCTGGGAAATATTAATTTCTCAAATAAAGCAACCCCGGGTACAACCGGCGCATTGGTTATGGACGGCTCAGCGAATATGTCCGGTACATTTACTCAGGAAAACGGTCGTCTGACCATTCAGGGCCACCCGGTTATCCATGCTTCAACGTCTCAGAGTATTGCAAATACAGTCTCGTCTCTGGGCGACAATTCCGTTCTGACACAGCCCACCTCATTTACACAGGATGACTGGGAGAACAGGACGTTCAGCTTTGGTTCGCTCGTGTTAAAAGATACAGACTTTGGTCTGGGCCGCAATGCCACACTGAACACAACCATCCAGGCAGATAACTCCAGCGTCACGCTGGGCGACAGTCGGATATTTATCGACAAAAAAGATGGCCAGGGAACAGCCTTTACCCTTGAAGAAGGCACATCTGTTGCAACTAAAGATGCAGATAAAAGTGTCTTCAACGGCACCGTCAACCTGGATAATCAGTCAGTGCTGAATATCAATGATATATTCAATGGCGGAATACAGGCGAACAACAGTACCGTGAATATCTCCTCAGACAGTGCCATTCTGGGGAACTCAACGCTGACCAGTACCGCCCTGAATCTGAACAAGGGAGCAAATGCTCTGGCCAGTCAGAGTTTTGTTTCTGACGGTCCAGTGAATATTTCTGATGCCACCCTGAGTCTGAACAGCCGTCCTGATGAGGTATCTCACACGCTTTTACCTGTATACGATTATGCCGGTTCATGGAACCTGAAGGGAGACGATGCCCGCCTGAACGTGGGGCCGTACAGTATGTTGTCAGGTAATATCAATGTTCAGGATAAAGGGACTGTCACCCTCGGAGGGGAAGGGGAACTGAGTCCTGACCTGACTCTTCAGAATCAGATGTTGTACAGCCTGTTTAACGGGTACCGCAATACCTGGAGCGGGAGCCTGAATGCACCGGATGCCACCGTCAGCATGACAGACACCCAGTGGTCGATGAACGGAAACTCCACGGCAGGAAATATGAAACTTAACCGGACAATAGTCGGTTTTAACGGGGGAACATCACCGTTCACGACACTGACAACAGATAATCTGGACGCGGTTCAGTCAGCATTTGTCATGCGTACAGACCTTAACAAGGCAGACAAACTGGTGATAAACAAGTCGGCAACAGGTCATGACAACAGCATCTGGGTTAACTTCCTGAAAAAACCCTCTGACAAGGACACGCTTGATATTCCACTGGTCAGCGCACCTGAAACGACAGCTGATAATCTGTTCAGGGCATCAACACGGGTTGTGGGATTCAGTGATGTCACCCCCACCCTTAGTGTCAGAAAAGAGGACGGGAAAAAAGAGTGGGTCCTCGATGGTTACCAGGTTGCACGTAACGACGGCCAGGGTAAGGCTGCCGCCACATTCATGCACATCAGCTATAACAACTTCATCACTGAAGTTAACAACCTGAACAAACGCATGGGCGATTTGAGGGATATTAACGGCGAAGCCGGTACGTGGGTGCGTCTGCTGAACGGTTCCGGCTCTGCTGATGGCGGTTTCACTGACCACTATACCCTGCTGCAGATGGGGGCTGACCGTAAGCACGAACTGGGAAGTATGGACCTGTTTACCGGCGTGATGGCCACCTACACTGACACAGATGCGTCAGCAGGCCTGTACAGCGGTAAAACAAAATCATGGGGTGGTGGTTTCTATGCCAGTGGTCTGTTCCGGTCCGGCGCTTACTTTGATTTGATTGCCAAATATATTCACAATGAAAACAAATATGACCTGAACTTTGCCGGAGCTGGTAAACAGAACTTCCGCAGCCATTCACTGTATGCAGGTGCAGAAGTCGGATACCGTTATCATCTGACAGATACGACGTTTGTTGAACCTCAGGCGGAACTGGTCTGGGGAAGACTGCAGGGCCAAACATTTAACTGGAACGACAGTGGAATGGATGTCTCAATGCGTCGTAACAGCGTTAATCCTCTGGTAGGCAGAACCGGCGTTGTTTCCGGTAAAACCTTCAGTGGTAAGGACTGGAGTCTGACAGCCCGTGCCGGCCTGCATTATGAGTTCGATCTGACGGACAGTGCTGACGTTCACCTGAAGGATGCAGCGGGAGAACATCAGATTAATGGCAGAAAAGACGGTCGTATGCTTTACGGTGTGGGGTTAAATGCCCGGTTTGGCGACAATACGCGTCTGGGGCTGGAAGTTGAACGCTCTGCATTCGGTAAATACAACACAGATGATGCGATAAACGCTAATATTCGTTATTCATTCTGATGCTGTGCAGCAAAGGGACTATTGCTTTGTCCCTTTGCTGCGATTATCTGATTACGGTACAGGCTGGAACTTAGATTTTCCGGCGTTCACGATACTTCATGTAACACTCAGGTTGAGTAATCTTCATGAGTTTTCTTTTGCCGTGTGGTGGAATTATGAATAATATAGATTTATTAAAAACTATAACAAACTACAAAAAAATCAAAAATCCGGCATACCCGGCTCAGGAGAGTCTGTTAATACACTTATATATTAGAGTAAATGACAAAATCCAGAGTATTATAGAAAATGAATTGAGCGAGTATAGAATAAACACTTCAACATTTATGGTGTTAGTTTCATTATATATGTCTGATGATTATTGTCAGTCCCCTTCTGATATTTACAAGGAGTTACAATTCTCCAAAACAAACATCACACACATCATAGACAAATTAGAAAAAAAGAATATTGCCAAAAGAATTAATAATAAAAACGATCGTCGAAGCAAAAGTATTTGCTTAACCCCTGACGGAGTTACACTTGCTCAAAAACTAATAAACACTCAAAATGTAATGCTAAAGAAAATCTGGAGCGGGCTATCAGATGATGAAATGAAAACATTTGAACTCGCCAACAAAAAATTATTATCAAACCTTAATGTTAATTGATGTTAAAACATACTAACAGTCATCTTCTTACAATGTATTCTTCTGGAGAGAATAACTACCTGAATATATAAAGACATTAATCACACTCTCATTTAATTACAATGAGCATAAGAGCCACCAATGTTTATGCTGGTTAGGCTTTATATAGGAAACAATAAAAAAACGTCATTAAACAAAGCGTTTTTAATGGCGTTGTTATTTAAAAGAAAGATATCAAATATAGATTAACCCCCATCGAATAAAGATGTTGTCTAATCATACCTGAAGGTATTTATCACTAGAATTTTATTTGTATAAATGGACATATACCATTGGAAGATTTAGAAAAGCATGTCCAGGAGTTTAAGGACAAATCTCATACTGATTATCGGAAGCTTTTATCATTATATGATTACCAAGCATACAATGTATAATTATATACACTATTATTGTGATTATAATTTGTTACTGTGCCACTCAAGGGCAATATCTTTGAAGGTGTTGTTTAACTGCGTTTCCCGGGCAATCTTTTCCTCTCGCTTCACTTCCATCAGATCGATTCCCCCAGAGATACCTCTTTTAGCTTCTTCAAGTTTTGCAGGAGCATCAGCTAAGGTGACCTCAGGATACACACCTAGTGCTAACAGCTTCTCTTTACCAGCTACACGATACTTGAGACGCCAATATTCTCCTCCACCAGGTTTTACCAGGAGGTACAGACCACCACCATCAGCCAACTTGTAAGCCTTCTCTTTTGGCTTGGCAGTGTCTATTTGACGGGCATTGAGTTTCACTTGGGGGTATCTCCACTAAACTGAACAGCAAATCCCCTCAATTGCTTGTAGAGTTTGGGGTACTTAAATAGACGTCAAAAGACTAAAAGGGGCATTAATATACTGATTATAAGAGGTTTTTAAATACTTGAGTAGACTTGGGGAGACGTTAGAATGGTGCCGATAATAGGAGTCGAACCTACGACCTTCGCATTACGAATGCGCTGCTCTACCAACTGAGCTATATCGGCCCTGAAAGGACATGTTCACGAACGTGAATCACGGTGGACAAGGTTAAAACTAACCGGGCGATGCGTCAATGGCCTTGTGAATCAAATGGCTACTTTTGCATCACCCGGTTTTATTTACGCACGAATGGTGTAATCACCAATGCCGATCCACTTATAAGTGGTCAGTGCTTCCAGCCCCATTGGGCCGCGCGCGTGGAGTTTTTGTGTGCTTACCGCAACTTCCGCCCCCAGTCCAAACTGGCCGCCGTCGGTAAAACGCGTAGAGGCGTTAACGTAAACAGCGGAGGAATCCACTTCGTTAACAAAACGCTGGGCGTTGCGCATATCGCGGGTCAGGATCGCATCGGAGTGTTGCGTGCCGTGTTCACGAATATGGGCAATGGCGTCATCCAGATCGCTAACGATTATGACGTTCAAATCTAATGACAGAAACTCATCGTCATACTCTTCGGCTTTAACAGCCACCACCTTCGCGGGGCCAGCCTGCAACTGCGCCAGCGCGGCTGCATCAGCGTGTAACGTCACGCCGCTTTCCGCCATTTGTTTGCTTAATGCGGGCAGGAAGCTATCTGCGATGTTTTTATTTACCAGCAACGTTTCTACCGTATTACATGTGCTCGGTCGCTGAGTTTTCGCGTTGACAATTACTTTCAGGGCTTCAGCGATCTCTGCGCTTTCATCAACGTAAATATGGCATACGCCTATACCGCCTGTGATCACCGGGATTGTCGACTGCTCGCGGCACAGTTTATGCAAACCAGCCCCACCGCGCGGGATCAGCATGTCGATGTATTTATCCATACGCAGCATTTCACTGACCAGCGCACGGTCAGGATTATCAATTGCCTGCACGGCACCCGCCGGTAAGCCGCAGGATTTCAGGGCGTCCTGAATCACCGCTACCGTTGCAGCGTTAGTGCGACAGGTTTCTTTGCCGCCGCGCAGGATCACCGCGTTACCGGTTTTCAGGCACAGGGAAGCAACATCAACCGTCACGTTCGGGCGCGCTTCATAAATCACGCCAATCACCCCCAGCGGTACGCGACGACGCTCAAGACGCAGGCCGCTGTCCAGTACGCCGCCATCGATTACCTGCCCCACCGGATCGGCGAGATTGCACACCTGGCGCACATCGTCGGCAATGCCTTTCAGCCGTGCGGGCGTCAGTGCCAGACGGTCAAGCATCGCTTCGCTAAGGCCATTGGCACACGCGTCTGCAACATCCTGCGCGTTAGCGTTGAGGATACTTTCGCTTTGTGCTTCCAGTTCATCGGCGATTTTTTCCAGCACACGATTTTTTTCGCGGCTGGAGAGTTGCGCTAATTTATACGAGGCTTGCTTCGCGGCAATGCCCATTTGTTCCAGCATCGGCCAGCTCCTTAACGGGTAATCATGTCATCACGGTGAACGGCAACCGGGCCGTATTCATATCCCAGTATTGCATCAATTTCTTGCGAGTGGTGTCCGGCAATACGGCGTAATGCATCGCTGTTGTAACGACTGACGCCGTGGGCGATATCGCGACCTTCGAGGTTGCAAATACGGATGACTTCACCACGCGAGAAATTGCCAGTCACGCTTTTAATGCCTTTCGGCAACAGGGAGCTGCCGCGTTCCAGAATGGCGGCAGTTGCCCCTTCATCTACCGTGATTTCACCCGCAGGCGGCGCACCGAAAATCCAGCGTTTACGGTTTTCAAGCGGAGTCGCCTGGGCATGGAACAGCGTACCGACGGAAATGCCTTCCATCACATCACCAATAACGCCCGGCTTGCTGCCCGCGGCAATAATGGTGTCGATACCCGCACGGCAAGCCACGTCAGCGGCCTGCAATTTGGTACTCATGCCGCCAGTTCCGAGGCCTGAAACGCTATCACCGGCAATCGCGCGCAGTGCGTCATCAATGCCGTACACATCTTTAATCAGTTCTGCCTGCGGATTGCTGCGCGGGTCAGCGGTATACAAACCTTTTTGATCGGTCAGCAGCAACAGTTTATCGGCACCCGCCAGAATCGCCGCCAGCGCAGAAAGGTTATCGTTATCACCGACCTTAATCTCTGCAGTAGCGACAGCATCGTTCTCATTAATTACCGGAACGATATTGTTATCGAGCAACGCACGCAGGGTATCACGGGCGTTCAGGAAGCGTTCACGATCTTCCATATCAGCACGGGTCAGCAACATCTGCCCGACATGAATGCCGTAAATTGAAAACAGCTGTTCCCACAGTTGAATCAGTCGACTCTGCCCTACCGCCGCCAGCAGCTGTTTTGAAGCGATAGTCGCTGGCAATTCCGGGTACCCCAGGTGCTCACGTCCGGCGGCAATCGCACCCGACGTCACAATAACAATCCGATGCCCGGCGGCATGTAACTGCGCGCACTGGCGAACAAGTTCAACGATATGGGCACGGTTCAGGCGGCGCGATCCGCCTGTTAGCACACTGGTGCCGAGTTTTACCACCAGCGTCTGGCTGTCACTCATGATTCTCTGCCATTCAATTTTAGGAAAAAATGATATCAAACGAACGTTTTAGCAGGACTGTCGTCGGTTGCCAACCATCTGCGAGCAAAGCATGGCGTTTTGTTGCGCGGGATCAGCAAGTGTAGCGGCAGTTGTTTACGCTTTTATTACAGATTTAATAAATTACCACATTTTAAGAATATTATTAATCTGTAATATATCTTTAACAATCTCAGGTTAAAAACTTTCCTGTTTTCAACGGGACTCTCCCGCTGAATATTCGCGCGTTAATTAAAATCAGGAATGAAAATGAAAAAGAGCACTCTGGCATTAGTGGTGATGGGCATTGTGGCATCTGTATCCGTACAGGCCGCAGAAATATATAACAAAGACGGTAATAAACTGGATGTCTATGGCAAAGTTAAAGCCATGCATTATATGAGTGATAATGACAGTAAAGATGGCGACCAGAGTTATATCCGTTTTGGTTTTAAAGGCGAAACACAAATTAACGATCAACTGACTGGTTATGGTCGTTGGGAAGCTGAGTTTGCCGGTAATAAAGCGGAGAGTGATACTGCACAGCAAAAAACGCGTCTCGCTTTTGCCGGGTTGAAATATAAAGATTTGGGTTCTTTCGATTATGGTCGTAACCTGGGCGCGTTGTATGACGTGGAAGCCTGGACCGATATGTTCCCGGAATTTGGTGGCGACTCCTCGGCGCAGACCGACAACTTTATGACCAAACGCGCCAGCGGTCTGGCGACGTATCGGAACACCGACTTCTTCGGCGTTATCGATGGCCTGAACTTAACCCTGCAATATCAAGGGAAAAACGAAAACCGCGACGTTAAAAAGCAAAACGGCGATGGCTTCGGCACGTCATTGACATATGACTTTGGTGGCAGCGATTTCGCCATCAGTGGAGCCTATACCAACTCTGATCGTACCAACGAGCAGAACCTGCAAAGCCGTGGCACAGGCAAGCGTGCAGAAGCATGGGCAACAGGTCTGAAATACGATGCCAATAATATTTATCTGGCAACTTTCTATTCTGAAACACGTAAAATGACGCCAATCTCTGGCGGCTTTGCCAATAAGACGCAGAACTTTGAAGCGGTCGCTCAATACCAGTTTGACTTTGGTCTGCGTCCATCGCTGGGTTATGTCTTATCGAAAGGGAAAGATATTGAGGGCATCGGTGATGAAGATCTGGTCAATTATGTCGATGTTGGTGCTACGTATTATTTCAACAAAAATATGTCAGCGTTTGTTGATTATAAAATCAACCAACTGGAAAGCGATAACAAATTAAATATTAATAATGATGATATTGTCGCGGTTGGGATGACGTATCAGTTTTAATGAATATTGCCGGATGTGATGCATCCGGCACATTTCATTCACGCCGTTAACTTCACCGGTTCATCACGAAAATCATCTGCCGGTTCCAGCTTCAGATTCAGCGTCGCCAGCAGCTCACGCAGCTTCTCGTGAAATTCACGCAGGGTGTGCTCCAGTCGTTCAACCACTTCGGCATCTTTTATCTGAACACTCGTCCAGTCGCCTGCTTTATCGAACAGACCAAACTGGTAACTGTAGGTAAAACGGGATTCCTGCGCTTCCAGTTCCATCCACCAGCCCCAGAACTCACGCACTTCCGGTGCCGGTTTCACGTTGACGCATACAGCCAGACAATCGAAAAAGAATCGATTATCTTCGCACTTACCTTCACGAATATACGGGCCTAGTGCGGTAAATTTTTTGACTAATCTGCTCTTCGGGTGTCCACTCGGTAACGTCATTGCAATCTCCTGTTGTGATGCAACTGTTTTACCAAATTGGTAAAATTTAGCAAATTTTTAACACAAACGTTTTTCGATCCAGTCTGTGATTTCCTGAAGGCCTTTGTCAAAATTCCGATACACCGGGTTAAATGGGATCTCTAATAATTTACCGTCAGCAGATGACGACGTGATTAAGCGTGAGTCCTCTTCCGGGCTGAACGGATCGTTCTTCCAGTAGCCTGATAACATTGGCGTTGGGCAGCGACGTCCCAGCAATCCTTGCACTTTTAATGAATAGCGATTCAACTCCACTCGCAACGCTTCATCGGAAGCATCATGCATCCCTAAACGACTGGCCAGAACGTCAAGATACATTTCCGGCACCTGTTGCTGGCACTTAAAATCACTCAACAGGGTATGAACTACCGGACCAAGACAGGCAACCACTTTCAGACGCGGCGATTCAAGGTATGCCAGACGCACGGCAACGTTAGCGCCGAAACGGAAACCAAAGGCCGCGACGCGAGTGTGATCCACCCACGGTACGTTAGGCAGCGCCTTTAAAACGTGCTGATGCAACAGGCTGGAGTCCTGGGTGAGCTTCCATTTTGAAGAAAAGCCCACCGACGGCATATCAATAGTCAGCATAGCAATGCCGCGCGGCGCAAAATAACGTTCATACAGGCTGTAATAGTCCGTCTGCATCGCATCCAGACCACCACACATTAATACTGTCGGGAACGGGCCATCGCCTTTCGGCATATGCAAAAAGCCGGTGATGGGCGCACCGCCGGGTACGGTAAACTCCATCTGTCGCATCGTGCCCGGCAGACGCTGAGCGGCCTCTTCATAGGCGCGGTTTGACAAAGCCTGCGCTTGCTCGGCCAGGTCATCTCCTTTCAGATGAGGATAGGCAGCAATGTTGTACAACGTAGCCGCATGCAGCCAGTGTCGACCGCTGAGTTGCGGATCTTCTTCCGCACAGGCTTTTTGTTGCCACACCATCGCCTGGGTAGCCCACTCATAAATCCAGTTGCCGCCGCGGTAGCCAATCACCGTATCGTATAAATCATCGTCGGTACGTTCGGCATCGCTCATCACAATACGCGCCTGGACATCGAGGATTTCACGGGGGTCAATGCCGCGCCAGATCCACATCAGACGGTTAATCATGCGATACCAGTGAGGGATGGTTTTACCATCAAGGGCCGACTGCACAGGCGGTTGTGCGCCGTGACTAAAGCGGCGGACTAGCGTCGAGGTTTCAGGATGTTTAAAGCGGGGTTTGAACAGGGTTTCGCTCAGGTTTGCCTGTGTCATGGATGCAGCCTCCAGAATACTTACTGGAAACTATTGTAACCCGCCTGAAGTTAAAAAGAACAACGCCCGGCAGTGCCAGGCGTTGAAAAGATTAGCGACCGGAGATTGGCGGGACGAATACGACGCCCATATCCCACGGCTGTTCGATCCAGGTATTTTGCGGGATATCAACAACATAATCATCAACCAGCGGACGACCGGCCGGTTTTGCGAAGATGGTGACAAAGTGCGCTTTTGGATACATTTCACGAATCGCAACCGCAGTACCACCGGTATCTACCAGGTCATCAATAACGATGAAGCCTTCGCCATCGCCTTCTGCGCGTTTCAGCACTTTAAGCTCGCGCTGGTTGTCGTGATCGTAGCTGGAAATACAAACGGTATCGACATGACGAATACCCAGTTCACGCGCCAGTAACGCACCCGGTACCAGACCGCCACGGCTTACGGCAATAATGCCTTTCCATTGTTCAGAAGGCATCAGTCGGCTTGCGAGTTTACGTGCATGGATCTGCAACATGTCCCAGGTGACGATGTATTTTTCGCTCATGTGAAGTGTCCCAGCCTGTTTATCTACGGCTTAAAAAGTGTTCGAGGGGAAAATAGGTTGCGCGAGATTATAGAGATCTGGCGCACTAAAAACCAGTATTTCACATGAGTCCGCGTCTTTTTACGCACTGCCTCTCCCTGACGCGGGATAAAGTGGTATTCTCAAACATATCTCGCAAGCCTGTCTTGTGTTGACAACATTTTCTGCTAACCCTGTGACCTGCAATACTGTTTTGCGGGTGATCGACAAGGAGACTTAACGTGTCTGAACTGTCTCAATTATCTCCACAGCCGCTGTGGGATATTTTTGCCAAAATCTGTTCTATTCCTCACCCGTCCTATCATGAAGAGCAACTCGCTGAATACATTGTTGGTTGGGCAAAAGAGAAAGGTTTCCATGTCGAACGCGATCAGGTAGGTAATATCCTGATTCGTAAACCTGCTACCGCAGGTATGGAAAATCGTAAACCGGTCGTCTTGCAGGCCCACCTCGATATGGTGCCGCAAAAAAACAACGACACCGTGCATGACTTCACTAAAGATCCTATCCAGCCTTATATTGATGGCGAATGGGTTAAAGCACGCGGCACCACGCTGGGTGCGGATAACGGCATTGGTATGGCCTCTGCACTGGCGGTTCTGGCTGACGAAAACGTGGTTCACGGCCCGCTGGAAGTGCTGCTGACCATGACCGAAGAAGCCGGTATGGACGGTGCTTTTGGCTTACAGAGCAACTGGTTGCAGGCTGATATTCTGATTAACACCGACTCCGAAGAAGAAGGTGAAATCTACATGGGTTGTGCGGGAGGTATCGACTTCACCTCCAACCTGCATTTAGATCGTGAAGCGGTTCCAGCTGGTTTTGAAACCTTCAAGTTAACCTTAAAAGGTCTGAAAGGCGGTCACTCCGGCGGTGAAATCCACGTTGGCCTGGGTAATGCCAACAAACTGTTGGTGCGCTTCCTGGCGGGTCATGCAGAAGAACTGGACCTGCGTCTTATTGATTTCAACGGCGGCACACTGCGTAACGCCATCCCGCGTGAAGCCTTTGCGACCATTGCTGTCGCAGCTGATAAAGTCGACGCCCTGAAATCTCTGGTGGATACCTATCAGGAGATCCTGAAAAACGAACTGGCAGAGAAAGAGAAAAATCTGGCATTGCTGCTGGACTCTGTTGCGAACGATAAAGCTGCCCTGATTGCGAAATCTCGCGATACCTTTATTCGTCTGCTGAACGCCACCCCGAACGGTGTGATCCGCAACTCCGACGTGGCAAAAGGTGTGGTCGAAACCTCCCTGAACGTCGGTGTGGTGACCATGACCGACAATAACGTAGAAATTCACTGCCTGATCCGTTCTCTGATCGACAGCGGTAAAGACTACGTAGTGAGCATGCTGGATTCACTGGGTAAACTGGCAGGTGCGAAAACAGAAGCAAAAGGCGCATATCCTGGCTGGCAGCCGGACGCTAACTCTCCGGTAATGCATCTGGTACGTGAAACCTATCAGCGTCTGTTCAACAAAACGCCGAACATCCAGATTATCCACGCGGGCCTGGAATGTGGTCTGTTCAAAAAACCGTATCCGGAAATGGACATGGTGTCTATCGGGCCAACCATCACCGGTCCACACTCTCCGGATGAGCAAGTTCATATCGAAAGCGTTGGCCATTACTGGACACTGCTGACTGAACTGCTGAAAGAAATTCCGGCGAAGTAATTATTTGATTTGCTGCCGGATGGCGTTTAATCGCCTTCCGGCAGTTTCATCCTTCATTATCCTTCGATAAAAGCCATCCCTGTGAACGTTCGTCGCGGGTTGCCACGTTCAATCTGGTGATGGAACATTCGCCGCTGCGATTTCAGCGCCGCGCTATTTTCCTGTTGCTGTTGTTCCAGCTTCCAGGCAATCAGTAATCGCGCCAGCCGTTTGTTAGCATGCTGACTGCGCTCTGACTGAACCTTCACGCTAATACCGGATGACAGATGCGTGGCGCGTACCGCCGAGTCGGTTTTATTGACATGTTGACCGCCCGGCCCTGACGAACGCAGCGTCTCATAACGGATTGCATCCGATTGTTCCTGCTCATCAGCGGTAAAACGCCCAATGCCCAGAAACCAGTTTTTGCGCCCATGATGAGGCCGATACGGACTCGGACAAATCCACTGAATAGTGCCGCACCAGCTTTCGCTTAAAGCCCATGCGTTATCGCCATCCAGAGAAATCAGCGCCGAACGCAGTGTGTCAGAGTAGCGACCCGTTTCTGTTTCCAGCACCGTTACCGCGACGTCCTGTCGGGTAGCTTCTTTAATCAGCCTGTCCAGTGCTTTTTTCACTGCGAGACAACATTCTTCCGGCCCCTGAGCAGAGGAGAGTTGTAGCAAGATCATCCTTTTTTCCCTCCACTGTTTTTGAGCGTCAGCACCGGGCGCAGTCGCGCGACAGGAATAATTAACCCAGCCAGCACCAGACATTGCACCACGCTTTCAGCCGATTTATAGGCTTGTGGCGCTTCTTCAAAGATGAGTTGTTTATCGCGACAAATTACCCGACTGCCAAGTTCAGTCCGCGAGAGTTGCGTCGCCGTGTATTTCGCTGCCAGACGCCCTTTACACTCGGTGCGCCCCCATTTACGCCCCGCCCCATGCGCCAGCGAGTGGAGCGTTTTTTCGTTCGCAACAGGTTTAACCAGCCAGGAGTAATCGCCGCGTGAACCGGGAATAATCACCAGACCGTTGTCATCCGGCGTGGCGCCTTTACGATGCAACCAGCCCTGTTGATCGCCGATTTGGCACGCGCTAACAAAGTTATGCGCCACATCCAGAACCGGACTTCCGGTGGCCTTAACTTGTTGCATTATGCGCAAAGCGATCAGCTGGCGATTAATACGCGCAAACGCCAGCGCATCGTCATGTTCCGCAATATACCGTAGCGCGTCGTCACTGCCTTCAGGCAAACCATGATGCGAAAACGAGGCAATATGCCGCTGTAAAATAGACTGCCCCAATCCCCTCGAGCCGCTATGAACCAGCAGTTGCAGATGCTGCGCATCCAGACCAGCCAGTGCAAACAGTTCCGCGTCGATAATTTGATCAATCTGTTGCAGTTCTGCGAAGTGGTTACCGCCACCGATGGAGCCAAGCGAGTTGCGCCACGGATGCTGTGCAAATGCTGACGGCAGGTTTTCCTCCAGCCAGCTTTCTTCAGCAACGTCATCCAGATCTGATAATCGCTTTTCAAACTTATCGGCGTTGTATTTGCGAGCGAGAATATCTGTTTGCCATAGCGCCATGCCGCAGCCGATATCATTGCCGACCAGTGCCGGGTAAAAACGACCAACAGAGAAGAACGCTGCGCCAATCGGGTAGCCGCGTCCGGGATGTAAATCTGGCATCCCCACAACGCGCTGCATGTTGGGTAAATTTGCCGTGGTGTGTAATTGTTGGATCGCTAAACTCTCGATCCACAGGTCATCAGATGCGATGGTAAATACCGCATCGGATAAGGGACGAATATATTTGCCCATGTACCATTCCATTTATGAATAAAAATCAGGAAATGGCAGACGAATCCAGGGCAAGAAAAAAGAATTAATCCTGGAAAGGTCTGCAAAGAGTCATTGATAAAGGATTTGTCATGATTTACCTCCTTGCAGTTTGTGGAATAAGAAAACGCGCACATACTAGACGGGCGTTATTTTCATTGCAAGCTGGATTTAATGTTGCGGTTTATATCGCATATAAAAATTAGTAAACCACGTTCCCCGGCATTCAACGCGCTGCTGCTTAACTGTCTGAAAACCATAACGTTCAAAAAAGGGTTTTGCGGTTATGCTGGCGTCCACCGTAAGTTCGGATTCAGACTTAATCAATGGTTTTAACAAAGCGCTGGCAACCCCGCGTCGGGTGTATTCCGGTTCAACAAATAACATATCGATATAATGTCCAATGCAGGTAATAAAACCAACCGGTTGTGCATTAATAACTGCAACCCGCACTTGTGATTTCGCGAGTTTCTCCTTCCAGCGAGATTCGTCAATCTGCGCCCAGGCGGCAATTTGCTGTGGAGAATAGTGCTGACTCGCCGTCATCGTAACAGCTCGAAGGAAAATAGCGCATAGTTGCTGAAAATCACCAGGCTGATAGTTTCTTATTTGTATGTTATTCATAATATAAATTCAAAAACGCATGCGAAACGCTTCTGCCATTTTCCCAATTTTATGCATTTGGTTGTTATCTCGAGCCAGTTTATGAGGTTCAGGTTTCAGAATGGCAATGAGCAACCATGCTTGCTCATCAAACGCGCCCTGACAATATACCAAATGCGCTGCGTCATTCGTTCTGCTGAATTGGCGCAACTGTGGCGGAAATGGATTATTCACATTTGCCAGATGAATATGAGCAACTCGCTCAAATTTGATTAATGGCCAGGTAAACGAGTCGTCGTAGAGTGCATCACGACCAAATATATCTGGCAAAACACCGTCACGCTTATAGGAAATAAAATCCGCCGTTAACGCTTCAAGTTCCTCTGCTGTAAGTTGCAGGCGAATAAGTTTTGTTTTGAATACCCGCATCCTTATTCCTTAAAGTCATTGAAATCATCATCCGTCATATCATTAAGATATTGTTCAGCGCGGCGTGTAATTTCCTCTAATCTTGCAGCACTCGGACGGAAGCGCGCCTTTATGGGCTTTTTCTCCTCTTGTTCTGCAAGCATGTCCATTAATGCTTCAAATGCGCTGGCACTTAAGAGATATCCTGCGGGGCGATTATTAGAAAGAACCGCAACAGGTTGATCAATAAAGTATTTAGCTGGGTTTTTACGTAACTCAGTGATATTGACCGATTTTTCAGCGAGAATTCGATGCATACAGTGATCTCCTCATAATAATGCACACCAGAATATACAAAATAGTATACATCATAATCCCAGCACCAGTTGTCTTTCCATTTGCGGGTCAAGCAACGTCACATGCAGCCCCACCAGTCGCACACCGCGCCCGCCGCGGCGTTCATCCCAGGTTTTACGCGCGGTGGCGATTAGATCAGATTTATTCAGCCGCGGCCAGACGTGTTCCTGGGTGGTTTGCTGAAAATCGTCGAACTTTAATTTCACCCCCTGGCGGGCAATCAGCAAATCAGGTTTTACCTTTGCCAAACGACGCTCCAGTTCAGGGTAAAGCCGCTCGATGATCGCTTCACATTCAGACCAGTGATGAATATCTTCCGCCATCGTACGTTCTACACCGACGGATTTTCGCAACCTTTCGCTGTTAACGTCGCGCTCGTCAATGCCCTGACTACGCTCCCACAAAATGCGGCCAAATTTGCCAAAACGTTTGAGCAGAGTCACCAGATCACACTTTTGCACATCACCGCAGGTTCGTAGCCCCATCGCTTCCAGTTTAGCCGCTGAGACTTTGCCGACGCCGGGAATTTTTGCCAGCGGTAAGGTTTGCAGAAATGCCGGAACCTCAGCCGGAGTAATCACAAACTGACCGTTGGGTTTATTCATGTCGGAGGCGATTTTGGCGAGAAACTTGACCGGCGCAACGCCCGCAGACGCCGTCAGTTGCAGCTCGTTGAAGATCGTCTGGCGGATTTCCTGGGCGATGAGGGTCGCAGAACCGTGGCAATGGACGCTATCGGTGACATCGAGATAGGCTTCATCCAGTGATAACGGTTCAATGCGCGAGGTATAGCGCGAGAAAATTTCGCGGATATGATTTGAGGCTTCTTTGTAGGCGTCAAAGCGCCCTGGAAGCAAGGTGAGATGCGGGCATAATTTGAGCGCCATCCCTGTCGGCATAGCGCTACGTACGCCAAATTTACGCGCGGGATAATTGGCGGTGCTGATTACCCCCCGTCGTTCGCGGCTGCCGCCAATAGCAATAGGGATATCGCGCAGGGCGGGATTGTCGCGCATCTCCACCGCTGCGAAAAAGCAGTCCATATCCACATGAATGATTTTACGCATTGCTCACCTCTCAACACTGGTAAAGTATACAGTGATTTCAGGGTTTGAGAAATGCGTAAAGATTCAGCATTTAACGCGCTCGCTGCGAAAGCACCTGCTGCTTATCCAGCTTTTGCACCAGCGGCTGCACCACTTTATCCCCATGCTGACCAAAGTATTGATACAGCGTATCGGACGCACTTTTGGTCAGCACCATAATCTCAATGCGCCGGTTGCCCGCGCTTTGCGGATTTTTGGCATCCAGCAGCATCTGGTCCGCCATTGCGCTTACCTGCATCACTTTATTTTCCGGCATTCCGGCCTCTTCCAGCACCCGACGAGCCGAAAGCGCGCGATCGCCCGAAAGGTTCCAGTTGTTGTAGATATTGTTTTTGTAGGCCATCGCATCGGTATGCCCGGTAATAATAATTTTGTTATCGAGCGAGTCGAACACTGGCGCAAGCTCCACCAGCAAAGTTTTAAAGAACGGCATAATCTTCGCGCTGCCGCGTTCAAACATATTGCGGTTCTGGTCGTCTTTAATCAGCACGCGTAATCCCTGGGGAACAATCTCCATCTCCAGATTCGCTTCCATATGCGCATCACGGGCGATGGTATTGATACTGGTCGCCAGCTCGCCAAGCTCGGTGGCGGATTTCTTCTTCAACAGCGCCGTTTTCTCGTTGACGTCGCGCGCTTTTTTCTCCGTCTCTTCCGGCACCGCCACGGTGGCAGGTTTTGGCAGATGAGACGGGCTGATTTTATTTAACGGCGACAACCCACCACCGTTAAAAATCGACTGCCCGTGCAGCGCGGCGATAATGCTTTCACGCTCGGATTTACTGACGCTGTTGACAATCCACAGCGTCATAAACAGCGCCATCATTGCCAAAGTAAAGTCGGCGAACGCCACCTTCCACGCCCCGCCGTGGTGCCCGGCATGATTCTTTTTGATCTGCCGCCGGACGATGGTGGTTTTTGCCCCACGCTCGCGGCGGTTGCCCGTCTTTCTCATGCTTATTCTTGCTCCAGCATCGCATTCACCCACGCGTCGAGGTTGGCGAACGTCGGTTTGGACGCCAGATGCAGCAACTTACGCCCGGCGTCCACCGCCAACAGCGTCGGTTTGCCGCCCGCCTGGGCCACCAGCACGGTACGCACACACTCCAGCAGCGAATGTTCCGCCCGCGCCTGCTGTTCCATGGCGTTGGCGAGCGGGTCCATCAGGCAGTAGCAGATAAAGACGCCTAAAAACGTTCCCACCAGCGCTGCCGCCACTTTCAGGCCAATCAGGGCGATAGAGCCGTCAATCGACTGCATGGTGATGATGATGCCGAGCACTGCTGCACAAATACCAAATCCCGGCATCGCTTCGGCAGTACGTTGCAGCGAGCGCGACGGCGTTAACAGGGACTCTTCCGCGGTGTCCAGTTCCTGATCGAGAATGCCTTCCAGCTCATGGGCGTCGATTTTACCCATCGCCATCAGGCGAAAGTTATCAGCAATAAAGGTCACCAGCCGCTTCTGGGTTAACACCAGCGGGTATTTCTGGAAAATGGTGCTCTCTTCCGGCTGCTCAATATGCTGATCCAACATCCGCAGACCGCCGTTTTGCACCATTTCGAGCAACTCATACAGGCACATTAATAGCTGACGCTGAAACTCCGGCCCGAGCTGTTTTTTACTGATCACGCCTTTAATTTGATGGGCAATCTCTTTCAGCACATGTTTCGGATTCCCAATAATCATCGCCCCGAAACCAGCACCCAAAATAATGATCATTTCCGCCGGTTGCCAGATAGCCACTAATTGCCCGCCCGCTTCAAAATAACCGCCAAATACGCAGCCGAGCACCACCAGTAAACCTAATATTTTTTGCATGATTTCTTCACTTTAATTCGGATAGACAAAATCACGAATTTTCTGCGCGATCTGTTTATTCAGTTGACAAATTCGGGCCTCGGTTAGCCCTAATACCAGCGCAATCTCTTTGAGATTCATCTCATGCTGGTAATACATGGAGAGGATCAGTTGCTCTTTTTCGCTTAATTGTGAAAGCGCGTGTTGCAACATTTGCTGGGTGACAAACTGATCTTCCAGTTCCCGGCCAGCAAGCGGAATGCCTGGCCCTTCGCCGTTCAGCAGTTCGTCCAGGCTGGCGAGCGTTTCCGCCCCTTCCAGTTGCTGATATTCGAGATAATCTTCATGCGAGATCCCTTCCTCAGCCAGCTCCTGCCACTCCGGTTCGTGCCCCAGTTTTTTACGCGTTTCGCGAATCAGGTCTTTCATCTGATGATATTTCTGTCGCAGCTGGCGCGGTCGCCAGTCGAGAGCGCGCAGCTCATCCAGGATCGCACCGCGAATACGGTGCACGGCATAGCCCGCAAAACCTTCGTCCGGCAGCCCATAGCGACGAATGGCGTTCAACAGCCCCATTAACGCCGTTTGTTCCATATCCTGACGGTCAATAATGCAATTACACTGCGGGGCAAGTTGCCGCACCACTTTACGCACCAACGGTAAATAGGCCTGCAAGTAGTGGCTCTCCTGCTGCGGAGTTAATACCAGCGTGGCAGCAAATTCTTCTGACTCGAATACATCCTGTAGCATGTTTATATCCGCCTGGTGATTACTGGAAGACCACTTTTTTCACCAGCAAATCCTTATACGGTGCGGTCATTTTGCGACGCTGAAGATCTTTCTTTAATGCGTCAGAAATCAGTTTGCGGATGGCGGATATTTTCATGCCACGCAAATCTTCAAATTTCATTTCCGTCAGGCATTCAACCGCAATACTTTGATACAGCGGTTCCTGATGCTTTATTTTTTCCGCCTCTTTGTCACTGGCAACCACCATCACTAATTCCGCCGACAAATAATGATCCGCGCCGTTGTTGTCATGCAGCGTGACAATGGTTTCCGGCAGCGTCACAAACACGCTTTTGCTTTCATCCAGGGTTTCCACCGCTTCCGTCCGCGCAACGGCAGTCGGTTTTCCTTTTCCGGCATAATGATGCCAGACACCCCATCCAGCTCCGGCCCCCACCACCAACGCCAGAACGGCGCTGACCACGCCCGCCACCACGATTTTCTTCATATTGCCTTTACACTTTGATCAAAACGGATTCGTTCTGTTGAAATTGAGGCGCATCATCAAGCTGTAAGGCGGCACTCACCTCTTCCTGCTGATGGCCCGACTGTTGTTGCTGCTGCGACTGCCCTTCGGAGGAAACCTGTACGTTCACCTCCATAAAATTTTGCGCCGTCAGATGCTGGCGGAGATCGTCGCTAAACTGCTGCAACGCGCGGCAGACTTCACTTTGGTTCGCGCCGATGTGCACCATCAGTTTGCCGTTGTCGAGTTGGACGGCGATCTCAAGCTTGCCAAGCGACGGGGGATCGAGACGAATGGTGGAGATCTGCTGTTGTTTGTTGAGCTGAAAGTGGATCTGATCTTTCAACAGCGTCGTCAGTTTTTCGCCCAGTTCGTCCATCGAAAGCGTGGCTGGTTTGGCGACAATCTCCTGATGATCGCTGACCAACTCTGGCGTCTTAACCTGCAACACCGCACGCGCAATAACCGGTTCGCTGTCCGGCACTTTTTCCGTTTTACGCTCGACCTGCGGGCGCGCGGTCACACGGGTTAGTTCAGGTTTCGGGCGAGCTGGCGGTGTTGAGACGCGCGGCTGCGTCGGCGCAATGGCATGTAAATCTTCACTGGCGTAAGTCGCCAGTCTGGCCTGCTGTTCGGGTTTCGCCTGCGGCAACTGACCGATCAGCTCCTGCAACTGCGGCGGCAACGGCGTGAGTTCCTGCTGCTGCGTCGGGCGTTGCGGCGCGTTTTGCACCACCGCTTTCGTCAATTGCTGGATAACCGGCGATGTTGCGACGTTTCGCGGCTCCGGCGTGTCCTGATGCGGCGCGGCAGGTTGCGGAAGTAACAGCGCCATTAGCGCCTGCATCGCCACCGGATCGTTCTCCTGCGGGCGCGTCGCCTGATGCTGACTGGTTTTAGCGCTATGAACGCGCTCCGCCACCGCCGCCACCGCCATTTTCGGCAGGGTAAACGCGGGCGCGTTTTCACCGCTCACCGGCGGTAAAATATCCGCTTTCAACGACGCGGTTTCCGCAAGTGTTCCGAGCGTGGCAAGCAATGCCGGATTCATGACTTCTCCGAAAGTAAATTAACAATTGAGTAGGCCAGCACGCCTTCCTGATGGCGCTGATGCTGTTCCATACGCGCCTTCAACACTTCTGCACGCTGCTCGCGTCGTTTAATCAGGGCGTTAAACGCGGCACACAGTTGCGCCTTCACCGCACACAACTGCGTCGCATCGGTTTCCGCCGTCGCATAATCGTGAAACTGGCGCATCACCTGCTGATGCAGGGCCGGAAGGCGTCGCCAGCGTTGCTTGTCGAGGGCTTCGTTCATCGCCTCAACCAGCGCGAAAAGTTGTCTGCATTTATCTTCCATTGCGTTAACCCAGCTTGCCCGAAAGCCCTTCCCAGCCTTCGCGCAGATTGCTTAAAATCAGCATCACTTCATCGATTTTCTCTGCCGACAGTTCGCCACTGGCTTCATACAAGCGATACACGCAGTGGTCATAGAGGCGAGAAAGATTCACCACCAGCTCGCCACCGGTTTCAAACTCCAGCGAACTGGTGAGCGCATTGAGAATGTCGATGCATTTATTGATGCTCTGGGCTTTCTTCTCGAAACGCCGCCCTTCAATGTGGCTTCTGGCGCGTTCCAGCTCGTCCATCAGGCCAGAAAACAGCACCAGCACCAGTTCAAGAGGCGATGCCGCAGCGGTACGCGCCGCGAGATCGATCTCTTTGTATTGCGAATAACCGTCCTGTACTTGGTACATCTTTAAGGATATTCCTTCTGAATTACGCGAATGCCGCCATACTGGCTTTCATGGTGTACACCTCAACCAACGTATTGGTGTACTCCTCAAGATAACGGTCGTAGTTAGCGTTATAGGTATCGGTAAGCTGATCGCCTTCGTCCTGAATTTTGCTCATCTGATCATCAATGTTCTGCTGGCGCAGGGTGATGATGCCGTTGCTGGAGTCCGTGTAGGTATTAATCAGGTCGTCCATCTGCGCCACCATGCTGTTGTCGCCAACGAAAATAGATGTCAGACCGTCAGGATTTTTCGCCATTTCGTCGCTGAACTGGTCGGAGTCAATCTGTAAGTGGCCGTGGGAATCGAGGGTGATGCCATAGTCAACAATCGACACGCCGTTGTAGCTGGCATGGGCGATATCATCGAGCTGGTTTGCCAGTGAGCTGAGTCCAGCATCCCCCGCAAAGACCCCGGCGCTACTGCTGTCATCACCGTGAGTGGTTAGCGAATCAACCGTATCAATCAAGGTGTTATAGGCATCGACAAAAGTCTGTACTTTCTCCTGGCTGGCGCTGGAATCTTCGCTGATGTTAAAAGTGGTGAGATCGCTGTCAGAATCGCTGACTTCGGTAAAAGTCATGGTGACGCCGGGGATCACATCATCAAACGTGTTGCTGCTGTTGGTGATAGCCGGTCCGCTGGCGCTACCGAGATGAATAATCGCGTCCTGAGCGGAGGAAACATCCGTGGCAACGGGCGCACTGGTGCTATCGTTGCTGGCATCATGCCCCGTTACGCTCACCGAAAACGCGCCCTGCGCCCCGGTGCTATCGGAGGTGAGCATAATCGTGGTGGTGCCGTCGGTTTTTACCAGTGCCGCCGACACGCCCGGATTGTCATCGGAGTCGTTAATCGCATTCACCAGTTCGCTGGCGTCGATAAAACCGTCGCCGTCACCGTTCTGATCCGCCGCCGACAGATCGATATCCATAGTGCTGTCGCCCATCGTCAGTTCAAAAGTACCGGTAGCGGAAAAGGCGTCGTCGCCCATACTGAACGTGGTTTGCTGCCCCTGCGCCAGTTGCTCAACGAAAAACGAGTAGCTTCCCGCCTGCGCCTGGGAATTGGCGGAAACGGTCGCCGAGTCATTATTGCTGCTGGCGGCAAAAGTCACCGGGCCGTCGGTATCGCTGTTCAGCGCGTCAACGGCGCTCTGGAAATCGCTCAACGCCGAGCTGAGCGAGTCCAGGCCGCTGCTTTCAGCATCCAGCTCCGTTTGCTTTTCCTGCAAGTTTGCCGCCTGGGTGGCAACATCCGCATACGCGATTTCTTGCGCAATGGTTCTTGGGTTGATCATTGATGACTCCGGATAACAATGTCAGGTTATTGGCAAAAGGCGTGCCAATATTTTTTATGTGAATAATCAATAGATTGAAAAACAGGCGGAAATGACGTTTCCGGTCTGGCGGAAAAAAGCCTGCCGCAGAAAGCACAACACCGCCCGCAGGCGGTGTTGTTCGTGGCCGGATAAGGCGTTTACGCCGCATCCGGCTATCGGTGCACAGTGCCTGATGCAACGCTGACGCGTCTTATCAGGCCTACGGGTCCGCGCCTGTTTTTATGCGTGTGCCCATTTGTAGGCCGGATAAGGCGTTCACGCCGCATCCGGCAATCGGTGCACAACGCCTGATGCGACGCTGACGCGTCTTATCAGGCCTACGGGTCCACGCCTGTTTTTATGCGTGTGCCCATTTGTAGGCCGGATAAGGCGTTTACGCCGCATCCGGCTATCGGTGCACAGTGCCTGATGCAACGCTGACGCGTCTTATCAGGCCTACGGGTCCATGCCTGTTTTTATGCGTGTGCCCGTTTGTAGGCCGGATAAGGCGTTCACGCCGCATCCGGCAATCGGTGCACAACGCCTGATGCGACGCTGACGCGTCTTATCAGGCCTACGAGTCCGCACATATTTTTATGCTTGTGCCCGTTTGTCGGCCCGAACTTACTGCAGCAGGCTGGAAACCATGCTGGACATGCTGTTGGACTGTTTCAGCATGGTGATACCGGTCTGCATCAGCACCTGTTGTTTGGTCATATTGGACGCTTCCGTCGCGTAATCGGTATCCATGATGTTGCCGATAGCCACTTCGGTATTGTCCTGCATGCTGGTCAGGTTGTTGGCGGTATCATTCAGACGGTTGATAGACGCACCCAGTTTGGACTGGATCTGCGAAACGTCATCCATCGCGGTAGAAATGCTGGTGATCATCTGGTTAGCCGAGCCAGACGCAGTCAGTTCAGTACCGCCAGAAACGCCTGCGGTGCCAGTGGTGTCTGCCTGATCCGCACTAAAGGAGTTGCTGATAGCAGAAAGGTCAGTCACCAGCGTGTTCAGTTGGCTTGAAATATTCACGGTCATGGTGTCGGAAGATTCCGCGCCCACCTGGAAAGTTACTGCGCTCTGGAACAGACCGTCAGTACCGGTGTTGCTGGTGCCGGAAACACCGAACAGGTTGGTGCCGCCGTAAGTAGTGTTTTGCAGCATGTCAGACATCTGCTGGCCCAGTTCGTCGTATTCGTCCTGCATCGCCTGCAGGTCATCGTCGCTGTAGGTGCCGTTCGCTGCCTGAGTTGACAGGTCTTTCATACGACCCAGCACGTCAGACATTTCGTCAAACATGCTGTCGGCGGTTTGCAGCATCGCGGTGGCATCATTGATGTTGCTCAGCGCCACGCCCATACCGCTGGACTGTGCCGTCAGACGGTTAGCAATTTGTTTGCCTGCGGCGTCATCGGCAGAAGAGTTAATCCGGTTACCTGTCGCCAGGCGTTCCATAGAAGTAGACAGAGAAGAGCTGCTTTTGCTGATTGCATTAACGGCGGCCATTGAGGCGTTATTGGTGTTAATAGATAACATGATACTGCTCCTTGGGATTAATCGTTTTCGTTTCGATACCCTGTAAAAACGACACCTCGGGAGCAAACTTAAAACCGCCGTTAAAAAAATTTCACTGCGGTTTATCTGATGCCACTTTTAGCTAAAAAAAGCAGAGTTTAAATTCAGATAAAAAGATTATTAGCAATATCTGCCACATGGCCAGGTATCAAAATATGTCTTTAACAAATGCTTGATATAGTTAAGATTGTCCTCAATTAACGCGTTTTCTCATCAATGTACTGATGCCAAAATTTACATTGCGTTGCAAATAGTACCCATTTGGCTATTGTACCTGTCCTGTCATTTCGTTACATTTCCACGCCATATAGTGATTAAGAATAATCCTATTACCATAAAATATTAATTATCACGCAGAAAAATCATCTTCTCAGGGACGTATAAGACTGTGCTTTATGCAAAGCACTATCAGGAAACATTTATCCCTTGCTAAGGTAAACTCAACTATGAGTATTATTATCAACAACTGGCGGATGGACCCGTCGCTTAATGCCTTAATACATTGCGAAACGGGTGAAACACGTCGTCTCGGCGAATACCATTTTATTTTGCTGGAAACATTAGCAAAAAATGCCGATGTGGTTTTATCGCGATCTTATTTATGTGCCGAAGTATGGAAGAACCGTATTGTCGGCGGTAACAGCCTGCCGACGGCGATCCATGCGTTGCGCGTTGCTATCGATGATGATGGCAAACAACAGAACATTATTAAAACAATTCCGAAGAAAGGGTACCTGTGCAATAAAGAGTATGTGTCTTTTCCGGAGTCATCGCCTGCAGAAGCGCAGATTATTACCGACCAGATACAGAAAACAACGCCAGAAGAGATATCTTCGACAACACCGCCTGTACCTGTTAGAAAAAAACATAAAGGACTGATGGGGCTGGCGTTGGCCGCGGCTGTTATATTGGTTGGCTCAACCGTGGGGTATTCACACTTGAAAAGTACACCTGACGCCCCGCAACTGGTAAAAGAGTCAATTAACAGTCCAAGAATAAAAATATTTCATCTTAGTTCTGGAAAGGAAAATAATTCCGTACCGTTACTGTCACAAATCCTCGCACCAGGAAAAGACAAACTCGATAATTTATTGTCAGCGCATAATATGACAATGACAACCTATTATAAATATGTTCGTAACCGACTGGAAAGCGATATTGTTCTGCGTAACCAGTGCAACGGCAGCTGGCAATTAACCTTTAATGTGGAAGGTTGGCAGAACAGCGATATTAATAGCGCGATGTATCAGAATTTAGAGAAGTTGTTAAATACTGTGCAGAAATGCTGACAAGTGCCAATATATGCCGGATGCGACGCTAAACGCGTCTTATCCGGCCAACCGATAATTACCCCAATAAATTCCTCACCGTCTGGCTGGAAATTCGCGCCTGACCGTTCACCGCCTGCAATAAAACCTGATAGTTATGATTGGCGCTATCCAGCACGCCGCCGAGATTTTCCGACGCCTGCACGGCGCTTTCCGTTTGCGGGAAGCGGGACATGCCGTCGATCAACTGCCGCGCCTTTTCCTGCTGCACCGCCATTTGCGCGCGCTGCTGATTAATGTTTTCTAGCATTTGAGAAATTCCCGCCCCGCCTTGTTGCAGGCTTTGCGCTAAGCGGTCCGCCTGTGACGGTTCAGCAAAGGTTTTCAGCGGCATAAACGCCGACTTATCGCCATCGGTGCGCACGCTTAAGGTGCGCTCGATGTCTGGCCACTGTTTTTCGGTGGTGGAGAAGCTGATGCCATCCGCTTGCTGATGCAGTTGCACACCCACGCGGCGCAGAGCGTTGGTCAGCCGCGTCTGATACTGCGCGGCGCTGTCATCCTCATACAGCATCACCGCCGAAAGCTGGGTCTGCCGCCCGTCAGTGACACTGAACATGCGCGTTCCCGGCGTGGGATTGTGTACCAGATTCGCCAGATCCAGCGAGTGGAAGGTCACCCGCGCTTCGCCCTGCAACACTGGTTGTAACTGGCGGTCCACCGCGCCGCCGGAAAGCGCGGCGCGTTTGTCCAGCATCTGCATCAGCGCCGTACTCTGTGCCTGCCCGCCCTTACGCTGGCTATGACGATAATCGAGCAACTGCTGTTCCAGTTGCCCGAGATAGTGATCCGCCTGCTGCAACGTGGTGAGCTGGTCGTTAAGCTGTACGCTGTAACGCTGCGGGCGAGTGGTAATCAGCGGCGAGGCCGGATATTCACTCGCCGTCGCCGGGAGTTTTTGCCGCACCGCCTGAGTGGGCGCAACGGTTGACGACGATACCGCAGCGCTAAGTGCGCCGCCGGTGGCGAGTGATGAAGATGTAAGTCCGACCTGCATACTGTTCCTGAAAGAGTTAGAGAACGCTGAACAAATTCAACTCACTCACTTTCGAGTAAGTCTTGAGGGTAGCTTCCATTGCCACTTCCAGTCCGGTAAAGGTGATCGACGCTGGGCCGTAATCGAGATCCTGCAATGAACCAATCAATTCATCATTAGATGTCGAGATATCGGTCTGTGCATCGCTCAACATCGACATGGTGTTTTGTGTCTCGCCGAGCGACGCAATCGAGGCGTTGAGGTCGTCCGAGGCGGTGTCTACCACATCGACGGCGTTCTGAATATCGCTCTGCACCTGCGGATCTGCCGGATCGACGTCCGGGTTTTGCAGTTCCTGCGACAAGGAATTAAGCGTGTTAAGCACGTCTAAATTACTGTCGAAGAAATCGCTCGCCGCCACGTTGGTATCCACTTCCACGCCGTTCGACACCGTAGTCTGGCGATGGTCGCTGTTGCCCTGATAGCTATAGCTGTCGGTGACGCCATCGCCATCATCGTCTACCGCCACAATCGGCGGCTGATCGTTGATGGTGCCGCCAAAGACGTAATGCCCGTCTTCATCCTGATAGTTCAGCGCCGCGACCATTGATTCGGTGAGCGACTCAATATCCTGGCCGAGGCTTGCCAGAGAATCGGCGGTATTGGTGCCATTCGCCGCTTCAAGCAGGTCGTCGCGTACCGCCAGCAGGCTGTTGTTGACGCCATCAAGAATAGACTCCTGCTGGCTTAAGCCCGCCGACGCGGAGTCGATATTGCTCTGATACTGTTCAATCGCCGACTGCTGGCGGTTTAACTGGGTGATGCGCGTGGCGGCGATCGGGTCATCCGACGGCTGCAAAATTTCCTTGCCGGTTGCCATCTGCTCGACCACATGCGCCAGAGAGCCGGAGAGATTATTAAAACTTTGCGTCATCGAGACGTAGGTTTGTTGGGTGGTTACTCGCATTTTCGCGCTCCCGCTTAGCTGCACATTTCCAGCACCGAATCGAAAATCTCGGCCCCGGCGGAAATGACTTTCAGATTAGCTTCATAAATTTGTTGATAGGTGATCAGGTTCACCGCCTCTTCGTCCATGCTGACGCCGCTGACGCTGCTCTGCTGGTTTTGCGCTGCGGAATAGACATTGGACGCGGCATCGACTTCCGTCTGGTTTTGCTGACTGTAAATGCCGATATTGCTGATGATTGACGAGCACGCCTGCCCTACCGTCACGCTGCCGAGGTTGGCTATTTCCAGCGGTTCGGTGGAGATATTGATCAGCGCCTGCAGGTTGTCGCTGTTGCCGCTTTCATCCGGTGAACTGGAAAACGCCAGCTCATCGGCAGTGATATCCGGGTTAACGGTCAGTGGGCCGTCGGCATTGCTGGCGTCATAAATAAACAGTGGCTCGCCGGGGTTACCGTTGAGATCGTAGCCCTGCGCCAGCTGGTTGTTGACCGCATCGGCGAACTGCGACGCCATGCTGTTGATGGTGTCGGTCAGCGGCGTCAGCACATCGTTTTGATAATCAAACAGTGCGCCTAATGAACCGCCAGTGTCGGTGGTCATCGTCGAGATGGTTCCGGCGAAGGTCAGCGTCATACTTGCTGTACCATCGGCGTTGGTTTCCAGCGCGATGGTCGAGCTTTGCTGCCCGCTCACCAGCGGCTGACCGTTTTTCAGGGTGACGTTGTAGTTGCCCTGGTCGTCAATATTGACCTGCACGTCCATCATTCCGCTCAGTTCTTCCACCATCTGATCGCGGGCGTCGTACAGCGCGGAGGCGTTATCGCCGTTGGCTTCGGCCTGAGCGATTTGCTGGTTATAGCTGGCGATGCCGCTGGTCAGCGTATTGATTTGCGATACCATCGCCTGCTGCTGACTGATGATTTCCGTGCTTTGCGAGTCGATGTAATCCAGCGTGTTGTCGATGCGCAAGGACAGCGCCCCGGCTTCGCTGATCACCTGCTCGCGCAGGGCGGAATCATCGGGGCTGGTGGTCGCTTCGTTAAGGGCAGCGAAAAAGTTATCGAAGCCGCCGCTCAGACTGCTGTTATCGTCGCTCAGTACCGCTTCCAGTTGTGTGAGATACCCTTGTTGAGTGCTGTAATAGCCGTAATCGCTGGCGGCATACCATACCTGATTAACCTGATACTGGTTGGAGACGCGGCGAATACTGTCGACCTGCACGCCGTTACCGGCGCTGTTCGGCGAACCACCGCTGGCACCGATGGTGCTGATCTCCGCCACCTGGCGGGTGTAGCCCGTGGTCATGGCGTTAGCGGTGTTTTGCGCCGTGACGTTCAGCTCCACCTGCGCCGTTGATGCGCCGCTGTAGCCGATGTTAATCATGTCCATGTTGGGTCCTTACCGGTAAATCGTGCCGGTTAAAAGCGGCGTGAAGTTGGGGGTTCTTAAGTTCCGTAAACCGGGTGCCAAATGCCGGATGCGGCGTAAACGCCTTATCCGGCCTACATACGGGCGACTCGTAGGCCTGATAAGACGCGACAGCGTCGCATCAGGCATCGTGCACCGAACGCCGAAGCCTCATTTATGCCTGGGCGACAACTGCTTCACAATCATCGCCGCGATCCCAATCCCGTGCTGCTGCGCCAGGGTGTTACACAACTCATCGTCATAAAACCCCTGCATCATGCGCACCGAATCGCTGTTAAACGGGTTATCTTTCGAATCAAACAACTCGTTGGTTTTACGCATCTCTTTCAGCATGTTGCGTAAAAAAATCGCCTCAAACTGCTCCGCGGCCTGCTTAATATCATTGGCCTGAACCTTCGGCCCCATTAACGCATCGCTGCCGTCAATCCCGCCGCTGCCGTTGATTTTCATCAGATCACCTCCAGGTCGGCATCCAGCGCGCCCGCCTCATGCAGCGCCTGTAAAATCGACATAATGTCGTCCGGCGTTGCGCCTAAACTGTTCAGCGCATTGACCAGCGTTTTCAGGCTGCTCGACTCCGGCAAACTCACCACGCCAGGGCGCGCATGATTCACCGCGATATTGCTCTGCGGCGTTACCGCCGTGCGTCCGCCTGCAAAGGCATTTGGCTGGCTGACGTTGCTGGTTTCGTTAATCGAGACGGTCAAACTGCCGTGCGATACCGCCGCCGCGTGCAGCGTAACGCCATCACCCATCACCACCGTGCCGGTGCGCGAGTTGAACACCACGCGGGCGCGGATTTTCTCCGCCTGCACCTGCACATCATCCAGTTGCGACATAAACGCCACCCGCGCGCCGGGACTGGTAGGCGCACGCACGGTAACGTTGGTGGAACTCTGCGCGGTGGCAATGCCGCCAAACGAGGCGTTGATCGCCGCCGCAATGTTGTTGGCGTCTTTAAACGATGGGCGCTTCAGGTTGAGGGTGATGGTGTCGCCCATCTGAAAATCGCTGGGGATCTCGCGCTCTACCGTTGCGCCGTTAGGAATTAACCCGGCGGTTGGCGTATTAACCGTTACGCTCGAACCGCTGGCCCCGGTGGCATTCATCCCGCCCACCACCACGCTGCCCTGCGCCAGCGCATAAACTTCGCCATCCGCGCCGTGCAACTGGGTCAGCAACAAAGTGCCGCCACGAATACTTTTGGCATCGCCAATCGACGAAACAGTGACATCAATGGTCTGCCCGCGCGAGTACATCGGCGGCAATGTGGCGCTCACCGCCACCGCGGCGACGTTTTTCACCTTCGGGTCGATTTTATTCGGCAACTGCACGCCAAACTGGCGCAGCATATTGGTGATGGTCTGGTTGGTGAATTTGACCTGGTTTTTATCACCGGTACCGTCGAGGCCGACCACCAGGCTGTAGCCGACCAGTTGGTTTTCACGCACACCCTGTACGTTGACCAGCGACTCCAGCGATTGCGCCAGCGCCACGCCAGGCAGCGCCAAGCTCACGGCGATAACTGCGGCCTTTATCCAGTTTTGCATTGCACTCTCCGGCATTAAATCGGGAACAGAGGATGGTTAAACAACCGCGTCAGCCAGCCTGCGGCGTTGGCGTCGCTTAACGCGCCGCGTCCGGCATAGGAGATGCGGGCATCGGCGATCCGCTGGGAGGAAACCGAGTTGTCGTTCTGGATGTCGTCGGCGCGCACAAGGCCGCTTAAACGGATGTACTCATCGCCCTGGTTGAGGGTCAGCCATTTTTCGCCGCGAATTTCCAGGATGCCGTTGGGCTGCACCGCATGGACGGAAACGGTGATCTCCCCGCGCAGGCTGTTCTGCTGCTGGGAAGTGGCGCTGCCGTCAAAGTCGCGGTTGGCGTCGATAGAGCCGGAAAGCTTATCTTTGGTGTGTCCAAAAATCGTTGGCGCGCCGATATCGACGGTGTTGCTTTTGCCGAAGTTGGTTTTCGCCTGTTTGCTCGACTGGGTGGATTCTTCGAGGATCACCGTCAGGATATCGCCCACGCGGTAAGCCCGCCGGTCGGCGGTTAGCGACCAGTTGTAGCCGGTTTCAAACACGCCCCCGGCACGCCCGTCTGCCGGAGGCGGCGCTTCGGTGGTTGGTGGCGCAAAGTATGCGTCGTCTTTTTTGACCAGAATGGCCTGCGATTCACACCCGCTAAGGAGTGGAAGCAGCGCCACCAGCCAGATATAATTTTTCACGTTCTGCCTGTTTAAATACAGTGAGTTATGTGCTCTTGTAGGTCGGATAGTCGCATCCGACATTTCGGCCTTACAGCGTCTGGCTGATGTACTGCAACATATCGTCCGCTGCTGACACCATTTTGGCGTTCATCTCGTACGCGCGTTGCACCGTAATCATCGCCACCATTTCGTTGACGATATCCACGTTCGAGCCTTCCAGCGCGTTATCCTGCAAGGTGCCAAGCCCATCTTCGCCCGGTACGCCTTCGGTCGGCTGTCCGCTGGCGGCGGTTTCCAGATAGAGGTTGTCGCCCTCGGCAGAAAGCCCGGCCGGGTTGGCGAAGTTCACCAGCGTCAGTTGCCCTAACTCAGTCACGTCGCTGTCGCCGGGTAAGATCGCCGTCACCGTGCCATCCTCACCAAACGCGACGTTGGTCGCCCCTGCCGGAACGTCGATTTCCGGCTGCAACGGCAAGCCCTGCGAGTTGGTCAGTACGCCGTCAGCGTTCACCTGCAAGTTGCCGTCGCGGGTATAAGCGATATCGCCGTTGGCCTTTTGCACCTGCAAAAATCCCTGCCCCATAATGGCGACATTCATCGCGTTGTCGGTGGTTTCGACGTTGCCTTCGGTGAAGGTTTTCTGAGTGCCGACAATGCGTACGCCGCTACCGAATTGCAGCCCGGTCGGCATAATGTTGTTCTGATCGAGCATCGCGCCCGGCGCTTCCTGGGTCTGGTAAAACAGATCCTGAAACATCACCCGGTCGCGCTTAAAGCCTGTGGTGTTAACGTTGGCGATGTTGTTGGCAATCGCGCTCATTTCAGCATCCTGCGCTGAGAGGCCGGTTTTGCTGATCCATAGTGCTGCGTTCATGGTGGTAAATTCCGTGTTATTTTTTGGCCGCGGTTGCCGGATGCGGCGTGAACGCCTTATCCGACCTACGATGTGCGGTTACGAGCCGCGCAATAAGCGGTTGCCCGCGTCGCTGATATCTTCGGCGGTTTTCATCATCTTGATCTGCGCTTCGAACTGGCGGTTCATGGCGATGGACGACATCATCTCACTCACCGCCGAGACGTTGCTGCCCTCGAGAAAACCGCCGCTGACTTTGATGTTTTCATCGCGCTGGGCCGGAACGCCGTCGGCAGTCACCAGCATCCCTTCAGGATTTTTCGCCAGGTTCGCGACCGGGATATCCACCAGCTTCAGGCGGTCGATATCCATCGTCGCGGTCACGTCACCGTCATCGGGCGTCACGGAGAGCGTGCCGTCGCTGCCAAACGAAGCAATGGCGTTGGGCGGCAGAATGATCGGCCCGTTATCTCCCAGCACCAGATTGCCGTCGATAGTCAGTTGCCCCTGGTCATCCTGCTGAATGTTGCCGTTGCGGGTATACACTTCGTTGCCGTTTTTATCCTGCACCGCAATGTAACCCGCGCCCTGAATCGCCACGTCCAGTGGGCGTTCGGTTTTCTCCGCAACACCAGTACTGTCGTTCACGCCGCTGACCCCTTCCTGCGCCATATAGCGCGTGTCGAAGCCGCCGCCTTTCACCTTGTCATTGGTCGCCATTGCCATATCGGCGCGAAAACCGTTGGTGTTGACGTTTGCCAGGTTGTTGGCGCTGATCTGCTGCTCGTACAGGGTCTGAGAAGCCCCGCTCAGGGCGGTATAAATCAAGCGGTCCATTACATAGCCTGGAACAGCGCGTCATCGAGCTGCGTGCTGGTGGCGATAACTTTGGTGTTGGCCTGATAGTTACGCTGGGCGGTCATCAGGTTGACTAACTCGCTGGTGATATCGACGTTAGAGCTTTCGAGCACGCCCGACGACAGCGTGCCGCAGGTGCCGGAACCGGGAACGCCAATCAACGGGGTGCCGGATTCGCCGGTTTGTACCCACGCGGTGCCGCTCACTGCCTCCAGGCCGTTTTCATTCGGGAAGGTCGCCAGCACCACCTGCCCCTGCAACATGCGCTCGCCATTGCTGTAGGTAGCGTAAACTTTGCCATCGTCATCAACCTGCACACCGTTCTGAGTGGCAGAGGCGTAGCCGTTGGCGGCGTTGGTGGTGACAGAAAATTCAGAGCCATATTGCGTACAGGAGGAGTAATCGACGGTTAAATCGATGGGTGCGGCGGCGTCGGTCTGAAACTCAATGGTCTGCGGCGTGTTTGGCGAGGTCAGTTTCCCGGTGTTCGGGTCGAAGGTTAACGTCGTCGCCGGAACGCCGGTCTGCTGCTGACCGTCGAAGGTGTACTGCACTTCCCAGGTGTTATCGCTGGTTTTGGTGAAGTACTGGCATACCGAATGTTCGTTGCCTAATGAGTCGTATACCGTGGTGGTGTAGCTGTCGGTGTACGAGCTGCTGTTGGTCGCGTCGAACGGTACGGTTGTGCGGTCGATAGCGTCGTCGCTGGCATCGAAGTTGGCG
Source organism: Escherichia sp. R1 (assembly GCF_003000935.1). Classification (NCBI taxonomy): domain Bacteria; kingdom Pseudomonadati; phylum Pseudomonadota; class Gammaproteobacteria; order Enterobacterales; family Enterobacteriaceae; genus Escherichia; species Escherichia sp. R1. Next base: position 81,907 of record NZ_PSRU01000019.1, read on the forward strand.
GTAAAGGTCAGGCTGCTGCTGGCCTGCGCCGGAATATTACCGGTTTTGATCTGGATATCGGTGACTGTACCGGTTTGCAGGGTGCCCGTGTCATCGACCGGATAGCCCTGCAAATAAGCACCCGAGGCGTTGACGATATAGCCGTTTTTGTCGGTTTCAAACGATCCGGCGCGGGTATAAGAAATGTTGCCCGCGCTGTCGCAGGTAACAAAAAAGCCGTCGTCGTTAATCGCCAGATCCAGCGCGTTACCGGTGGATACCAGCGAACCGCCGCGCGAAATACTTTGCGCGGTGCCTGCCACGCTGACGCCCATCGCCTGACTTCCGGCATACATGGCTGAAAACTGGGTGGTCATCGACTTATAGCCTACCGTTCCGGCGTTGGCGATGTTGTTACTGATCCCGTCCAGCTGTTCGTTAACGGCATTCAGCCCCGTTGCAGCAATTTCATAACTCATTGTTTCGTCCTGTTAATTCAAATTTTTGGCAGCGTGCCCGTTGTTTTGCCGGATTCGGCGTGAACGCCTTATCCGGCCTACGAACGGGTGCAAACATAAAAATATGCGCGAACTCGTAGGCCTGATAAGACGCGTTAAGCTTCGCATCAGGCATCTTGCACCGAACGCCGGATGCGGCGTGAACGCCTTATCCGGCCTACAAAACCATGCAGTTTCATGTAGGCCTGATAAGCGAAGCGCATCAGGCAATTTGGCACCGGACATCACGCCACATCACTGTCGGCATCGGGTACGCCAAACTGGCTAATCATGGTGAACGGTACTTCGCCCACGCCTGCAACGTTAAGCACCGGGGAGCTGCCGTCGAGTGGGATGCGCACATCTTCCACTTCGCCGGAGACTTCAATCGGCACCTCTTCTTCCCCGGTGTTGGTCACCACCGAGACGTCGTAATCGCCCGGCGGGATGCCGTAATCCGCCGGATTAATTGAGAAATCGACCTGGCCGGGTCCAACGGACGAACTGCCTTCCGGGATCAGCGACACCGTATAGTCATCGCCTGCGGCATCGGTAAAGTGGAGATCGGCGGTGGTACAGGCGTCGTCCAGCGTGGCGCGACCGTTAATGGTCTGGTCACTCACCTGCAAGGCGGTGGTCTGCACCATAATGTCGTCGCCCACCAGGTTGCCGAGCGCCATCACCTGAATGTTGCTCATCAGCACCGCGTTGGTATTCGCCTGCACGCTCATCTCTTCCATCATCGCCACCTGCGCCATTGACGAAAGCTGGTCGATATATTCGGTGGCGTCGGTCGGGTCGGTCGGGTCCTGGTTTTGGATCTCAGCGACAAACAGCGTCAGGAAAGTATCAACGGGCGAGCTATCGCTGCTGCTTGTCGTGTCGCTGGCCGCCACGTTGTTGCTTTCCGCCGTGGCGGTCGGCTGCGGTGATTGCGCATTCAGCGCCAGGGTATTCATCAGGCTTCTCCCAGTTTCAGCAAACTTTGCTGCATACTTTTCACGTTGTTGAGCACATCGACATTGGTTTCGAAATCGCGCGAAGCCGACATCATGTCCGCCATCTGTTCCACCACGTTGACGTCGGGATACCAGACATCCCCGTTAGCATCGGCGAGCGGCGAATGTGGTTCATAGCGTTTCACAGCCCCGCCGGTTTGCAGCACGTCCTGCACCTGCACACTGGCACCGTCAATGGCATGATGATGTGTACCCGCCAGCAAACTGTGGTGATACACCGCCGCAAACACCGGGCTGCGCGCTTTATATGCCTGCGCCTCGCTGCTGGCGGGCGCATTGGCATTCGCCAGGTTACTGGCAACGGTATTCAGACGTAGCGTTTGCGCCGTCATCGCCGAGCCGGAAATCTGATAGATATCAGTAAATGACATGCTTATTTCCCTTCAATGGCCTCTCTGATGCCGCTGATTTGCAGATTCAGAAAGGTCAGACTGCTTTGATAATCCATACTATTTTGTGAAAACCGCGCCTGTTCGCTGTTCAGTTCCACGGTGTTGCCATCTTCCGACGGCTGCATCGGCACACGGTACTGGACATCCACCGCCGCGTTATTTGCCCGTTGCATCTCCCTGGCAAAATCAATATCTTTAGCCTTGAAATTTGGCGTATCGACGTTCGCCAGATTCGCAGTCAGTAGCTCGGTCCTCTCAAGACGTAACTTCACTGCCTGCGGATGTACTCCCAATGCCTGCTGAAAACTGATCCCCATTTCCTGCGTCACTCCTGCTTCAATCCGCATACGCTAAGCAATCGCCGTGCCATTTTTTAAGTGACTGAAGAGAAAGGGTTTATGAGTTTTCAATTTTGCAGGCGGAAGTTTTATTTCCTCCTGGCGCTGGCCTTACCGGGCTACGCCGCCGTCCATCCCGTGCAGCACAGCGCGCGGGAACAAGTCAACGCCCAGGTACTGAATGCCGCCAGCCAAAAAATTGAATCGCTGGCGCAACAGCGGCGCTGGCATGACTATCGCTACACCTTTAAGGTCTACATTCCCTCGCAGATTGCGACCGCCGCGCCCTGTACTAAAACACCCGGCGTCACGCTGACTTCGCCTGGGGACATCGCCCTCAACCGGATGAACTTCACCGTCAGTTGCCCACAAAGCTGGCAGATGAACGTAGCGGTGCGCCCGGATGTACTGGTGCCAGTAGTAATGGCGAAGTCACTGGTTGCCCGCGATACGCCGCTCACCGCGAATGATGTGGAACTGAGACCCTACAACGTCAGTGCCCAGCGCCGGGAGGTGTTGATGGAACCCAATGACGCGATTGGTTTCAGCAGTAAACACGCGCTGCAACCGGGCAGGCCAATCACCAAAGAAGAACTGATATCTCCGGTGCTGGTCGGGCGCGATCAACCGGTGATGATTGTTTACCAGAGCGCGGGGATCACCGCCTCAATGCCCGGCGTAGCGCTGAAAAATGGTCGCAAAGGGGAAATGGTGAAGGTGCGTAACACCAGCAGCCAGCGGGTCATTAGCGCGATGGTGGCGGAAAGCGGCGTGGTGACAACGGTAAGCGCGGAGTAATTTGCGCTGGCGATTAAAGTTTTGCCGCCTGTTAACCGCTTTACCGGAGTAACCCACCCAAATACCGAGACGAGGTTGCGATGAAAATCACCCCGACTATGCCAGGCAATCACCCGACAGCCACAATGGCAGGCTCCAGTCAGCCGCGCAAAAGCACGGCGACCACCGCCACGACGCTGAGCGCTGACGACATTACCCAGGCCGGATTGCAGTCTGCTCAGCAAACGCTGAACGACCAGCAAGAGAGCGATATCGACAGCGATAAAGTGGCACAAATGCAGGCGATGCTAGCCTCCGGCAGCCTGCAAGTGGACACCGAACAGTTAGCCAGCGACATGCTGAGTTTTTTCCAGAACTAAGAGGCCGATGAAGTGAGTATCCGGTTACAACAGGTGAAGGCGTTGTTGCAGGGAATTCGTGACGACGACGCACTGTACGATTCCCTGCGTGAACTTCTCCAGCGTCAGCGGATCTGCATGATTCGCCGCGCCAGCGAGGATCTGCTGGCGGTAAACGACGAGATAACGCAGCACTATGAGCAGTTGCATGGGCATAGCTATCAGCGGCATAGCCTGCTGAAAATGCTCGGTGTTAGCGTAAATCGTGACGGTCTGGCGCAGGTGTTTGCCTGGCTTCCGGCGGTACAAAAAGCGGCAGCACAACAGTTGTGGCAACGCCTTGAGCAAAAAGCAGAACGCTGCAAAGCCTATAACGATAAAAACGGCGAGCTGTTAATTCGCCAGTATGAATTTATTCAGGCTTTTTTAGGCAGCGAAGCGGATTTTCTCTATCAGGGATAACGACAATTCCTTCCCCCATCGCGGAAACGGATTTTCCGCCTGATTCTCAATCCCTTGTTTTTGATTACAAAAATTCCCGGCACGCTTATTGCATATTCCGCAAAGTAATAAAGACTGGAAGCCACCTATGAGTTTTATTGAATGTTACGAACCGGAATACGTGCGCAATTTTATGACGCAATATCCCGATTCGCATTTGTACGTCCGCAAGGTGTGGAAAAACGAGATTCGCCAGAGCCTGGCATTGACCGATATTGAAAGTTGCAAAGCGGTGCTCAACGATGCCAGGGCCTTTGATTTACAGCTCACCTACCGCCCTGTGGAAGACAATGCCGCCGAGCTATCCGCGCGCGATGCGATAGTAAACCAGGCCATTTTGAGCACCCTTACGCTCCCCGATTTAACCCCGGAGCTTTCCCTGTATGCCGTCGGAATTGTGCTCTCCCGCGCCAGTAAAATGCCGGGCAGAGACGGAGATATTCTTGCCCGCTTGACGACGCTGCCACAGGCGCTGGCCGATCATTCACAAAAAGGCACACTACAGGCACAGTTCGCCCAGCTGCCGCCCGTGCCACAGCTGGCGCGCCAGTTGATGACGCTGCTCGGGAGTTTTACGTTTGACTGGTCGATTCTACCGGAAAGCCCACGCAAGGCCTCGCTGCCGTTGCAGGTTACCTTGCTGACGCTACATGACGCCAACAGCAAAGCCCTGTTACAACAGCAGCTTAAGGTGCAGTGGCAAACCACCTGGCAACAGCATTTTGCCACCGCGCCGTGGATGATGCGTAACTGGCTGATTTACCGCGTTTACCATGAGGTGATTGGACAGACAGACGGCGCAGATTATTGCCCGCTGGTGTGCGATTTTTATCTTATCCGCACGTTAATCAGTTTATGGACGCTGGATGGTTCTCCGCTGCGACAGGAGGATATTTTCGCCCTCTTCGCCATGTTTGAACGCTGGCGAGCCAGTGAAAATGCCGTGCTGATTCGCCAACAAATTCAGGCTGAATGTTCCGCAGATCCCCTGCTTTATGCGTTTTCACTGCTGTCTTGCTAACGCTTTCTGGCCGGTTTTCCCGGCCTTATCGACTTCGTAAACTATCATGCAAACCCTCATCAAAACACTCGCCATCGGGCGCGTAAAACCGTTTGTCAGCGTCGTCACGCCAACCTGGAACCGCGGCACATTCCTGCCGTACCTGCTTTATATGTACCGCTATCAGGATTACCCGGCAGACCGCCGCGAACTCATCATCCTCGACGACTCCCCGCAAAGCCATCAACACATCATCGACCGCCTGACCAATGGCACGCCGGGATCCTTCAACATCCGCTACATCCATCACCCGGAAAAACTGCCGCTGGGCAAAAAACGCAATATGCTCAACGAACTGGCGCGCGGCGAATACATCCTCTGCATGGACGATGACGACTACTACTCGCCAGATAAAATCTCTTACTCCATCGCCATGATGCAAAAACACCGGGCGCTCATCTCCGGTTCCGACCAGATCCCCATCTGGTACAGCCACATCAACCGCATTTTCAAAAGCCGCAGCTTTGGCCCACATAACATCCTCAATGGCACCTTTTGCTATCACCGTAACTACCTGAAAAAGCACCGTTACGACGACGATTGTAATTTAGGCGAGGAGAAAAGTTTCACCAACAATTTCAGCGTTAACCCGCTGCAACTGCCCGGCGAGCGCACGATTCTGTGTATCTCGCACAGCCACAACACCTTTGATAAAGACTTTATCCTCGGGGCCAGCACGCCTGTAAACGCGGCGCTTACGGATATCGTCAGCGATCCGCTGCTACGCAACGCTTATCTGGGTCTGCATAACGCCACTCATTATCAGGCGATCCAGCATCAGGCGATCGATCAGATCGTTCTGCTGAATCTGGATAAACGCCCGGATCGCTTACAGCAGATCCGTGAAGAACTGACATTGCTGCATATTCCGCCTGAGAAGATCACCCGCCTTGCCGCCAGTGAAAATGAAAACGGTCAACGGGGCCGCCAGCAATCACACTTGCAGGCGCTGCATCTGGCGCAACAGCACGGCTGGCAAAACTATCTGCTGCTGGAAGATGACGCGGTTATTCTCAAACAGGAGAAACATATTCAGGTGCTGAACGCGCTGCTGGCGAGCCTGGCGAAAATTCCCTGGCAGGTGATGATCCTCGGCGGCGAAATTTCGCAGGGAACGATGCTAAAAAGTTTGCCTGGGCTGGTGCACGCGCGGGACTGCCGCAAAGTGTGCGCTTATCTGGTGAACAGCCGCTACTACCCGCAGCTGGCGCAGCAGATGAACAACGATGAGCATTCGCTGGAAGACGGCTGGCAGCCGCTGCTGCGCACCGACAAATGGCTGGCCTGTTACCCGAGCCTTTGTTATCAGCGACCGGGCTTTAGTGATATCGAGAAAAAAGCGACTGATAACATTAACCACTACTTCAATAAGTTACCCGTAGCCACCAAGCCATCTACATTACCTATCGCCGATACCATCGGCTTTTTTATGGAAACCTCATTCCACTACGCGCTCTACCGCCCAATCATCACTGCCCTACAGGCGCAAGGACAAAGCTGCACGCTGGTGATCAACGACCGCGTGTTTAAACCGTTTCTGGATGAAATGCTGAATACGTTAAAAAGCATCGACGATCCACAGCTCAAAGGTATGCGCTTATCTGAAATGCAGGCACACGGTCAGCGAGTAAAATGCCTGGTCAGCCCCTATTACACGCCTGCGCTCAGTGGCCTTTCCCCCCTGAACATTCGCGCCATGTACGGCTTAGCCAAAGAAACGTGGAACCACGCCGACTGGAACCGTTTTTATCAGCGCATTTTGTGTTACAGCCACTACAGTCAGCGGGCGCTGGCACATTTCGGCAGCGCAAAAGTGGTCGGCAATCCGCGCTTCGACGCCTGGCATAACGGCACGTTTGACCGCGCTCTGCCGGAAAACATCCAACCCGATTCCCGTAAACCTACGGTGCTCTACGCCCCCACGTTTGGCGCATTAAGCTCCCTGCCCCACTGGGCAGAAAAATTGGGCCGCTTAAGCGGCGATGTGAACCTGATGTGCAAACTGCACCACGGCACCTGCTCGCGCCCGGAAGAAGCCGCATCGCTGGCACTGGCGCGCAGGCATTTAAAACAGCGCACCGACTCTGCCCGCCACACGCTGGCGCTACTGGCAAAGGCCGATTACGTGCTGACCGATAACAGCGGCTTTATTTTCGATGCTATCCACGTTGATAAACGGGTGATCCTGCTCGACTTTCCGGGCATGACAACGTTGCTCGACGGTGAGAAAAGTTATTCCACGCCCGAAAGTGCCGACCAGCAAATTCGCGAAATATTGCCGGTGGCTCATGATGTTGCGGAACTGCGCTACTTATTGTCAGAGGCGTTTGACTGGGGTGCGGTGCATGCGAGGCTTACTGAGATTCGCCATCACTATTGCGATGCGTTTATGGATGGCAAAGCGGGAGAACGAGCGGCGTTGGTGATTGTGGAGGCACTAGGGTAAAACGCGCAAGTGCCTGATGCGCTTCGCTTATCAGGCCTACGCGACCTTGCAATAGTTTAAATTTGTGAGGATTTGCAGGTCGGATAAGGCGCTTACGCCGCATCCGGCACGAACAACGCACTTAACTACCCTCTGATTTCAAACTCATCGCTTTATGACTGGTGAATCGGTAAAAGTCGTAGATTGTGGGGGAGCGATCTTTATGAATTCTGAAAAAACCTGAATCTTGCTAAACATATTGCTTATCATAAATATAGGTTACACACTATAACAATTATTGCGTAATTTAACATTTTGTTAAAATTGATAGAGCATAAACGATAACATGACTTATGATAAAAAAGTAACTTCCGGTACAACAAGCCAGAAACAAAACAACATTGTCACTCAAAAAATATCTCGCCCAAAGGAATTATTTCTATTATTTTGGGTTGATGAGTCCGGTGATAGCCGACGTTCTATTTTTGAAGAAGCATGTCTGACGCGTTATTTCAACATCCTTTACTCCCCCGAGTATAAAAAAGAAACACAGATAGTTTACCATTTATCAATTAACACATTTAATCAAATCAAAGAAATATTAGAAATCTTTATAAACAAGAATGGAGGTATAACCAAAGCAAAAGTTAAAGAAGTCAGTTTATTCTCACATGGGGGGCCAATTCATGGTCCTACAACCTCAGACTCTGTAAATACACCTTCCGTGCCTAAATACCCACAACAAATGGACATAATCGGAGGATGGGATTCAATTGATTTTAACTGGTCAAATAACGCTATGTTTGTTATGTATGGTTGTCGCACTAGTTATGCAAGTGATGATTCAGGACAAGGTTTTGCCAGTAAATTATCCCTATTAGATAATTTTAAGGACGTTAATGTCTGGGGACAAACAGAAAGTACTTATCCATCTTATTTCCCAGATATTAGGACAACTTCGATAATGAGGTCAATAAATATAGGTTGGTCTTTTTCACCAACATACATGGTTGCCAGTTCTGAAGGTCAAGGATGGGATGCCTTATTTCCGGATGATAAAAATCCACTAAAGTCTCTCCCTATGCAGTGTTATAATAATGGGAAATTGATTTTAACCTGCGATCAAAGCAGTTTTAATGATCACCGGAAGAATAAATCAAATGATTAGTATTATATTGAGAAGCTTGATTCTATTATTCATGATAATAGTGTATCCAGATTATAATAAAAACCTACCTGCCTTTGAAGTATATGGGGAAAATGACATACTTAAGGATATGGTTATTAATATGAAAACTTATAGTAACCATAGTAAGAAAAACTCTTCCCCAACAACTATAGTGCAAACCATCCTTTTTAAAGGGAATATACAGCAAGTTTTTGAAAGCAACGATATGGGTGCAGCGAGCTTCTTTTTTTCTTATAATAACAAGGTTGAAACGCTGGTAACAGACGCTTTCTTTTTGAATAGAAAATTAGACAAACTGCATGATGCAAATATTTTTGAAGTTATAAAGCATGGGGAAAATATCGTTATTAGATATTACAAATGCAAAATTGAATATATGAAAAAAGAAAAATCTATCGAAATAGAGATATCAACAAACAAAAACAGTTATTTTAGCAAAAATGGAATAAAACAAAAAGACACAAATAAATATAACACATATTTCTTCAATTACTTTGAGGCTCAAAAATAAATTTTATTTTGTCATGCTTTCCCCCTAATCACCTCAATGATCCCCGTCGTCGATACCGACGGCGTACGGGGAAAATAGACCACCTCACAGATACACGAGAAATCGTCAAACTTCCCTGCCCAGTCATCACCCATCACCAAAATATCCGCACTGTACCCCCACAGATATTCCGCTTTCTGCGCCAGCGACTCCTCCAGAAATACGCCATCCACGCACGCCAGCCCGGCGATGATCGACATGCGGTCATCCTGATGGTAAACCGGTGCTCTGCCCTTTTTGGCGATATTTAAGGCGTCGGACGATACGCCGACCAGCAGCCGTTCGCCCAGCGTGCGGGCGCGTTGTAAAAGGCGCAGATGACCGACATGAAACACATCGAAGGTGCCGAAGGTGATGACCGTTTTCATGGCTACTCCGCTAATTTGTGCCGTAGCCAGCACTGAACGGCGATATCATCCACCGCTTTTTGCGCTTTCGCCGTGGCACTTTCATGCTGCTCGCGGCGTTTGTCATCCAGCGTCAGGGCCACCACTTTCTCTTCGCACGCCGCCGCCGTCAGGTTTTTCTGCATTCGCGTAGCCTTGATGTTAGCCAGCGTTTTTTCCTGCTCCTGCCAGGCGATCACCTTGCGTAAGGTGCCTTTGTAGCCGCTGACGTTTTTCAGCGATTCCACCGACGCCGCCGCGTCCGCAGACGTTTTCTCCACCAGGTAGCCTAACGCTTTGATATTGTTGTCATAGCCCGCGCAGATCTGTTTTTGCTTTGCCAGTTCGACGGTTTTGTCTTTGACCGATTTATCCCGCAGGCGCTGCAACTGCGCCAGAGTGTCGATGATTTGTCGCATGGTTATTGCCCTTCTGCCTTTTTGCCGTTGGGAAAGAGGATTTGCAGGCGGCTTTGCACCAGTTCGAGGGAAGCGGGTTCGTGCATCTCCTGGCGCAAAAATCGCTCGATAGCCGGGAACATTTTCACCGCTTTGTCGACGCTGGCGTCGGCACCTGCCACGTAGCCCCCGAGCGGGATCAGCGGTTTGATCTCCATATAGGCGGCGTAGTGTTGTTTCATCGCACGGGCGGATTGCTGATGTTCCGGACTGGTGACCTGGTTCATGCAGCGGCTGATCGACTGGCCGATATCAATGGCCGGATAGTGCCCCGCTTCCGCCAGTTTGCGGGTTAATACGATATGTCCGTCCAGCACTGCGCGGGCGCAGTCGACTATTGGATCTTGCTGGTCGTCGCCTTCCGCCAGCACGGTGTAGATGGCGGTCATCGATCCTGAGCTTTCGCTGTTGCCTGCGCTCTCGACCAGTTTGGGGATCATGCCGAATGCCGACGGCGGATAGCCTTTGGTGGCGGGCGGTTCACCGAGTGAGAGGGCGATTTCCCGCTGCGCCATCGCGTAGCGGGTCAGGGAATCCACCAGCAGTAAAACGTGATGCCCGCGGTCGCGAAACCAGGCGGCGATGGAGTGGCACAGTTCGGTGGCTTTCAGGCGCATCAGCGGCGATTCATCGGCAGGCGCGACAACAACGATAGACTTTGCCAGCCCGTCCGCGCCCAGCGAATGGTCAATAAACTCTTTCACTTCGCGCCCGCGTTCGCCAATCAACCCGACCACCACAATGTCGGCTTTGGTCTGGCGGGTGATCATCCCCAGCAGCACGCTTTTCCCGACGCCGCTGCCCGCCATCAGCCCGACACGCTGGCCTTTGCCGATGGTCAGCAGGCCGTTAATCGCTTTCACGCCCACGTCCAGCGGTTCGTCCACTGAACGGCGGGTTAAGGGATTGACCGAGGGTGGCAGCGGCGGCAGAAGGTCGTTGCCGTTCAGGCGGCCTTTGCCATCCAGCGGTTCGCCGAGACCGTTAACCACGCGGCCTAACCAGCTTTCGCCAATCAGGATGTCGTGGGCTTTTTCTTCCGGGAAGACGCGTGCGCCTGCCATCAGGCCGACCGGCTGTTTAAACGGCATTAAGTAGGTGATGTCGCGATTAAAGCCCACGGCCTGCGCGTCGATCAGCGTGTGATTGGCGCTTTCGATGCGGCACAGTTGCCCGGTCATTAGCGGGCAGCCGACGCTCTCCAGCAGAATGCCGTTCAGGCGCACCAGCCGCCCGGCGACGCGGGCCAGCGGGATCGACTCCAGCGAGCGCAGGGCGTTATCGAAAGCAGAAAAATCACTCACCCTGCGACTCCGGCGTTAGCGTCTCTTGCAGCGCGGTCATGCACTGTTCAAGGCGATGCTCACAGCCGATATCCAGTTCAGATTTGTCGGTAATCACTCGGCATTCGCCTGGCGGCAGATCCGGCGAAGGCGTCAGCCCCCATTCGCTGACTTTTTCCGGCACCGCGTCGCGCAGGCGGTTAAACTCTTCTGTACTCAGCATCACTTGCAGGGTCTCCGGCATCGCCGGGAAGGCCGCCAGCGCCTCTTCCACCAGCGCCAGTAACTGCGTCGGTTGCAGCGCCAGTTCGCAGCGGATCACCTGACGGGTGACTTTCTCCACCAGTTGCAGCAAATCTTCCCGCTGTTTACGTTCAATATGCGCGAGGAAGTCGTTCACTTTACCGGTGATGGCTTCCAGCGGCTGCGCCGCCTCAACAAACTGTTTGCATCCTTCCTGCTGCCCGGCGAGGCTGCCTTCGGTGTAGCCCTGACGTCGCCCCTCGGCAAAACCTTGTTGATGACCTTCGCTAAAGCCCTGCTCCTGACCTTCGGTCATTCCCTGAGCAAACCCTTTTTGCAGCCCTTCCTGAAAACCGTCCATCAACTGACGCTGGTAATCGGCGGCGCTGATACTGGCAGTAAGCGGTTCTCCGGTCACCGCACGCTGGCGCGGCGGGAAGCGGTGCAGGCGATAGCGCCCGCGCAGTGTTTCAATGGTCATGAATTACTCCGCCGTCCGTTCCGCAAAGAGCTGTAGCTGAATTTCGCCCGCTTCTTCCAGCTCACGGGCGATGCCCATGATTTCGCGGCGGATCTGTTCGATACGGCTGACCGGCACCGGACCCAGACGCGCGGTGATCGCTTCCAGTTGCTGCGCCTGACGTTTTGGCATTACCGCGTAAATCGAGCGGCGCAGCAGGGCTTCGGTGCCTTTCAGCGCCACCGCCCAGTCTTCCATCGGCACTTCGTCAAGCAGACGCCGACGCACTTCTTCGTTCTGGCGGCTGAGGATAAAGAAGTCGTACATCTCATCCTGGATCTGCCCCAACACCTCTTCGTCACGTTCGCGCATCTGGTCGAGGATCACCTGCTGATTGCCCTGGAAGCGGTTGACGATATCCGCCGCCTGTTTGATGCCCTTCACCTTCGAGCCGTGCTCCGAAAGCACCGACAGGCCACGTTCAATCAGGCGGTCCAGCTCATCCACCACGTCGCGGTTGACGTCGTTGAGTTTCGCCACCCGGTAGAGAATTTCGTTTTGCACCGATTCGTTGAGATAAGAGAGCACCGCTGCCGAGATTTCCGGCGTCAGAAACGCGAGGAACACCGCCTGCAATTGCAGATGTTCTTCGGAAATCAGCATCGCCAACTGGCGTGGTTCCACCCATTGCAGGCGCGCCATCCGCGAGCGGATCTCATCGCCATAGATGCCGTTGATCACGCTACTGGCGATCTCGGTGCCCAGCGCTTTGTTAAGAATGCCCTGCAACATGGAGCGTGATGCGCCGTTGATCCCGCTCTGTTCGCGGAACTCATCAAAGAAGTTATTGATCACCTTGCGCGCCATGCTGGTTTTGACGCCGGAAAGCCGCGCCATGTTTTCGCTCAGGCGCACCACTTCTTCGCGGCTGAGTTTTTGCATCACCGTCGCCGCCGCCTCTTCGCCCAGACACAGCAACAGGATCGCCGCCTGTTCCAGGTAGCTGTTGCTCTTATTTGTTGTCAATTCGCTCATTGCTGGTGATCCATTGTCTGAGAACTTCGGCTACGCGATCGGTGTCGCTCATGGCCAGTTTTTGCAGGAACTCGAGTTTCACTTCGAGGCCAGAACTTTGTGACGGCAGGCTGTCATCGCCGGGTAGCGACGGCAGGTCGACGTTTTTTGCGCTCCTCTTCCGGCATGGCAATCCACGGTTCACTGACGGCTTCCGGTTCTGGTGTGATAACCGGCGCACGTACCGCCGTCAGCCGTTTCATCAACGGACGCACCACGAAAAACAGCAGCAACAGCGCCAGCAGGCCGCAGCCAATCAGCCGCACCCAGGCCAGTACGCTGTCATCTTTCCACAGTGGAATAACCGGTTCGACAGGCACCGCCTGCGGTACAAAGTTGAGTAACGATAAGGAGAGATTGTCACCACGCTGGGCGTCGATCCCGGCGGCATTGTTCAGCAACGCGGTCAGTTGCGTGGTTTGCTCCGGCTTCCAGTTTTTCAGCGCCGGAGCGTTTTGATTGAGTACCACCGCCACGTTGAGGCGTTTCACCGCGAAGCCGGGATGCTGAATATGCTGGACGCTGCGGTCGTAAGAGTAGTCGCGCTTACTTTCGCTGTGTTTGGAAAGCGCTTCCGGCGAGCGGTTTTCTTCCGTACCGTTGCTCATCTGATTCGCTGCAATCGGCGGACGGTTACTGAGCGAACCAGGCACGCCCATCGCCACCTGATTGGTGTCGCTGTCCAGCACGCTCTCTTCGCGGTTGATTTTCGGCGCGTCACCGTAGTGTTCCTGGGTTTCGTCGATGGTGCTGAGGTCGAGATCCGGCATCACACTGACGCGGTAATTCCCCGTGCCAACCAGCGAATCCAGCACGTTCGCCACGCTGGCACGGGTTTTGTCCTGAATATCTTTGAGGATCTGATCGCGTTTACGGGTCGCGGCAGAAACCGCCTCGCCTGCGCCAATGCCGTCGGTCAGCAGATTTCCCGCCTGATCGACCACGCTAACTTTGCTGGCCTGTAGCCCCGGAATACTGCCGGACACCAGATGCACAATGGCGGTCACCTGGTCCATATTCAGCTTCGCGCCGTAATGCAAGCGCACCACCACCGAGGCGCTGTTTTGCGGCTCATCGCTGACCACAAACGAGCTTTCTTCGTTGAGCGCCAGATGCACCCGCGCGCTTTCCACCGCGTCCAGCGACATGATGCTCTGCGCCAGCTCCCCTTCGAGACTGCGTTTATAGCGCACGTTCTGCACGAACTGACTGCTGCCGAGCACTTCGTCTTTGTCCATCAGCTCGTAGCCGCTGGGCAATATCGCCTGCACGCCTTTCGCGGCAAGGGTCATTCGCGTTTTCGACAGTGCATCTTCCGGCACCAGAATCTGCCCGCTCTGCGGGTCGATGCGGTAGGTGAGCTTTTCGCCGTCCAGCACCGTGACAATCTGCGACACGGGCAGATTTTCCTGGCGTCCGTAGAGCGAAACGTAGCCGCGATTACCGGTCCACAGCACGCTGACGATAATCGCCGTCGCCGCCACGGCAAGCCCCACTCCCGCCATCAACGCCCAGCGTTTGTTATCTGCAAGACGCAGTCGAAACGCCGGAAACGCCTGGGTTAACTTCTTTATTTGTGCATTCATAGGGTTAGATCGACATACTCATCAGGTCGTTAAACCCGGTGGCGATTTTATTGCGCACCTGCACCAGCGCGGAGAAAGAGAGCGACGCCTGCTGGCTGGCGATCATCGCACCTGCCAGGTCATCACTTTTGCCCGTGTCGACAGCCGTTTGCTGCTGCTCCGCCACCTGCTGGAACTGATCAACGTGACCAAGCACGCCGTACATAATGCGGTTAAACGACACGTCCGGGTCTGTGGAACTGAAGGTCATGGCGGGTAGCACCGGCGCCTGGGCGTTGGCCTGCATCCGCTGCACGTCCTGCATGATTTGCGCCTGCATGGTGCTGTTGATTGTGGTAATGCTCATTTTTAACTTCCGGGTCAGGAGAAAACTTCGATACCTTGCTTGCGCATGGAGGCCAGCCGATAGCGCAGTGCGCGCGGGGTAATGCCTAACAGGTCGGCAATTTTGCTGCGGTTGCCCTGATATTTACGCATCAGGTCGGCGATATATTGATACTGGGCGCTACGTCCGGCCTGGCCTAAATCGCTGGTTTCCGCAACAGATACGGAGGGCTGAACAGGCCATTGCAGTTCACTGTGATCGGCAACGTCTATTTCCGGCAGGCCTAAGGCATCCGGGAAAATCACGCCGTCGCGGTTTAAGATCATTCCTCGCTGAATGGCGTTTTCCAGTTGGCGAACATTTCCGGGCCAGCGGTAATTAAGTAGCGCCCGGCGGGTAGATTCTGAAAGGGTGATATTTTTCACCAGCACCGTGGCATATTTTTTAATAAACGACTCTGCCAGCGGAATAATATCGTTCAGACGTTCACGCAGTGGCGGCATGGTTATAGGAATAACCGCCAGACGATAATAAAGATCTTCACGAAAACGTCCAGCAGTCACATCCTGTTCCAGATTTTTATTGGTGCAGGCAATCAGGCGAAAATTGAGTTTGATTTGTCGGTTGCTGCCTAATCGCTCAACCTGCTGTTCCTGCAATACGCGTAATATTTTGGCCTGTAATGCCAGCGGCATATCGCCAATTTCATCGAGCAATAAGGTGCCGTTATTAGCCAGTTCCATTTTTCCCGGCACGCTGGCAATTGCGCCGGTAAATGCACCTTTGTCGTAGCCAAATAAGGTCGATTCCAGCATATTTTCCGGGATCGCCGCACAGTTCACGCCGATATAGGGCGCGTTATCATTTTCACCAAAGGCTACGGTGTGAATATATTTCGCCACGCACTCTTTCCCCGCGCCGGTTTCGCCCTGAATGAGCACCGGTACGTTAAAGGCGGCGACACGCTTTGCCAGAGTAAAAGCGTTAATGCTGGAAGCGGCAGTTGCAATAAGTTCAGACATAGGGTGAACGATATAAGTAGCGACAATAATCAGGATGTTCTGAAGCGTATCACCGGTGGGATTAACAAGTTCGAATTAAACGATAATAAAAATATTATTTGTTTATAAACAACTAGTTAGCAATGTATACCGGATAAGGCGTTTACGCCGCATCCGGCAATTGCGTGCCGATGCCTGATGCGACGCTGCGCGTCTTATCAGGCCTACAGTTTGTGCAATGTTTTATGACGATGCCCGATATCTCGCCCGTTAATAATTTAATTATTTTTTCACCCTATTAATAATTTGCCCCTTTCACTCCTCCTCTATTTAATACCTCACCTTGTGTCACCGCCGGATTTGCGTGCACAAAATCGCCCATACCATTACAGCAGAGAAAGTAAGCCATGCTG
This sequence comes from Escherichia sp. R1, assembly GCF_003000935.1. Classification (NCBI taxonomy): domain Bacteria; kingdom Pseudomonadati; phylum Pseudomonadota; class Gammaproteobacteria; order Enterobacterales; family Enterobacteriaceae; genus Escherichia; species Escherichia sp. R1. Next base: position 98,222 of record NZ_PSRU01000019.1, read on the forward strand.
AAGTACAGTAAAACGCCAGGCATCTTTAAATTAGAAGGTAATCGGCTCGGACGCCCCTACCATCGCCTGCCGACCCTGTTTACGGGGAATTTTGACGTGATTGATTCGCATCTTGGCAGCTACTTTCTCAAAAAGCATCGCAGCAATATCACCCTAAAAAAGATTGGCTGCGAAATGGATATTATTAATAAAAACGCTGAACTGATGGTTTCCCAGGTCGGGCATCTGGCGTTTGATATTGATCGCTCCTTATTGTTAATGCTGCTGGGCAATTTTTATGGTCTGGAGTCGTCTCTCGAAGAGGCTAAAGCCCATAACGGGTTGCCGACCAAAACCGAAACACGATTAAAGAACCGTCTGGCGCTGGATATCTGCACGCTGATATTTAATCTGCAAACCTCCGGTATTGCGCTGAAATTAAAACTGGACAGCAGCACGGTAATTACCCACTGGGCGTATCAATTAACCTTTACCCTTGCGGGCGATGAGGAGAGCAGTTTTCGTATTTTGCTCGACGACGCCCACACCGATTTTATTTTGAATCTGATCCGCCACAGCGAGCACAGTAAACCGCAGCAGGTGGCGAAATCCGTTAATAAACCGGCCCTGATTAAAGAAATCATCCGCTCTATGCCGCTGACCCTGAACGTCAAAATCGCCGAGCTGTCGCTGAATGTCGCGGATCTGGCGCAGATAAAAGCGGGGGATATTTTACCCATCTCGCTGGGAGAAACGTTCCCGGTGGCGATTGGGCAATCTGAATTATTTAGCGCCCTGATTGTGGAAGACAAAGACAAACTGTTTTTGTCGGAGCTGGCGGGAAAAAATGAGAACAACCATGAGTAAGCAAGAAGATATTTTAGCCGGGGATTTTGGCCTCACCGATGAAGTTGCGCCTGTCGCCAAATCCGCCGACGCCGAAACGCTGGTCACCCGCCTGGAAGACCGATTTTCCGACTCGATGACGCTACTGAAACGCATTCCGGTGACCTTAACGCTGGAAGTGTCGTCGGTGGAAATCATGTTAGCCGACCTGCTTAACATCGACGACGACACGGTGATTGAACTGGATAAACTCGCCGGGGAGCCGCTGGATATTAAAGTGAACAATATCCTGCTGGGCAAAGCGGAAGTGGTGGTGGTCAACGAGAAGTACGGCCTGCGCGTGCTGGAATTTAACACCCGCGATATCAACGACCTGGCACCATGAAACGCCGTACTCAACTGACGCTGGGCCTGGCGCTGCTGGCGCTCGCCCCGCTGGCGCTGGCCCAGGGTGGCGATATTGCGCTGCTTAACGTGGTGACCCACGGCAACACTCAGGAGTACAGCGTCAAAATTCAGGTACTGATTCTGATGACCCTCGTCGGTTTGCTGCCGACGATGGTGCTGATGATGACCTGCTTTACGCGCTTTATTATCGTGCTGTCGCTGCTGCGCCAGGCGCTGGGGCTGCAACAAACGCCGCCGAACCGCATTCTGATAGGTATTGCGCTCTCACTCACCCTGCTGGTAATGCGCCCCATCTGGCTCAATATTTACGACCACGCGGTAGTGCCGTTTGAAAACGATCAGATTACCCTGACCGATGCGTTAAGCACCGCCGCGACGCCGCTGAAACGCTTTATGCTGGCGCAGACCGACAAAAAAGCGATGGCGCAAATCATGACCATCGGCGGCGCGAAGGGCAATGCCGCCGACCAGGATCTCTCCATCGTGGTGCCCGCCTATGTACTGAGCGAGCTGAAAACCGCCTTCCAGATTGGCTTTATGATTTACATCCCGTTTCTGGTTATCGACCTGATTGTCGCCAGCGTATTGATGGCGATGGGGATGATGATGCTGTCGCCGCTGATTGTTTCGCTACCCTTTAAACTGATGCTGTTTGTGCTGATTGACGGCTGGTCGCTGACCATCGGCACGCTCACCACCAGCATTCGCGGGCTGGGGCTGGGCTGATTATGTTGACCGTAGACGTAGCCGCCGACATTGTCGCCAGCGGTATTAAAGTAGTGATTTTGCTGGTTTCGGTACTGGTGGTGCCAAGCCTGCTGGTCGGCCTGCTGGTGAGCGTGTTCCAGGCGGTGACGCAGATTAATGAACAGACCCTGAGCTTTTTGCCAAGGCTGATTGTCACGCTGGTGGTGCTGGGCGTGTGCGGAAAATGGATGATTGTCCAGTTGCATGACCTGTGCATTCACCTGTTTACCCAGGCCGCCCTGCTGGTTCATTAAGATGCGCACAAGCGACGTTACGCAACTGATGGATCTGGCGCTGGGGCTGTGGTTTCCCTTCGTGCGCATTATGGCGTTTCTGCGCTATATGCCGGTGCTGGATAACAGCGCCCTGACCGCGCGCGTGCGGATTATTTTGTCGCTGGCGCTGGCGATCATCATCACGCCGTTGATCCCCCATCCCATTCCCCACGACCTGCTTTCGCTCAATAGCCTGATCCTGACGGTAGAGCAAATTTTATGGGGCATGTTATTCGGGCTGATGTTTCAGTTTCTGTTTCTGGCGCTACAACTGGCCGGGCAAATTCTCTCGTTCAATATGGGGATGAGCATGGCGGTGATGAACGACCCGAGCAGCGGCGCATCGACCACCGTGCTGGCGGAGCTAATTAACGTCTACGCGATCCTGCTGTTTTTTGCCATGGACGGGCATCTGCTGCTGGTAAGCGTGCTGTATAAGGGTTTCACCTACTGGCCGATCGGCAACGCGCTGCATCCGCAAACCCTGCGTACCATCGCACTGGCCTTTAGCTGGGTGCTGGCGTCGGCATCGCTGCTGGCGCTGCCGACCACTTTTATCATGCTGATTGTGCAGGGCTGCTTTGGCTTGCTCAACCGTATTGCGCCGCCGTTGAACCTTTTTTCTCTTGGCTTTCCCATCAACATGCTGGCGGGGCTGGTCTGCTTCGCCACCCTGCTCTACAACCTGCCAGATCACTATCTGCATCTGGCGAATTTTGTGTTGCAGCAACTCGACGCGCTGAAAGGTCACTATGGCGGATAGCAGCAGCGAAGAAAAAACAGAGAAACCCTCGGCGCAAAAGCTGCGTAAAGCGCGTGAAGAGGGGCAGCTACCGCGCTCGAAGGATATGGGGCTGGCAGCGAGCCTGTTTGCGGCGTTTGTGGTGATCTCCAGCAGTTTCCCGTGGTATGCCGATTTTGTGCGCGAGAGTTTTATCAGCGTGCATCAGTACGCGCAGCAGATTAATAACCCGCAGGTGATCGGCCAGTTTCTGCGCCATCACCTGTTAATTCTCGGCAAGTTTATCCTTACGTTGCTGCCGATGCCCGCCGCCGCACTGCTCTCCTCACTGGTGCCCGGCGGCTGGCTGTTTTTGCCGAAAAAAATCCTCCCGGATTTCAGCAAAATCAGCCCGTTAAAAGGCATTGGGCGACTGTTTTCCAACGAACATCTGGCGGAAACGGGGAAGATGACAGTGAAGTCGGTGGTGGTGCTGGTAATGCTGTGGGTAAGCCTGCGCAATAACTTTGCCGCCTTTCTCGGCCTGCAGGCGCTGCCGTTCAAACTGGCGATGAATGAGGGGTTATCGCTCTACGCCAGCGTGATGCGCAACTTTGTCATCCTGTTTATCTTCTTTGCGCTTCTCGACGTGCCGCTGGCGAAAGCCCTGTTCACCAAAGGGCTGAAGATGACCAAACAGGAGCTGAAAGAAGAGTACAAAAATCAGGAAGGCAAGCCGGAAGTGAAGGCGCGCGTGCGGCGGCTGCAACGGCAACTGGCGATGGGGCAAATTCGCAAAGTGGTGCCGAAAGCCAACGTGGTGATCACCAACCCGACCCACTACGCCGTGGCGTTACAGTATGACTCATCACGTGCCGCCGCGCCGTTTGTGGTGGCGAAAGGCACCGATGAAATCGCCCTCTATATCCGCCAGGTCGCCACTGAAAATCAGGTGGAAGTGGTCGAGTTCCCGCGACTGGCGCGCTCGGTTTACTACACCACGCAGGTGAACCAGCAAATTCCGTTTCAGCTTTACCGGGCCATCGCCCACGTTCTGACCTACGTCCTGCAAATGAAACACTGGCGCGAGGGCGCACAGCCGCGCCCGGCCCTGAACAGACATATTTCCATTCCCAAAGAGGTACTTAAACTGGATGGCGAAAACAACTAAATCGTTCCTCGCGCCGCTGCGCGGCGGCAATCTCGGCGTGCCGTTGGTGATCCTGTGTATTCTGGCGATGGTTATTCTGCCGCTGCCGCCTGCGCTGCTGGATATTCTGTTCACCTTCAACATTGTGCTGGCGGTGATGGTGCTGCTGGTGGCGGTGTCAGCGAAAAGGCCGCTGGAATTCAGCCTGTTCCCGACCATTTTGCTTATCACCACCTTAATGCGCCTGACGCTCAACGTCGCCTCCACGCGCGTGGTGCTGCTACATGGCCATCTCGGCGTGGGCGCGGCGGGTAAGGTGATTGAGTCGTTTGGTCAGGTGGTGATTGGCGGCAACTTTGTCGTCGGTTTCGTGGTGTTTATCATCCTGATGATCATCAACTTTATTGTCGTCACCAAAGGGGCCGAGCGTATCTCCGAGGTTTCTGCCCGCTTTACCCTGGACGCGATGCCCGGTAAACAGATGGCGATTGACGCCGATCTTAACGCCGGATTGATCAACCAGGCGCAGGCACAAACCCGGCGTAAAGATGTTGCCAGCGAGGCCGATTTCTACGGCGCAATGGACGGGGCATCGAAGTTTGTGCGCGGGGACGCCATCGCCGGGATGATGATTCTGGCGATCAACCTGATCGGCGGCGTCTGTATCGGCATCTTCAAATACAACCTGAGCGCCGACGCCGCCTTCCAGCAATATGTGCTGATGACTATCGGCGATGGGCTGGTGGCGCAAATCCCTTCCCTGCTGCTCTCCACCGCGGCGGCGATTATCGTCACCCGCGTCAGCGATAACGGTGATATCGCCCATGACGTGCGTAATCAGTTGCTGGCAAGCCCGTCGGTTCTCTACACCGCCACCGGGATCATGTTTGTGCTGGCGGTGGTGCCGGGGATGCCGCACCTGCCGTTTTTGCTGTTCACCGCCCTGCTTGGTTTTACCGGCTGGCGGATGAGCAAGCGCCCACAGGCAGCGGAGGCGGAAGAGAAAAGCCTCGAAACGCTAACCCGTACGATGACAGAAACCAGCGAGCAACAGGTCAGTTGGGAAACTATTCCGCTGATCGAACCTATCAGTTTAAGCCTCGGCTACAAACTGGTGGCGCTGGTGGATAAAGCGCAGGGCAACCCGCTCACCCAGCGTATTCGCGGCGTACGGCAGGTGATTTCCGACGGCAACGGCGTGCTGCTGCCGGAGATCCGCATTCGGGAAAATTTCCGCCTCAAGCCCAGCCAGTACGCCATTTTCATCAACGGCATTAAGGCTGATGAAGCGGATATTCCGGCAGATAAACTGATGGCCCTGCCCTCCAGCGAAACCTACGGCGAGATTGACGGCGTACTGGGGAATGACCCGGCGTACGGGATGCCGGTCACCTGGATTCAGCCCGCGCAGAAAGCGAAGGCGCTGAATATGGGGTATCAGGTGATCGACAGCGCCAGCGTAATTGCCACCCATGTGAATAAGATTGTGCGCAGCTATATTCCTGATTTGTTTAACTATGACGATATTACTCAGCTGCATAACCGTTTGTCGTCGATGGCACCGCGACTGGCGGAAGATTTGAGCGCAGCGCTCAATTACAGCCAGTTGCTGAAAGTGTACCGGGCGCTACTAACTGAAGGCGTTTCCCTGCGCGATATCGTCACCATCGCCACCGTGTTGGTCGCCAGTAGTGCGGTGACTAAAGATCATATTCTGCTGGCGGCCGATGTGCGCCTGGCGCTGCGGCGCAGCATAACCCATCCGTTCGTTCGCAAGCAGGAGCTGACGGTGTATACGCTGAATAATGAGCTGGAAAATCTGCTGACCAACGTGGTGAATCAGGCGCAGCAGGGCGGGAAAGTGATGCTTGATAGCGTGCCAGTGGATCCGAATATGCTCAACCAGTTCCAGAGCACGATGCCTCAGGTGAAGGAGCAGATGAAAGCGGCGGGGAAAGATCCGGTGCTGCTGGTGCCGCCGCAGCTGCGCCCCTTGCTGGCGCGCTACGCAAGGTTGTTTGCGCCGGGGCTGCATGTGCTGTCGTATAACGAAGTGCCGGATGAGCTGGAGTTGAAGATAATGGGGGCGTTGATGTAGGCATCCGGCATCGGTGCATATTGCCGGATGCGGCGTGAACGCCTTATCCGGCCTACGGGTGAGCACGGTTTTGTCGGCATGATAAGACGCGTAGCGGCGCATCTGGCACCGGTGCACAACTGCCGGATGCGGCGTGAACGCCTTATCCGGCCTACGGGTGAGCGCGGTTTTGTCGGCATGATAAGACGCGTAGCGGCGCATCTGGCACCGATGCACAACCGCCGGATGCGGCGTGAACGCCTTATCCGGCCTACGGATGAGCGCGGTTTTGTCGGCATGATAAGACGCGTAGCGTCGCATCTGGCATCGGCGTACAACTGCCGGATGCGGCGTACATGCCTTATCCGGCCTACGGGTGAGCGCGGTTTTGTAGGCATGATAAGACGCGTCTGCGTCGCATCAGGCATCGGCGCACAGCTATAAAATGATACGCTCCCCAGCACTAAAATCCGTTACGTCTCCCGCCCAATCGATGGGATATAACCCTTTCGCAACATCGCGGTGAAACGTTGAGAATGGCCAATCACTCACTTGTTTTACCCAACCATGTTTTACTGGATTTATATAAATATAATCAACATGATGGCGATAGTCTTTGGTATTGCGGATAGCATGTTCCCAAAAACGTGGTTGCCAGATATTTTTCAATCCACAAGCATGGGTAAATTGCTTTTTAATTTCCCGCCAGCGCGAGGAAAAATCATCATCGCCTTCAGGTAATGTCCATATGCAATGCATATGCTCCGGCAAAACTACCCAAGCGTTAATTTCAAAAGGTCTGTCTCGCTTAACTTTAATAATAACGTTACGGAGCGTCTGAAACTGGGTGGTCAAAAGTTGGTTTCGACGATTCTGTAAATTTACCGTGAAAAACCAGGTTCCCCCCTTGATGTAATAACGACGATATTCAGACATAACGACTCCTTTTTCTCAACGGTAAGAAGAAAAGGAAAAGTCGGCAATGATGTTGTGTTAAATCGGGAAAGCGGCTCGCAAAAAATGCACAGATTTGTAGGCATGATAAGACGCGTAGCGTCGCATCAGACACCGGCGCACAACCGCCGGATGCGGCGTGAACGCCTTATCCGGCCTACAAAATCGTCTCTTCCGTCAAAATCCGCCGCGCGCCTAAAAAGTGATCCTGCCAGAAAGGTTCGGCTAACCGACTTACCCGAATGGTTTCCCCGGTGCGCGGTGACTCGATAAACTGACCGTCTCCAAGATATACGCCCATATGGTCGGCTATCTCACGACTGTGGATATGGAAAAACAGCAAATCTCCCCGGCGCAGGTCGTTATTCGCCACAATCGTTGCCCGACGGTAGTGGTACATCTCATTGGCCGTGCGCGGGAGCTTAGCCTCAAGGATCTTGTTGTAGGCATAAAAAACCAACCCGCTACAGTCGAAGCCTTTATCAGGCCGCGTGCCCCCCCAGATATAAGGCTTACCTAGCTGCTGCTCCAGGCGGTGAATCGCCACTTCGGTGATGTTATGTAGATGGTCGCTGCTTAAGAAATGATTATTCTCCACCAACGCCTGCCAGCGTCTGTCACTCGCCTTGAGCGGCGCAGGAAACCATTCTGGATGCTGTTTTATCTGCTCCCGATTATGCTGGCGCAGCGCCCTTCTGCTTTTGGCATTGCCTTCCACAATATAGCTGGCCTGCTTTTTCAGATGGGTTTGGTACTGTTTTAATAAACGCGCACGGTTTTGCATCCGCTGGCGGGCGGCGTAGCTAAAAGAGATATGTGATGTGGTGGCGCTGGCGAGTAAAGGGAGCAAAACGCATAACGAAAACACGCCTGGATGCAGAAATCTGCCGTGCAAGAACGAAGACATGAAGGACATAAACCAGCTGAATGAAGGTGAGAATTTTAAAAGACCGGAGGAGTAAACGGGATTATTAATTGCTTATTTGCATATTACTATTGCGGTTTCATAATCTTAGGAAATAAGAAATAAATCTACAATCCATGCGCTTTTCGGACTCTTGAAAACTGCCCCTGTGCTAAATTTGTAAACCCTGCGCCGACAGGCTTGCGTAAAACTCTTTTGGTGATAATGTGAGCCTTCCAAATCCAGACTATTCCGATTTGGGATTCATTTTGCCGTCCTGGCGTGTGTAACCGTTTTATCAAGGAATAAGCAGTATGCGTAAAATCGCATTAATTCTTGCGATGTTGTTGATCCCGTGCGTTTCGTTTGCCGGTTTGCTGGGCAGCAGTAGCTCGACCACGCCAGTGAGCAAAGAGTATAAGCAGCAGTTGATGGGATCCCCTGTCTACATCCAGATCTTCAAGGAAGAACGTACGCTCGATCTCTACGTCAAAATGGGCGAGCAATATCAACTGCTCGACAGCTATAAAATCTGTAAATATTCCGGCGGCTTGGGGCCAAAACAGCGTCAGGGCGATTTCAAAAGCCCGGAAGGGTTTTATAGCGTCCAGCGTAATCAGTTAAAACCAGACAGCCGTTACTACAAGGCGATTAATATCGGTTTCCCCAATGCCTATGACCGTGCGCATGGTTATGAAGGGAAATACCTGATGATCCACGGCGATTGTGTTTCCATCGGCTGCTACGCGATGACCAATCAGGGTATTGATGAGATCTTCCAGTTCGTTACTGGTGCGCTGGTTTTTGGTCAGCCGAGCGTGCAAGTGAGTATTTACCCGTTCCGCATGACCGACGCCAATATGAAGCGCCATAAATATTCCAACTTTAAGGACTTCTGGGAGCAGCTGAAGCCAGGTTACGACTACTTTGAGCAAACCCGTAAGCCACCGACCGTTTCTGTGGTCAATGGCCGTTACGTGGTCAGCAAGCCGTTAAGCCACGAAGTTGTGCAGCCACAACTGGCATCAAACTACACACTCCCCGAGGCAAAATAAGCGCCATTCACCTGGCATAATCTTTTGCCAGGCTTCATTGCCCGTCAGCGGCTGTGTCGCAATCACCGTGACCACATCATTCGGTGTGGTCTGCGAGCTGAAGTCGATTTCCACATCCTGATCCAGCAACGTTGCCACGCCAAACGGCGCGCGGCGGGTGATCCAGTGTAAATTAGTCGAGCAATACGCCATTACATAGCGCCCGTCAGAAAGCAGCATGTTGAAAACGCCCTTCTGCCGCAGTTCATCCGCCAGTGAGGCGATATATTTAAATACTGCCGCCATGTTGCCCGGTGTGCGCGGGTAACGCTGCGTTAATTTATGCAGGAGCCAGCAAAAGGCTTTTTCGCTATCGGTTTCACCGACCGGGCGGAAGTTGCCGGTTTCCAGTGATTTGTAGCCCGTCAGTTGTCCATTATGGGCATAAGTCCAGTTACGCCCCCATAACTCGCGGGTAAACGGGTGAGTATTTTCCAGCGCCACCTCGCCCCGATTAGCCTGGCGAATATGAGCCACCACCGAACAGGATTTTATCGGGTAGTCCTGGACAAGTTTGGCGATGGGGGAATTAAAGCTGGGTTGCGGATCTTTAAATGTGCGACAGCCTTTACCTTCGTAAAAGGTAATGCCCCAGCCATCTTTATGTGGCCCGGTTCCACCACCACGCTGTACAAGTCCGGTGAAACTAAAGCAGATATCGGTAGGGACGTTGGCACTCATCCCGAGCAATTCGCACATGGGTAACCTCCACAACAGCGGGAGCGCATGGCCCCCGGCGAAGATTGATTTAAGAATTTTCAGGTCGGATGTGGCGTGAACGCATTATTCGGCCTACGGTTCGGGTGCAGATTGTAGGCATGATAAGACGCGTCAGCGTCGCATCAGGCATCAGAGCACAAATGCCGGATGCGGCGTAAACGCCTTATCCGGCCTACGCCAGACTTACTTAACCATCTCTTTTTCAATTAACTGGATCAGGATATGGATCACTTTAATGTGGATCTCCTGAATGCGGTCGGCATAACCAAAGTGCGGAACGCGAATTTCAATATCCGCCGTGCCAGCCATTTTGCCGCCGTCTTTACCCGTCAGGGTGATCACTTTCATCCCCTTCTCACGCGCCGCTGCGATCGCTTTGATCACGTTTGCAGAGTTACCGGAGGTGGAGATCCCCAGCAGTACATCGCCTTCGCGACCTACCGCTTCAACGTAACGGGAGAAAATATCATTGAAACCAAAATCGTTACCGACGCAGGAAATATGACTAACGTCAGAAATGGCAATCGCCGGGTAGCCCGGACGGTTTTCACGGTAGCGACCGGTCAACTCTTCGGCAAAGTGCATGGCGTCGCAATGGGAGCCGCCGTTGCCACAGGAAAGCACTTTGCCACCGGCTTTAAAGCTGTCTGCTAACAGGACCGCCGCGCGCTGAATGGCGTGAATATTGGCGTCATCTTTTAAAAAGTTAGCCAGCGTTTCCGCCGCTTCGTTCAGTTCATTACGAATAAGATCCTGGTACATGAGGATATCCTTCAGCATAAATGTAATAGACAAAATGCAGTGTACCGGATACCGCCAAAAGCGAGAAGTACGGGCAGGTGCTATGACCAGGACTTTTTGACCTGAAGTGCGGATAAAAACAGCAACAATGTGAGCTTTGTTGTAATTATATTGTAAACACATTGCTAAATGTTTTTACATCCACTACAACCATATCATCACAAGTGGTCAGACCTCCTACAAGTAAGGGGCTTTTCGTTATGATGATTTTGAGTATTCTCGCTACGGTTGTCCTGCTCGGCGCATTGTTCTATCACCGCGTGAGCTTATTTATCAGCAGTCTGATTTTGCTCGCCTGGACAGCCGTCCTCGGCGTTGCTGGTCTGTGGTCGGCGTGGGTACTAGTGCCTCTGGCCATTATCCTCGTGCCATTTAACTTTGCGCCTATGCGTAAGTCGATGATTTCCGCACCGGTATTTCGCGGTTTCCGTAAGGTGATGCCGCCGATGTCGCGCACTGAGAAAGAAGCGATTGATGCGGGCACCACCTGGTGGGAGGGCGACTTGTTCCAGGGCAAGCCGGACTGGAAAAAGCTGCATAACTATCCGCAGCCGCGCCTGACCGCTGAAGAGCAAGCGTTTCTCGACGGTCCGGTAGAAGAAGCCTGCCGGATGGCGAATGATTTCCAGATTACTCATGAGCTGGCGGACCTGCCGCCGGAGTTATGGGCGTACCTTAAAGAGCATCGTTTCTTCGCGATGATCATCAAAAAAGAGTACGGCGGGCTGGAGTTCTCGGCTTATGCCCAGTCTCGCGTGCTGCAAAAACTCTCCGGCGTGAGCGGGATCCTGGCGATTACCGTCGGCGTGCCGAACTCATTAGGCCCGGGCGAGCTGCTGCAACATTACGGCACTGACGAGCAGAAAAATCACTATCTGCCGCGTCTGGCGCGTGGTCAGGAGATCCCTTGCTTTGCACTGACCAGCCCCGAAGCGGGTTCCGATGCGGGCGCGATTCCGGATACCGGGATTGTCTGCATGGGCGAATGGCAGGGCCAGCAGGTGCTGGGAATGCGTCTGACCTGGAACAAACGCTACATTACGCTGGCACCGATTGCGACCGTGCTTGGTCTGGCGTTTAAACTCTCCGACCCGGAGAAATTACTCGGCGGTGCAGAAGATTTAGGTATTACCTGTGCGCTGATCCCGACCACCACGCCGGGCGTGGAAATTGGTCGTCGCCACTTCCCGCTGAACGTACCGTTCCAGAACGGACCGACGCGCGGTAAAGATGTGTTCGTGCCGATCGATTACATCATCGGCGGGCCGAAAATGGCCGGGCAAGGCTGGCGGATGCTGGTGGAGTGCCTCTCGGTAGGCCGCGGCATCACCCTGCCTTCCAACTCAACCGGCGGCGTGAAATCGGTAGCACTGGCAACGGGTGCGTATGCGCACATTCGCCGTCAGTTCAAAATTTCTATTGGTAAGATGGAAGGGATTGAAGAGCCGCTGGCGCGTATTGCCGGTAATGCCTATGTAATGGATGCTGCGGCATCGCTGATTACCTACGGCATTATGCTCGGTGAAAAACCCGCCGTGCTGTCGGCTATCGTTAAGTATCACTGTACCCACCGCGGGCAGCAGTCGATTATTGATGCGATGGATATCACTGGTGGCAAAGGCATTATGCTCGGGCAAAGCAACTTCCTGGCCCGTGCTTACCAGGGGGCACCGATTGCCATCACCGTTGAAGGGGCAAATATTCTGACCCGTAGCATGATGATTTTCGGTCAGGGGGCGATTCGTTGCCATCCGTACGTGCTGGAAGAGATGGAAGCGGCGAAGAACAATGACGTCAACGCGTTCGATAAACTCCTGTTTAAACATATCGGTCACGTCGGTAGCAACAAAGTTCGCAGCTTCTGGCTGGGCCTGACGCGCGGTTTAACCAGCAGCACGCCAACCGGCGATGCCACTAAACGCTACTATCAGCACCTGAACCGCCTGAGCGCCAACCTCGCCCTGCTTTCTGATGTCTCGATGGCTGTGCTGGGCGGCAGCCTGAAACGTCGCGAGCGTATCTCGGCACGTCTGGGGGATATTTTAAGCCAGCTTTACCTCGCCTCTGCCGTTCTGAAGCGTTATGACGACGAAGGCCGTAATGAAGCCGATCTGCCGCTGGTGCACTGGGGCGTACAGGATGCGCTGTATCAGGCAGAACAGGCGATGGACGATTTACTGCAAAACTTCCCGAACCGCGTGGTTGCCGGGCTGCTGAATGTGGTGATCTTCCCGACCGGACGTCATTATCTGGCACCTTCTGACAAGCTGGATCATAAGGTGGCGAAGATTTTACAAGTGCCGAACGCCACCCGTTCCCGCATTGGTCGCGGTCAGTACCTGACGCCGAGCGAGCATAACCCGGTTGGTTTACTGGAAGAGGCGCTAGTGGATGTGATTGCCGCCGACCCGATTCATCAGCGGATCTGTAAAGAGCTGGGTAAAAACCTGCCGTTTACCCGTCTGGATGAACTGGCGCACAACGCGCTGGCGAAGGGGCTGATTGATAAAGATGAAGCCGCTATTCTGGTGAAAGCTGAAGAAAGCCGTCTGCGCAGTATTAACGTTGATGACTTTGATCCGGAAGAGCTGGCGACGAAGCCGGTAAAGTTGCCGGAGAAAGTGCGGAAAGTTGAAGCCGCGTAATTGAATAACGGAGCCGAAAGGCTCCGTTTCTTTATCCGCTAATTATTTAAAATTAAAGCCATCCGGATGGTTTTCCAGGCTGCCGGTCAACGCCGCGAACAGCACCGTTTTACCATCAATCGAAAGCGCATCGTTCACATTCAACCAGGTGAGTTTCTCTTGCGACGTTTTCTCATCAATAGTCGAGAACAGCCCCGTCATCTGATTAGATTTCTCGGACCACATCACAGCGATACGTTGCGAGCCACAGTCATGCGGTTTGCACGCGCTCATCACCTGATACGTCTCATCTCCCAATGTCACGGTTTGTGCGGGAGTATAAGTACCGCCTTTCATCACCCAGGCAGGCAGCTTATGCCCTTGCACCATCTGATTAAACGCCGCTTTGGTGGTTTCGCCCTTTGCAAGACTGCTAATGGTTAAATCATCCTGCGCCATTGCACTGGTGGCGATGACCAGAGCGGCGACTGTCGTTATTGCCTTAAACATCATTCCTCCCGGGCTTATCCTGCCCATGTGATTAACTCCCTAAAGCCTGGCGATAACACGATAATTTGCAAATCAGATATTTCCAATATCAGCATTTGTTATCAATTTATTCTGCGCTAAGGCAACTGCCTGATAAGGTGTTAGAGTTATAAAACCCTTCGCATAAAGGAGTTGTACACCGTGCCTGGTTTGAAGATTACGCTTTTGCAGCAACCACTGGTGTGGATGGATGGTCCTGCCAACCTGCGCCATTTTGATCGTCAACTGGAAGGTATTACCGGGCGCGATGTGATCGTTCTACCGGAGATGTTTACCAGCGGCTTTGCCATGGAAGCGGCAGCTTCGTCGCTAGCACAAGATGACGTAGTGAGCTGGATGACCGCTAAAGCGCAGCAGTGCAATGCGCTGATTGCAGGCAGTGTTGCATTACAAACGGAGTCTGATTCGGTTAACCGCTTTTTGCTGGTTGAGCCGGGCGGCACGGTACATTTTTATGATAAGCGTCATCTGTTCCGCATGGCAGATGAGCATCTGCATTATAAAGCGGGCAATGAGCGAGTGATTGTGGAATGGCGCGGCTGGCGTATTTTGCCGCTGGTGTGCTACGACTTACGTTTTCCGGTGTGGTCGCGCAATCTCAACGATTATGACCTCGCCATCTACGTTGCCAACTGGCCTGCACCGCGTTCTCTGCACTGGCAGGCATTGCTGACAGCCCGCGCGATTGAGAATCAGGCGTATGTAGCGGGATGTAATCGCGTCGGCAGCGATGGCAACGGCTGCCATTATCGCGGTGACAGCCGGGTGATTAATCCACAAGGCGAGATTATCGCTACTGCCGACGCGCATCAGGCAACGCGCATTGATGCGGAGCTATCGATGATGGCATTGCGGGAATATAGAGAAAAGTTTCCGGCATGGCAGGATGCGGATGAGTTTAGGTTGTGGTGAGTGGGGGTTGTGTTTAGGGCCGGGGAGAGTCGGGGAAGACTACGAAAGCCCGCTCTCCTGCGACGACTTTTATCACAGGAGTGTGGAAGTGCTTTTCCATCAATCGCAATGACGTCTATGTCGTCTGAAGAATGACATTCACGCATCCGGTTAATAAAGCATTCGTGAAATTTTACTGAACGGATACAGGACATAACTCTGATTATGGTGTCGTGAACAGGATTACCATTTTCAAAATCACCATATTATTAGCAGTAATTATGTTATTAATCATTGTGATATTTCCATCTCTGTGATTAATACCGGATAAGCATTTAATTGCAGAGCTTGCACAAAATTATCGCAGATAACTGGCAATAACAATAACCCATCAGCCCGCTGCTGTAATACCTCCATTCGTTCTACTGATTCAACATTAACAACCAAACCAAGGGCATTTAGCGATTTAAGGATCTCCAGATGTTCACTCATCCAGCGCAGAGAAAAAGGATCATCACCAATTATAAAAACAGGCCCCCAGCCGGTTAATAACTGACGTTTCATTACGGAGCCAGGATGAAGTCGAGTACATATTACAGGAAATACCCCCTGTTGCGATGGTTCCGATGATGTGGATAATTCAGAAATATTTTCCATTGTTAGTGAAGGATTAACATCCATTAATAATGGTGAAACAACCTCACTTTCCTTGCCAGTAATGGCTGCACTAAACTGAAGGGAAAATAACAATATTATTACGTATAAACTCATTTTTAACATAACACATTCAATCCGTTTATTCATGTTATAGAATAATAATGATGCTATAAATCATCATTAATGTTCAATTATTTAATCACACAATTTAAAAAATCATTGACCAATGTGAATTGGCAATGGACCACTCAAGTTAAAATCACTGAATATTTTATCAATTTCTCTTGCAGTTTCTATATATTTAACCTCTTTCGTACTTGCATTATAAATAGCCCAAGCCTCGGGATGGGATGTTCCACCAAACCTTACAAAAAAACTTGATTTCATATTATTATATAAATTAACATCAGGAAAAGGATCTTCTCCAAAATTAGTAGTATTGAATAATGAAAGTTCGTATCGCTTAGAAAATTCTGTTGGTAGGATAGCTTCACTGCCATCAATAGCATTCATCCAGAGTTTGTTACCATTATATTCCAACAATAATCTCTGTTTTGCATGTGTCTTATCTCGTTCTTTAACGACAGCGAATACCTTTTTAACAACTTGCTGTGCGGATGGTCCTATTGTATTACCAAAAGCTGGCAACCCGATTTTGCCATAAACACTCTCCTGAATGAAATAAATATCCGTTTTATCGGCCTCGACAATATCTACCATTTATCCCTCCAAACAAGACCTGACGCCAGGACAAGAGCATAGTGTGTAGTAAACACTTCATGCTCTTGCCCTGACCATTGAAATAACAACTTTCATTTGTTTACTGTACGCTGTCTAAATAGCTGCGTGGAATAAAGTTGCACTTTTTATCATCCCTTGCAGAGCAAGATTACGAAAGCCCGCCCCCGCAAGGACTGACGCGAGGTAGTCTCTGTCCACAGCTGCTTTTCACATCTTACATCTTGCCCCTGCCTTGAGTATCTTATCTTTCGTTAAAATATTAATAGCGATCTTCCGTATCCCTGAAAATAATTATGCTGCATTTCCTCTTCTTATTTTGAAGTCGTCTTTATTCATTACCACGTCCAGATGCCAGTGCAGCTTATTCTCCACGTACCAGTGATTTCGGTTCGCTGTGGCGAACTTCTCTGCGGTTAAATCAGCAGAAATGCTATAATATCTGTCCGTCATTTCTGGCTCTTTCTTTTGTTCTGTTATTATTGAACGAAAGGAGACTGCCATGCATAATTTCTTCAGCTCTTTCCATTCAAACGTGAAATCAATAAGTTCATCAGGGACATCGCAAATAATATGAAGACTGATTTTAATGACATAAATCGCTCCCTTGCGGCGACTCTTGTCATAAGAGTGCCGAAGCGTTTTTCCATCAATTGCAATGACATCTTTATCATCTGAGGAATGGCAGTCACGCATCCAGTTAATAAAGCACTCATGAAATTTTGCAGGACTGATACAGGATACAACTCTGGCAATGATATCGTGAACAGGAATACCATTTTCAAAATCACCATATCACTTCAAAAAATCGAGATGTGTTTCCCCAAATCCTCTATATCTTCCCAGCATTATGCACCAGAAATAACGGCGCAAATAGTTAACAGATAGAATATCTGGCAATTTATGTTCCACTTTCCAGGCTTGCCTGTAATCGGGAATAATAGAAATATGTTCCATCAATTTTTTAAGTTCCATTTTGTCCCCCTTAATTAGGCAATGAGTATTTGATCATGTATAAGCAATGAAAAACAGCTTTAGGTAATAAGGAACACCTCAATTATTGAACATAAAATGCGAATTATTTAGTACAAAAAAGCAGCATTACTTGACCTTTCCCTGCATAACAATATTTATAAAATAATACGTTTTATGATCTCACCTTGGGCTCCAAACAAGATAATTTCAGTTTTAAAGACTTTCACGAAAAAAATATAGAAATACCTCACCACCCTTCACTTACCAATTAATCTCACAGGAAATCCAACTTCCTTACCACAAATACAATCCCAAGTAACACCTCCCAAAATTTTTGATACTTTAGGCTGCAATGGCATTATTGACATTATAAATTTATCAAGTTCTTCGCTATATTTAATTCCCTTTATATTTCTTATTATTGATATTCTAGCAGTAAAGATAGCCGTCTCTCCATCTACACTAAAAGTGTAATTACAATTTTTTGTAATCTCATCAAATTCAACCGATAACAAATCAATATTATGGTTTGTAAACACTATGCCCATTCCATACCTCCTTAAATTCCTGTTCAGTCATCAGATATCGACTCCCTTGATATGGATCATATATTATCACATTCCCAGCATCATCAACACCCTTAACAAGTACCCAATGCCCTACTTTACTTCCAGAATCCCACATCATTGCTCCCCATGAACCAGTATTACTGAGGGCATATAAACTAGATTCGCTCACTGCATTCCCTTCCCAGCCGACATCAAATTTATTAAGCTTGTTTGCCAGCGACGTCATAGATGTTAATTCTGTTCCAATTACATTTTGCGTGACAAAAATATACCTATCCCTAAGCAACATTTCCCCACAGGCCGCTCCACAGCCTGTTAAAGTCAATTGCTTTATTACATTTGAATCTAAAACCTCATCAAATACTGTCCAATTGCCACCAGCACCACCTTCTAAAACTACTGGCTCTACAAATACTTTCCCAGAGATATTTTCTTCTGGTATTTTTGCGGGTATCATAAAGCCCCATAAAAAGCTGGCAAAATGCTCCAGAGCAATCTGATCACCATTATTTGTATCCATTATCATTTTTTTAAGTGCATCCCATGCTTGCCCATTTATCAATGAATTACTAATATTAAATAAAGCTTGTTCTTTTTCATTTAAATTTATATTTGCCTGTTCACATAACCCATCTTCGCCTATCGGGCAAGCAACCGTTGCCGTTGCCGTATCTAACAGAGCATCGAATGTAACTAAGGCTAAATCCGCCACACCATGTAAAGTGGTGATTGCTCCATTCCCCATTTGAGTAAGTGTGTTCTCTCCAAACCATTCTCTGATCTGAGATTTATCTCCTTCAATACCATTCCTGAGAGATTCTCTGATATTCTTTATTGAAAAAAACTCCCCCCATGATTGGTCAGGATCTTTTATTTGAAATAAATTATTTTTAACCTCAGGTGAAATATCTCCGTCAAAAATATTACCAACAGAGAGGAGATCCTTCAGAAGCAGTAAATCGTGTATTACTTCAGCAGTCCTTTCATAATTAAAAGTTCTATCAATGACAGAAATCATTGGTGATTTTATTTTGGTATACAATTTACCAAGGCAGTTGTGGTTATTAATCCCAACAACTGAACCATGATAAGCAACAGGTTTCCCTTCTATTGTTACAGTCGGACTTCCCGTTAAAATAACACAGTCACCCGTTCCTTGAGATGTACCGGATATGACACCTTTACCGGCATTACTTTGAGTTCCAGCAATCACTGAACCAACATTTAAAGCTCTGCATCCACGCGCCCATACCGTTGAACTGTACTGTCTTTCACTATCTAAAGTCTGGTAACTGTCAAAAGGAACCTTGTAACCTCCTACTTCACATACATCTGGTGAAGAACACACGACTCTAAATCTACATTCACCATCCCCGATATGATAGTTACCCATAATATTTTTTCCCTATACATTCAGGAATAATACAACTCAGCACTCCTTCTTTCATTCCAAAAAAATCAGGTATTGTTAATCTCCAGGTAAGGTATATTTCCTGTCGACTTAAATCGATAACCATTGTATCCGCAACAGGTAAGAACATATGTGATGTATTATTCTTGGTTTTTAATATAAGTACAGGTCGTATACCTGGCAATTTTGTCTTAACAACCTGTTCAAATTTAAAAAAACCTTCAAGAGAGATGTTTTCATCGCCAGAGAGAAACCCCGTGTATATCATATCCGGATGAGCACTATTGTAGAACCGCTCATCAAAATCATCCGGCAAATAGGGATAGCGCTTTTCACGCCATACTTCATTGTAGGTTCCTGCATACTGGAGGCGACTTTTCCACCATCGAGATACAGGGCCAACACCTTGAAAAAAGTCAGATTCCCCATTAAAAATGGTAGCGTTTTCTGACAAAGCAGAGCTGGTTATTTGTGGGAGTTTATATTGACAACTTGTATTAAGTTGAGAAATATCAGGATAATATCCACAACCTACAGGGTTTGCTGAAAAAACCAATTTCTCCATACCATCTGGTTGCCAAATACCACCGTAAGCAAGCTCATAGCGTAGAGGAACATTAATAATTTTATCTGGTAAGCTCATCTGCCAACGATTTCGCTCATATTGTAAGTAGCGGACACCAGATAAACTCAGTTCTTTAGAAAAACTATTAACCCTCACACAAGCCTTCCACTGAGACTTATCCCCTGAAGGGGCATGAGCACTACCTGTCACGTGAATATCTGTATTTCTTTTACAAAGAACTAAGTCTGTTTCAGATTTTAGACTACTTGTTTCAGACTCCCCATAGTATTCATCAGACATGGACAATTCTTTTTGAAACTCAGCAAGATCAGCATAAAATCCATTTTTAATTCGCAATGACATTTTAATAGCAATAACATCAAACAAAAGACCATAACGACCATATTTTTCAAATGACAACAAAGGAAATGGCGTGTTATTTTTCATTTCTATCATGCTTATTGATTCCTGAATAAGTCATGCTATGATTAATTTAAACAATCACAAATGGTGATTCACAGGCGTATAAAGCAAATACAATCACCATGTTTTATATCCTGCACTATCCGTTCAGATGAATATCTTTTCCTTTAATATCTACAGGACCGGTAGCCTCAAATAGAAACTCCGTCCCCCGTATTATTATCTTTCCTGTTTTCTCCAGTTTTATGGAACAAGTCCCGCTCTCTCCCTGCCCACAAATTAGCTCAATACTGTCCCCAGATATGATATTTGTACCATGCTCAACTTTCAGTTCGTAATTATCACCTATTTTAATACTCTGTTTTTTGACGACTTCTTCGGTATCAGTTCCCGTCACCTTGCTTGTCTGGTTGTTATTTACAACCTTGTGCCGGTCATTTTTTATCGTGAGATGCTGATCGTTCGCTACCGTCACTTTCTGGTCATGACCACCTTCCTTTTTGCTCCCCACATTCACCGTCTGGCCCAACCCCACCGTTATCTTCTGGTCGTTACCAATGGTCTCCGTGTGGTCAGCCTTCACATCCGTCGTCCGATTATTCAGCACCTCCGTATCCATGTTCTTCTGCGCGTGGATATAGACCTGTTCACCGCCCGTGGCGTCTTCAAACCGCAGTTCATTAAAGCCGCTTCCTTTATAGGTCTTCGACCGTATCGTCATCTGCGTCTTCGTCCCCGGCAGGTCCCCTGGTGAACGGTTGTCCTCATGGTACGTCCTGCCCATGACCAGCGGCTGGTCCGGGTCCCCGTTCAGGAAATCAACAATCACCTCCTGGCCCACCCGCGGTATCGCCAGATTACCAAATCCCGGCCCCGCCCACGCCTGTGACACCCTCACCCAGCACGAACTCTCCTCC